>JBDOIT010000003.1:0-1450 GCA_047404135.1 Rickettsiales bacterium
GAACGTAAAATTATCGATGACTCATCTACTTCGTTTTTGGTCAACTCGAGAACAAACAAACAAACAACACCCATAAACCAAATAAGTAAACTGAAGCTGACGGTTTCATCTTCATTTTGAAATAATTTTTGAGAGTCCTCCTCAACATAATAGAAAACTATCTCAAATTCAATCTCATTAATCGTCTTTCTTGTTTTGCCAAACTTGTGTGTGCTGTAGGACCCAGCGTACGTTGGGATGACGTGTAAACCTGCATTTGATCTGCAGGATTAGAAGATATGCCTATACTCTCAACGTTGACAGAAAAACTCAAGCACCTCGTATGAGCATTACGTTTATGAAAACTCATCTTGATATTTTACCCTTTTTTCGAAAAAGACGATGTTAAAGCATCTGTTCACCAATGCGTGTGCTATAACACAGATATGGACAAACGCATCTATTTATTGTGATCTAAACATCAACCATACCTATATATATGCTACCCTAACCTTTTAGTCTCCTAGCATACCTAAAATGTCCTCGTGCACCATAGCAAATGTGATTTTGATGTTAATGCTGAAGTTTTTGGCACTCTAAACTAGCACTCAAAGTGACCACTTGTGCTAAGCGGATATTCAAGATAAACATGTTGAATACACTTCAAATTCCTATAACACATCTATGTTCCACTATGTAAGACGTATACGCAGCCTAGTGTTCATTTACTTGGATTGGTGGGTCAGCAATGCAAAACTTAACTTTAAATCTTTGAGAAGGATTCTTAATGAGATATGATTTAAAATAGTTTTCCACAATATTGCGGAGGACCCTCAAAAATTATTTCAAAATAAAGCTGAGGATGTCAGCTTTCTTTTAGTGTATAGATTAATGGGTGTTGGTGCACTAATCAGAGCACTGGTTTGAATGGCGCACCATATACCCAGGTACGGCCGAGGTACGGCCGTCGGCACCGTAAGGTTAACACGTTAGTGCTTGTTGGTGTGCCTGCTTTTGTTTTCTCTTTTAATCAAATTTTATTGTTTTTTATTTAATAAATAACTTCATGAAAGTTTCATTGTTGACATCCTTTGATCAAGTTTATGACTTCATCAGTAATGCAGTTGCGATTGGTGTGGCAGGTGGTGTTTCTGATGGTATTGTAGGAGGTCGAGCTCTCTCATCAATAGCAAGGATAAGAGTACTACAAAAAAGTTTTAAAATTGTTTTATGATTGTTATAACTTGGAACTCTGACTTTTGCCAGAGGTGAACCACCTCATCATCGCCTTTACTCTTCTCGGCTGGTCTGCAGGCGCCATGTGCCTAGCAGTGTGGAGTGGAGCGTACGTGACGTCATGTCGGCGTTGCACACGTCAGCATATAGTGGAAAGCCTCGAGAGGATATAGGATGAGGTAGACGGGCCACCCTATCAGCGTCCTTGAGTTTCAAAACCTCGCATTCCTCACCC
>JBDOIT010000004.1:0-218663 GCA_047404135.1 Rickettsiales bacterium
GATTCAGCACTCTTGCGCTGATTAGGCTTGTCGTTGAGTAGGTTAATGCATTTGCACCAAAGCAAATGGCAAAAAACCTTTCGTCATAGCCAAGAGTTGATATCACTATATGAGGAGAAAGAGAAAATCTACTAGAAGAAGCATTTTCATCAGCTTGAGACTGAAGAGAAAAGGCGGACACAACAACAATTATAGCACTTGATATACTTTTATTCATTCATATTACGCGATTAGGTTGTTTTTATTCATTCATATTACGCGATTAGGTTGTTTTGCATTTTTAGCGGTGTACCTTTTCTTTATCGCCTTTTTTCCTCGATGGGGTTTTTTGAGGAGCTGTGACTGTGTTTTCTACCGCTTCTATAGCCTGTTTTACGGATCTTCCTACCTTTTGAGCGCTAGCTTTAGCCTGAACTTCAGCCCTTTCCATGTAGTTATCTCTAATTTTTGAAGTCACCTTTTTAGATGCAAACATTCCTATTGCAAAACCAGCAGCAGCTCCAATTATTGTTCCAACAACAGGGAATATCATCGAACCAATAGCCGCTCCTACTGATGTACAAGCACCTGAGGCTATTCCTCCTATGGCTTTAAGAGAAGCGGATTTTGTACCACTTACTAGGCCAGATACTCTACCTTTTAATCTTGAAGAAGCATAAATTCCCCCTGCAACACCAACTCCAAATGGTCCACCAAATAATATAGCGGTGACAACGCCTGCTGTTGCTGAAATTGTAAATCCAGAACCTCGTGGTAACATGTTTTTTAATCTGCTTACTATGCCGGATGGTTTTTTTTCTTCTGATGATGGTTTTTTTTCTTCTGATTTAGCCATTACGGTTACCTGATGAATATAAAATAAATAGTTAGATATATTGTATAGCAAAGAGAGTTAACAAATTGTTAAAAAACTTCCTTTGCCTTCACTTCAATTAGCAATAATGATTTCTTGCGGGTAATTAGTTATTTTCTAAAAGTTAAAGTGTCTTGCTTGACGTCATACTCTCTGAGGCGAGATAAAAAACTCATTCCAAGTAAAGAGCTATCTAAGCCAGATTTTGCAACAAATGCTGGGACATTATTGATAGCTATATCTCCTATTCGTATTTCTCCAATAGTTACGGTGGCGAAATATGATGTACCATTTGCTGTGCTAACACCTTTGTCGTAATTTAACCTCTCTATGTTAAACCCCGCTCTTTTTGCATCTTGCGCTGTAAGTGCTACCCTTGTTGCTCCTGTGTCTAGCAAAAATATAACTTTTTGCCCATTTACTTTTGAATGTATAGTAAAATGTCCATTGATCCCTGCTCTAAATGTTACCTCCCCATCTTCTAGTTGTCTTCCCATGGATGGAACGATATTACCTAAGATTGTTTGGTAGTAGTTTGTTAATTGAAAGCGATAGCTATATCCACTAACTATAATTAATGCAATAGAAAGCCATACTACGGTTCCTTTTAGCAGAAAACCTGTATCAAAATTCTTTCTTGAAATTCCTAGTATTATTATAGATAGTACTAGCACAGCCTGTAATATATAAAAAATATTATCTCTGTCAGAGAGAGCACCGGGGAAATTTTTATTCAACAGATATAGCAATCCTGCCAATAATATTGATATGAGTGTAATCTTTCGTATCATGATGTATAATCCAATAGCATAAATTATAGTATAAACAAAATAGCTATGAGTAAAAAGAAAATTCTTGTTGGTATCACAGGGAGTATTGCAGCTTCTAAATCACCTAAGCTTATTGAGAAGCTGCGTGGGTCTGGGCATGAGGTGAAAAGTATCGTTACCAAGAATGGGACTAAATTTGTTGATTTTCATTCATTCCCTTTAAGCAAGATGGACGTCATTGGAGGAGATCAGGAGCTTGCAAAATATCTGGACACAAAAAATGTGCAGATAGATCATATAGATTTTGCCAAATGGGCTGATATCATACTTATTGCGCCTGCGAGCGCTAATACTATAGCTAAACTGGCTCACGGTATCGCAGATGATGAGTTGTCTTCAACAATTGCCGCAAGTAAGGCTAAGATTATGGTTGCACCTGCGATGAATAAAGTTATGTGGGAGCAGAAAACGAACCTAGAAAATGTTAATATAATTATAGGAAACGGCGTAAAACTGATAGGCCCTACAATTGGAGAGCAAGCATGTGGTGACTATGGGGTTGGACGAATTCTAGAGCCTGAGGAGATATTTGATGAGGTGGAGTCATATATCAAACGAGAGAATATGATGAAAGGAAAGAAAGTTTTACTAACTTCAGGCCCTACACAAGAGGCTATAGATCCAGTTAGATATATATCAAGTCGTAGCTCTGGAAGAATGGGTTTTGCTCTCGCCCAAGCATTTATTGAATCTGGTGCCGAGGTTACTTTGGTGAGTGGGCCTGTTAGCCTAACAACTCCTGGTAAATGCAAAAGGATTGATGTGCGATCTGCAGAACAGATGTATAGCGCAGTGAAGAAACACATTGAAGATGCGGATATATTTATAGGGTGCGCAGCAGTGAGTGATTATCGTATAGAAAATATAAGCGATAAAAAAATTAAGAAGGACTCAGATCAGATCACTTTGAAGTTAATGAAAAACAAGGATATATTGACAGAAGTGTCACATAAATATCCATATAAGTTTATGGTGGGATTTGCAGCTGAGACAAATAATGTAGAAGAAAACGCTACGAAGAAATTGAAAGAGAAGAAGCTTGATGTGATTGTGGCAAATGCAGTTGGAGAAAATAAGGTTTTTGATAAGGATGAAACCTCTATCAAAATAATGCATAAAGATGGGAGACAAAGAACATATAAAGGCAAGAAATATATGGCTTCGAATATACTAATTGATTTTATCCACTCATATCAAAGATTATAGAAAATTTGCTATGGCGCTATTCAGTTAAACGCCGTCCCTTTCAAGAATCAACTTCTTAATGCTCACGATTGCCTTGGCTGGGTTTAATCCTTTGGGGCAAGTATTCGTACAATTCATGATTGTATGGCAGCGATATAGCTTGAATGAGTCTTCTAGGTTGTCTAATCTTTCACCGGCGCTTTCATCTCTACTATCCGAAATCCATCTGTAAGACTGTAGAAGCGTTGCGGGTCCGAGATATTTATCACCATTCCACCAGTAACTTGGGCAGCTTGTTGAGCAGCATGCGCATAGAATGCATTCATACAACCCATCTAATTTCTCTCTATCTTCAATAGACTGCAAGCGTTCTCTTGATGGCACTTCACTATCGGTTTTTACCCAAGGCTCGATGGATTGGTATTGCGCATAGAAATTGCTCATATCAGGAACAAGGTCTTTTACAACTTCCATGTGAGGCAGTGGGAATATACTTACATCTCCTTTTAAATCGTCTAGATGGACAATGCATGCTAATGTATTGGTTCCATTAATATTCATTGCGCAGCTTCCGCAAATACCTTCGCGGCAAGAACGTCTGAATGTTAATGAAGAGTCCACTCCTGCTTTGATATTTAGCAAGATATCTAATACCATTGGTCCATGCATAGATGTATCCATTTGAAAAGTATCTAAGCGCGGATTCCCTTCGGTTTCTGGGTCATAACGATAAACATGAAAGTCGCGCACCTTAGATTTGTCCTTCACTTCTCCTTTATGAAGTTCTCCTTTTTTTACACGTGAATTTTTTGGTAATCTCAACTCAACCATTTAGTACACCCTCTGTTGTAGTGGAATAGTTTTAATCTCATCGGTCAATGTATTCATATGAACAGGTCTATAATCTAGTTTAACCTTTCCAGAGTTCACATCAAGCCATGATATAGTATGTTTCAACCAATTCTTATCATCTCTATCTTTATAATCCTCACGTGAGTGCGCACCCCTACTCTCTTTTCTATTAGCCGCAGAATGCATAGTTACAATAGATTGCTGAAGTAAGTTTTCTAACTCCAGAGCTTCTACAAGGTCTGTGTTCCATACCATGCCACGATCAGAGATTTTGATATCTTTGAATTGCTTGTAAACTTGGTTAATTTTCTTTACGCCCGCATCTAGAGTTTTCTGCTCTCTGAATACAGCAGCATGCTGTTGCATGGTTTGCTGCATATTATCTCTTATTTCTCCACTAGACATAGAGCCCTTTGAGCGCCTGATCCTATCAAGCCTATCTAAGACTTCTTCTCCTGCATTTTTTGGCAGAGGTTTGATAGTTGGATCTTTGCTATGTAGCTCCTTGCAGCGGAGTGCGGATGCTCTTCCGAATACAACAATATCTAGAAGTGAGTTTGATCCCAGTCTATTAGCTCCATGCACGGAGACACATGCCGCTTCACCAATGGACATTAAACCTGGAACTATTGAGTTGCTATTTTTACCGGATTTTGTTACAACTTCACCATGGTAATTTGTTGGGATACCACCCATGTTATAATGCACAGTTGGAACCACAGGAATAGGATCTTTTGATGTGTCCACATTAGCAAAGATACGCGCTGTTTCGGATATTCCTGGCAATCTTTTATCAATAACTGCTTTATCAAGATGCTGTAGATTCAGATGAACATAATCTTTCTTAGAGCCGCAACCCCTTCCTTCTTGTAACTCTACAGTTATAGCTCGGCTAACAACATCACGAGATGCAAGGTCTTTTGCCTTAGGTGCATATTTTTTCATGAATTTCTCGCCCTTGGAATTCGTTAAGAATCCCCCTTCTCCACGACAACCTTCAGACATTAAACAACCCGCCCCATATATTCCTGTTGGATGAAATTGAACGAATTCCATGTCTTGCAGAGGAACGCCAGCTCTTAAAGCCATGGCATTACCATCACCAGTACATGTATGTGCAGATGTCGCGGATGCGTACGTTCTACCATACCCACCTGTTGCTAAAACTACTGTTTTTGCATTGAATCTATGAATTGTTCCATCTTCTAAATTCCAAGCCATTACACCGACACAATCGCCTTCATCATTCATTATTAAGTCTAGAGCAAAAAATTCTATAAAGAACTTTGCCTTATGTTTGAGAGCTTGTTGGTAAAGTGTGTGCAATATCGCATGTCCTGTACGATCTGCTGCTGCACAAGTTCTCTGAGCAGATTTACCTTTACCATATTCTGTAGTCATTCCACCAAAGGCTCTTTGATATATTTTTCCTTCTTCGGTTCGTGAAAATGGAACTCCGTAATGTTCGAGTTCAATCACAGCTTGAGCTGCATTTTTACACATATACTCAATAGCATCCTGATCACCAAGCCAATCTGAGCCTTTTACTGTATCATACATATGCCAACGCCAGTCGTCTGATCCCATATTACCAAGCGCAGCACTCATCCCTCCTTGCGCCGCCACAGTGTGACTTCGTGTTGGAAAAAGCTTTGTAATACAAGCGGTTGAAAGTCCTGCTTGCGCCATACCAAAGGTTGATCTAAGGCCGGCTCCTCCAGCTCCTACTACTACTACATCATATCGATGATCGATGATCTCGTATTTTTGGGTCATATTATATATTTATTATAAAATTCATCATCAAAACAAAAGTTACTGTACACATAGTTATAAAACTTATGAAATAGCAGGAGACTATTGCAATAATTTTTACAAATTCGTTATGTATGTAATCTTCACATATCACTTTAAATCCTAGCACTCCATGGTATATAGAGAGGTTAATTAAGATTACAAAGAATAATAGTTCGAATGGCGCATAAAGCAGTTTGTTTAGAACATATTCTGGGTCAACTAAGAAGTTCACGATCATATATATAAACCAAACGAACAGAGGAACTAGTGAAGCTGCGGATATCCTTTGCCATTTCCAGTGAGAAATTCCAGATTTCGACTCTCCTAGCCCTTTTGCTTTTCCTAGATTTGATTTATACGTGGTATTGTTCATTGCTAAAATCTGTTGATTATTGCTAAAGCTAATGTTGATCCAGTACAGAAAAAGCTTAAAGCTACTACGAACACGCCGCTCATATTCATAGATTTAATTTCAAGGCCCATCCCAGCATCCCAGAATAGATGTCTTATACCGTTGAATAGATGGTAGTATAAGCAGAAAGATAAACCCAGTAAAAAGAATTTGAATATTCTGGTATCCAAGAAATAATATATATTATACCCAGTTAATGTTATGCCTGTGCTCTTCATAACCAATGCAATCATTAGCCAAGATAGCGCTAGAGTGCTTATGAATAGGAATAAACCGGTGCTACGATGCATGATAGAAAGCACAGATGATATCTGTGGCTTATATATTGTTAAATGCGGTGATATGGGTCTTTTTTTGTACTTCATCTCTCTCCAAACAAAATTAGTGGACCCGATTATATTCACTCTCCCTTCCCATGTAAAGGGCAACTAGAAAATATATCTCTTGATAAGATTAAATTTTGAGATAATATTTTCAATATACAAATACAAAGTTCTAAGAAAAATGGAGCCAGCGATACTAAAAGTAGTAGAAATACTAAGAATAATAGAGTCAGGTGAGCTGTGTGAGTCTTCCAAATTTTTGATCAAATCAGGTGGATTCCAAAATGTTGATTTTAGAGTAGAAGGTCTTCCTACGGCACTTTTTATAGAGATATTGGAAAGAAATTTTTATACTGCAGAAATGTTAGTTGATGCTGGCGCTGATACTAATATTGAATATTTTGTTCATAACACGGGCATTACTTATACTCCTTACACTCTTTTGATGAGAATATGGTGTGAGATGGATCAAAATCCAAACCAAGATGATACTCGTGAGCATGCAGTAGCTCTGCTCAAAAAAATGAACAGAGACCAAGATCAAGAAGGAGGAGCCGCAGAGATGGATCAAGACACAGCAGAGGAATGTGATGCAGATACAGAGAGCGTTTTAATAGCACTATCTGATGAGAGTGGAATGGGCGATATAATTCCTGCGGGTGCTTGTTATGATGCTTCAGAATAATAGCCTTTGCTATACTTAAGATACGTTTACTATCCACTCCCCTAGTTGGCAAGAATTCATAAACTGCATAGCTTGCTCAACTGTTTCTACAGCTTGGAGCGCCTGTACTTTCTCCAACTATTAAATGCAGACTTGCTCAGGAGGTGCTCCTGCGTCTAGCGCTTCTATCTGACAAAGTCTAGAATCTCTTCATATTCTTCTTGTGACTGTCACCAATCCTTAAATTTTTGAGCTTGTTTAAGAGCTATCTCTCCTTGAAGAATTTCTGCCACTTAAGGGTCGATATCAAGCAGTATCTCTAGTAGGTAAGTGTCTACTTGTTCTGATCTTTGCTTTAGATTATTGTCCATACACCTCCTCGTATTTGTTGTTAATTAATCTCCGACAACCTCTCTGCTTCATCGTTTGAGATTAGTGCATTGATTAATTCTTCTAAGTTACCTTCTTGCATTATTTCATCGATTTTGTACAGAGTTAAATTAATGCGGTGGTCGGTTACTCTTCCTTGAGGAAAGTTATAGGTTCTGATTCTATCGGAACGATCACCAGACTTAATTTGATCTTTTCTTTCTGCTGCCCTTTCTGCCTCTTTCATAGATCTTTCATGGTCATATAAACGTGATTTCAGAATCTTCATGGCTTTAGCCTTATTCTTATGCTGTGACTTTTCATCTTGCTGTTGCACTGTAATCCCGGTTGGGAGGTGGACTATACGAACGGCGCTCTCTGTTGTATTAACGTGCTGACCTCCTGCTCCACTAGCGCGATACACATCAATGCGCAGATCTTTTTCATCTATATTCACGTCTACATCTTCTGCTTCAGGTAGAATTGCAACTGTTGCCGCAGATGTATGTACCCTTCCGCTTGATTCTGTTTCTGGAACACGTTGTACTCTGTGCACTCCTGATTCAAATTTTAATTTGGAGAATACATTTTTTCCTGTGATTATTCCGATTGCTTCTTTATAACCACCTATACCTGTTTCAGAAAGCGCAAGAATCTCAAATTTCCAATTATTATTAGCAGCATATTTCATATACATAGCGAACAGCTTGGATGAAAAAAGAGCCGCTTCATCTCCACCAGTTCCAGCCCGTATCTCGATGATGGCGTTTTTAGCGTCTGCTTCATCTTTAGGAAGAAGGGCAAGTTTTAAACCCTTTTCTCCTTCTTCAATTTTCGATGTGATGTTATATAAATCCTCTTCTGCCATATCCAGGATTTCCTTATCATTCTCTCCTTCGCCAATCATATTTTCTAGATCTCTTTTCTCCTCAATAAGGGACTTATATGGTCTGATTTTTTCTACTAATTCTTCTAATTCCGCCAAGGCTTTATTGAGCACTACATATTCTTTTCCGGTAAGATCAGTAGAGTTTAATAACGTATCTTGAATGCCCTGATATTTTTCTAGGATCTTATCTAATTTTGTTTCGAGACTCATATATTATAGCTTGTTCAGTAATGCTTCTATAGGAAGGACTTCCTCTTGTCTGGAATCCAAATCTTTTATCTTGTATACATTGTTCCGACTCTCTTCCTGGCCAATGAATATAATATGTTTAGCATTGTTGTGAAGAGATTTATTCATAGATTTCTTTATATTTTTTACGAGCTCAATTTTGGTCTTTATATCTTTTGATCTAATTTTTTCTGCAAGCCCAAACCCCTTGTTCATAAATTCAGGATCAAATACGAATATATCTACAGACCTTTCGTTGACTGAAGAGTAGTCAGAAAGCTCCATGAGCCTTTCAATTCCAGATGCAAACCCTATAGCCGGAATATCATCTCCACCCATTTGCGATATTAATTTATCATACCGGCCACCAGCAAGAACAGTAGCTTGCGCACCGAGCTTATCAGTTGTGAACTCGAATACTGTGTGTGAATAGTAATCAAGACCCCTTACTAGAGAATCATTTTGTTTGTATTGGACTCCAATAGAGTCTAGATACGATAAAACTTTATCAAAGAATGCTCGTGATTCTTTGTTCCAGAATTCTGAAATTATAGGCGCATCTTTGATTAATTTCTTGTCACCCTCATCTTTTGAATCTAAAATTCTGAGCGGGTTTTTCTTCAAGCGTAATTTGCTGTCTTCGGATAAATCATTTTCATATTTTGAAAAATATTTAACTAGTGCTTTTGTGTATTCTTTGCGGCTTTCTGAGTCGCCTAAACTGTTTATCTCTAGAGTTAAGCCCTTAATGCCTAGCTTACTTAAAAAATGGCTAGCAGTAGAGATTATTTCAGCATCTGCCATTGGGTCAGCATTTCCAATATATTCAAAATTCACCTGATGGAATTGTCTATACCTGCCTTTTTGCGGGCGTTCATACCTGAATAAGGGCCCATGTGAGAATAACTTCACTGGAAGAGTTTTTTGCAAACCAGATAAGATTAGGCTTCGTACGACAGAGGCCGTGAATTCAGGTCTTAAAGTTAAGCTCCTGTTTTTCCTATCCTTAAAAGTATACATCTCCTTATTGGCGATATCAGATGATTCGCCAAGGCTTCTTTGGAAAATTTCAGTATGTTCCATTATGGGAACTAATAACTCTGTGTATGCAAAGTTATTTGCAATGGTTTTCGCTGTATCAACAATATGCAAAAATTTCTGCGCATTAATGCCAAAGAAATCCTGAGTTCCCTTTACTGGTTGGAGCTTAGCCTTTTTCATATTAGTGGTTTTGCGTATAGATTAAATTCGCTCTCTTTCTAGAGTATATAAAATACACAAAAAGTCCAAGCAAAACATATAAACCGAAGATCAAACCGATATCCATGAGAAGGTTAAATGCCAAGTAACCACAAAGCAATAAAGCCAGAGGAGCAATTACTGGCAAAGCAGGACATTTAAACGGACGCCTCATTGTTGGTCTGGATTTTCTTAATTTCAGTGCAGCAATGGCAATTGTAGAAAGCACTAACAACGTAGCCAGGCTTGCTAAGTCTCCCATCATTTTGATTGGCACTAAACCTGAAACTAAAGCCATACCAAAACCCACAATAAGTGTTCCTATATGAGGAGTTGAGTATTTGCTATGTATTTTATTAAAGCACGCAGGGAATAGACCATCTCTAGACATCGCCATGAATACCCTACTCAGACCAAAGATCTGCACAAGTATAACTGTTGTCATACCTATGATTCCACCTAAGGCAACAAGTGTACCAGATATATTGCTACCATTAATTTTCAGCGCGTATGCTAGAGGCTCCTTGTTATTCAAATCAGAATAATTGGCAATACCTGTTAGCAACCCAGAAACCAAAACATATACGAGTATACTAATGATAATCGAGCCTATTAGACCTATTGTTACATCTCTTTCTGGGTTTTTGCTTTCTTCACTTGCGTTAGCAACAACATCAAAACCCGTGTAAGCTAAGAATAGCGCACCTGAAGCTAAAGTAATGCCTTTGAACCCAAAGGGCATAAATTCTTTTAGGTCACCCCCCCAATTTTTAATATCAAAATGACCCGAAGCCATAGTTATAAAAATCAGTATAGCTCCTAGCTTTACAAATACTAAGATATTATTCAGCATAGAACTTTCATGCGTTCCTCTATACACAACACCTGTAAGCAATATGCAGATTAAGAATGCTGGCAAATCGACAAGCCCTCCTTCAAATGGAGTCTTTACAAGCATTTCTGGAAGGTATATGTCCATTTGGTTTAAGACTCCAACGATATATCCAGACCAACCAGAGGCAACTGTTGTAGAACCAAAGCCAATCTGAATAATTACGCACCAACCGACAAGCCAAGCTACAAGCTCACCAAGGGCAACATAGGCATATGTATAGGACCCTCCTGAAGATGGAATAGCCGCTGCGACTTCTGTGTATGCAAGCGCAACGAATACACAGGTTATCCCTGCAATTCCGAAGGAAATAAATACAGCTGGGCCTGAGGCAACTGCAGCGTTCACTCCAGTTAAAACAAATACTCCTGTACCAATCACAGCACCAAGGCCTATAAATAATAGATCAAAAGCTGTAAGGCTTTTTTTCAATTTTGTATGATTGCTAACATCTCTAATGAAATTTATGTTTTTCTTTCTAAACAGCCCTTTTCCCATACAGCCCTTTTTCTATAAACATTGAAATTAATATTTCTAGATTTATATAGCATTACTCTTGCACAAGCAAGGAAGCTATTTCTTTCATAGAGGAAGTGACAAAGATTTATCCTGAGAAGGTTAGTTTTCTAGGTAGTATTTTTGTTTTATAGATTATGTGAATTTTGTGTTTATATTGTTTCTTGAGTAAAGTACATATATAAAAAATACAAAAGTAAGGTATATCACATACACAATCCCTACGGATTCAAAAAGGCTTAGTGCCAAATACCCGCATAATGATATCGACACAGGAGCTATAAAACCCAAAGCAGGACATCGGAATGTTCGATTTAAGTCTTTATGTGTTTTTCTTAATCTCATCGCGGCTATAGAAACAAAGATCAGAACGGTAAGAGTCCCAAGGCTCGCTAAATTCCCCATTATTTTGATTGGTAGAAATCCAGATATAAGAGCCATAGCAACGCCGACAATAATTGTCCCTTTATAAGGTGTTGAGTATTTGTGGTGTATATCGCTAAATAACTTTGGCAAGAAACCATCACGAGACATAGCCATCAATATTCGGCTAAGTCCAAAAATTTGCACCAATATTACAGTTGCCATACTGAGCATTCCACCTAAGGCAACAAAGAATCCACCTATATTATTTCCTCTAACTTTTAATGCATATGCTAGAGGCTCCTTATTATCTAAATATGTATAATGCATAGATCCAGTTAAAAAGGTAGCGACCGCAATATAGATCAACATGCTTATTGCAATTGATCCCATCAGGCCTATTGTGATATCTTTCTTTGGATTCTTGCTTTCTTCTGTAGCATTGGCAACAACATCGAAACCTGTATACGAGAGGAATAAAGAACCAGAAGCAACCAACACTCCTTTTGCTCCGAATGGCATAAATTCATCTAAGTTGTCACCCCAATTTTTCACTTCTATATGCTGTGATGCAGAATATATAAAAAATAAAATTGTAATAAGTTTTACAATTACCAATATCATATTAACTACTGCACTTTCTTCGGATCCCTTAGCTACCAAAAAGGTCAAGGATAAACATAACAAGAATGCAGGAAGATCAATGACCCCCCCTTCTAAAGGAGTGCTGATTAAGTAGTGTGGTAATGAGATATCAAGTTGTCTTAAAATTCCTATAGTGTAACCAGACCAACCTGAAGCAACAGTGGTAGAGCAGAAACAAAGCTGCAATACAGCTGCGCATCCAACCATCCAAGCTGCAAGCTCCCCAAGGGATACATATACATATGTATATGATCCACCAGAGGATGGTATTGAGGAGGCAACTTCCGTATATACTAAAGCCACTAATATGCATGTTATTCCTGCGATGGCGAAAGAAAGGATAACTGCAGGGCCAGAAACCAAGGCTGTATTAACCCCTATTAGCACAAAAATCCCCGAACCAACAACAGAACCAAGGCCTAGGAATAAAAGATCCCAAACTCCTAAAGTCTTTTTCAGACCTCCATGTAAAGAGGTTTCTTTTACTACGGATAATTGTTTTTTTTTAAAAATATTATTTAGCACAGATTTATTCATAATTTAATCAATGTAATTTTTTCTGACATTCAAGTGTTTCGAAAGGTAATCCAGCCTCCACCCAAAACTTTATCTCCATCATAAGCTACACATGCTTGTCCAGGTGAAATAGATTTTTGTGGCTCTGCTAGCTCTACAACATATAAACCTTCCTCTTTATCTTTATAAATAGATGCTTTTTGAGGCTCATGAGTTGAACGAATTTTTACAGCTGTATTGATCCGTTGGTCAAGAGCTTCTTCATCAACAAGCCAATTAGTATCTTTAATATAAAATATTTGCTGCTTTAGGTCTTCTTCTCGCCCAACAACAACTGTATTTGTTGATGGCTGTATCTTAATTACGTAATAAGGTTCAGGGTCAGGAATTCCAAGACCTTTTCTTTGGCCCACTGTAAAGTTTATTATCCCTTTGTGGGTTCCCAAGATGTTTCCTTCGGTATCTACTACATTACCTTCATCCAAAGCACCCGGACGTAATTTCTCAATAATATTTGCATAGTTTCCGTCTGGCACAAAACATATATCCTGGCTGTCAGGTTTATATGCTACTTCTAAGCAATATTGCTCTGCTAATTTCCTGGTTTCTTGTTTAGAGTATCCACCCAGAGGAAATTCTAAATACCCAAGCTGCTCGTTATTAATCACAAACATGAAATAGCTCTGGTCTTTCTGCGGATCCATCCCTCTATGTAGCTCAGCCCCCCTCTCTCCTTGTACTTTTTTTACATAATGACCGGTTGCAAGAGAGTCAGCTCCTAAATCTTGGGCCATTTTATATAGATCAGAAAATTTAACAGTTTGGTTGCATTTGACACAAGGAATCGGAGTTTCCCCGCGCAAATATGTATCTGCAAAATCATCTATTACGGCTTGCTTGAATTTACTTTGATAATCTAAAACATAGTGAGGGATTCCAAGTTTATTTGCTACATTTTTAGCGTCATAAATATCTATTCCTGCGCAGCAACTTCCGCGTTTTACCCCTACTTTATTTGCATCATATAGCTGCAGGGTGATACCAATTACCTCATGGCCCTGCTCAACAAGCATGGCTGCCACTGTGGAACTATCCACACCTCCTGACATTGCTACCACTATCTTCTTTTTCTTTTCCATAAAAGCCTCAAATCAGGCGCATTATAACGCATTTTAGGTGTTCGTGGAAGAGAAAACTATTTTATGCTTGAGTGCCAAAATAATATGGAAATTCACTTGGAAGCATAACAAGCATATAAATTGTAGATAAACACAAGACAAGATCAAAGCTAATTTTACTAAATATGTTCAGTTAAAGAGGGATATCTTATGACTTCTATTCCGAAGAGTTATACAACATTAAGCTCTCAAAGAAATTCCAATGAGATCGTCTTATATACTCCTGCTTGTGAAAAGTCTAGCAGAGCCCAAAAGCAAGAGGAACACAATAGATGGTTAGGTGGCCAACATAAAGATATATCTGATGTGTTTAATGTTGGTGGTTTGGATGCGCATATATCAATTGATGCTCCCGAGGGAATAGTCATACCAGATTGATACTATAACTGATATTCTCAGGATGACTGGCATAGTTAAAATGCCAAGTTACTATGATTAAACAACAATAATTATGTGGCTAAGTTATTCTGTTTATTTGATACATCAGTATTGAGCTAAGTAACCCTTGTTTGTCCAATTCCTTTAGATGCGTTTTAAAAATTTGCTCCGAATAATTTGAGTACCTTAGAGCTTCTTTTTTAGATAATTCAAACACATCATATTTTTTCATCATTTTAAGAAGTACATCAAAATCCCCGCCATTCTTTTCTTTCTCTTTAAAAAGCCTAGATACAAAGGCTTTTTCACCTTCGTTACAAAGTCTAGAAAGTAGAATTACTGGTAAAGTTACTTTCCCCTCCTCATAATCCTTACCTAAATCTTTGCCAAGATTTACAGAGGTATAATCTAATATATCATCCATAATCTGGAATGATATACCCAGATTAATTCCAAATTTGTACGAAGCTGCCTGCATCTCTTGCGTTTGACCTGCTGTCACTGCTGATGTTTCGCAAGAAACAGCAAAGAGCTCTGCAGTCTTTGCCTGAATCACTTCTATGTACTCTGTTTCTGTTAGATCAATATTATTCAGGTTATTAAGCTGCTTTACTTCTCCTTCGGATATAATAGAAGCTGCTTTAGAAAGTATATTTAAAACCTCTATAGATTTTGTGGAGATCATTAGTTGGAATGCCTGACTGAACAGAAAATCTCCTACCAATATCGCATATTTATTAGACCATTTTTTATGCGCAGCTTCCTTATTCCTCCTCATCATGCTTTCATCAATAACATCGTCGTGAAGCAAAGTGGCTGTATGGAAAAACTCAATTGCTGCCGCAACGCTAATGCAGCAGTTTCCTTTATAACCAAAAATCTTCGAAAAGACTAGATGCAACAGAGGGCGTATCCTTTTTCCTCCTGCGGATATTACATAATTACCTATAACTTCTATAGATTGATCTCTAACAGATAGTGTTGATTTAATTAAGAGGTCTACCTTATGTAAATCTTCGGAGACGCATTCGTGCACATGGTCGATTGATAATGTATTCATTGAGCTTATTTTTCCTTACTAAATATAAAAATATCCACTCTCCTGCTTTTTGGATTATTACCAACTTCCTCAAAAGAAACTAGTGGATCATATTCTCCAAATACCACGGCTTCTACGGTGATATTGTTTTCTTTTATAACCCCTGAATGTTCAAAGGCTTTCTTTATAGCAGCAACCCTCTTCTCTGCAAGCTTTTTCTTATGGGATAGGTTTTCTACTCTATCTGAATATCCATATAAAATGACCTTAATATTATTTACCAAGGATAGATTGAAAATAGCTTCATTAACCCTGCTAATCCCCTCATCTTCTATTTCTGCACTACCAGATTTAAAATAGACGGTATTCTTTCCTTTTGCATATTGTATAAATTCTGTTTTTTCTAAAATAGTAACCGACTTAGTAACCGACTTTTTCTCAACACCACTGCAAGAAGATAGTAAAAAAAAGATTAGAAGAACGATTTTATATTGCATAACAGTGATAGGTTAAATAGCATCCACCAATTAATTGTAGGTTTAGAAAATTAATTATCAACTAATTCATTTTGTACATGCCAAATTTATTATTAGAAAAGCAATATAGTGGAGAAATAGTTGCAGGCATTGATGAGGTGGGAAGAGGAGCTTGGGCTGGACCCTTAGTAGCTGGAGCATGTATTGTCAAAGAAGGGTTTCCTGTAGAAGGAATCGATGATTCAAAAAAGATTAATTCTACAAAGAGAGAAAAACTCAGTAATATGATCAAACAGAATCATCTTTCTTCAATAGGATCTGTTTCTACATCAGAGATAAATGAAGTGGGTTTAAGTAAGGCAACATATATTGCAATTGCAAGAGCAATAGATTTACTTCCTGTAAAGCCAACTATATTGCTGATAGATGGAAACTACACATATGATTTTGGAATAAAAACACAAAATATACCAAAGGGTGACTCGAAAAGTATATCCATAGCCGCAGCTTCAATAGTAGCAAAAGTTTACAGGGATAACCTCATGACGCAGCTTTCTTTCAATTACCCGGATTATAGATGGGATAAGAATGTTGGATATGGAACTCAGAGCCATATAGATGGTCTGTTAACTTCTGGGGTTTCAAAGCATCACAGAGTCAATTACAAGCCAATAAAAAAAATACTGATTGACATTCCCCTAGGATAGCTTTTAATTAACAAAAAAAATAGAGCATATTATGACTGATACACCTATTACCGTTTCATACGGAGATGGCATTGGACCAGAAATTATGGAAGCCACTCTTCTGATATTAAAAGAATCAAAAGCAAGAATTAAAGTAGAAACAATAGATGTCGGTGAAGATTTATATAAGAAAGGCCATACATCAGGTCTGACAACAGAGTCTTTAAGGAAAATTGATGATAATAAGATCTTTCTTAAAGCTCCTATCACCACCCCTCAAGGAGATGGTTACAAAAGTTTGAATGTTACAATTAGGAAGTTACTTGGTCTATATGCGAATGTAAGACCTTGTATGTCCTTGTATCCTTACGTTCCTACAAAACACAAGGATTTAGACATTGTGATTATTAGAGAAAATGAAGAAGACCTATATGCAGGTGTTGAGCATAGGCAAACCAGGAATGTTTACCAAGCTCTAAAATTGATAAGTAGGCCTGGATCCGAGAAAATTATTGACTATGCATTCCAATATGCTCGTAAAAATAATAGAAAAAAAGTAACTTGCCTTTCTAAAGATAATATAATGAAATTTACAGATGGTCTGTTCCATAAGGTATTTAGAGAAGTGTCAGAACATTATAAAGACATTGAAAGTGAGCATTATATTGTAGATATAGGAACCGCAAGAGTGGCGGCAAGACCAGAAAATTTTGATGTTTTGGTAACTGAGAATCTATATGGAGATATTATATCTGATGTTGTAGCAGAAGTGTGCGGATCTGTAGGAATGGCAGGATCTGCAAATATTGGTAAAAAACATGCTATGTTTGAAGCTATACACGGATCTGCACCTCGATTAGTTGGAGAAAATAGATCAAACCCTTCTGGTCTTTTGAATGGAGCGATAATGATGCTTGTTCATATCGGACAGACTGAAGTTGCATCCTTAATCCATAATGCTTGGCTTAGCACCCTTGAAGACGGAATGCACACAAAAGATATATACAGTGAGGGAATGAGTAAAAAATCCCTTGGGCCTCAAGAATTTGCAGAAGAAGTTGTAAGTAGGTTTGGGCAAAAGCCATCAAATCTTCGTGAGATAAAATATAGTGCATCAGATAGCGCAGAAACTAAGCCTACAACTTTTAAGAAAAGCACAGAAGAAAAGCAGCTAGTAGGAGTTGATGTGTTTTTTGATTGGACTGGAAAACTAGAAGACATCTCAGAGAAGCTAATTGAATCTGCAAACGGAGATTTGAATTTGCAGATGATTTCTGTGAGAGGATTAAAAGTTTGGCCTTCTAACTCCGCAATAGAACCGATCGTAGATGAAACAGACCACTGGCGCTGTAGATTTGTCTCCAAGAATTCAGACAAGAAAGCTAAGCATGAAGATATCGTTCATCTTCTCGACAGACTTAAAGATGCATCCTTTGATTTTATCAAGATAGAGAATCTCTATACATATGATGGGGAATTAGGCTTTTCTTTAGCGCAGGGAGAGTAGTGCTCTTCATTGACATAGTGTATATTGCTATCTAATGAAACCACTATATGACATACGAAAGATATTGGGTTTTTCTTGAGTATTCACCCTATTGCTCTATAACCCTTTGTGCCAAGAGAATCTCCAAGGATTTTATAAGTAGTTACTTTCCCTTTTTGGATTTTACGCAAGAGTTCATAGTATCCTTTTGTCGAGCTATTGTTAGATATTCATGCACTTACCACTACTAATGCAGGACGTATCAGTCTGTCATTTAATATATATCCAGCTTGAGTCAATTGTATCACTGAGTTAGGCTCCTGTGATTCCTCTTTTATCTGCGAGATTGCTTGATGGAAGTTATGGTCAAATTTGTCCCCAACCTCAGGGGCAATTCTCTCGACCCCATATTTCTTGAAGATCTTCACAAACTCATCTCTTGTAAGCTCAACCCCTTGTATTACCTGATACACAACCTCATTTTTTTTCTGGTCTTCAGTTACATGGTCTATTGATCGATATAAATTCTCAAGAACTTCTATCAAATCCTTGGTAAAACCAGATAAAGCATATTTATGAGCAGCATCTAGGTCCTTTGCTGTTCTTTTTTTGACATTTTCAGACTCAGCTACAGCTCTCAAAAAATTATCCTCAAACTCTTTGGACTCCTTCTTGGAAAGCTCTATTTGTTCCTCTAAAGCTTTAATTTTTTTATCTATATCCTCACCTTGATTGTTGTTAGGTGTCTCCATCGTATCTTTGGATTTTGATGAATTATTCTTTTTCTTTTCGGTCATAAATTTTTAAACTAATAAATTGGTTAAATCTTTTGTATCTTTTCTATTACAATTTAGTATTATTTGCGTGGTTTTCAAGGTTAACTTACAAAAATAATCACAATGACAAGACATTCTGGAAGAAAAAACAATGATCTAAGAGAAGTTACGATAGAAAAAAACTATAGCCCATATGCAGAAGGGTCCTGCTTAATTAGCTTCGGCAACACAAAGGTTATATGCACAGCATCCGTTGAAGAAAACCTACCACACTTCTTACGAGGCAAAGGTCAGGGTTGGGTTACGGCAGAATATGGAATGATCCCCCGCTCGACCCATTCTCGCATGAGAAGAGAATCAAATGCAGGAAAGCAATCCGGTCGTACACAAGAAATACAAAGGTTGATAGGGAGATCTCTGAGATCTGTTGTGGATTTGCGTAAGTTAGGGGAGAGGCAGATCATCATAGATTGTGATGTTATCCAAGCAGATGGAGGAACCAGAACAGCTGCTATTACCGGAGCCTATGTTTCTTTAACTCTTGCAATTCAACATTTGATAAAACATAAATCACTCTTCGCAAACCCTATTACGGATCAAATAGCTGCGATCTCATGTGGAATATTAGATGGAGAAGTTTTGCTGGATCTGGACTACAGAGAAGATTCGTCAGCTCAAGTAGATGCAAACTTTATTATGACATCAAAAGGGAAGATCGTAGAAATACAATCAACTGCTGAGGAATCACCTTTTGGAGCAAAAGACCTTTATGCGATGATGGATTTAGCTGAATCCGCTATAAAAGATCTTTCAGAGAAGCAGCTAAAGTCTTTATCTTAAATGAACCCGCTTCATCTTTATATACATTGGCCGTTTTGTAAATCAAAATGCCCATATTGTGATTTTAATAGTCATGTAAGAGTTAGAATAGATGAGTCTGAATGGTTAGAAGGCTATCTCCGGGAAATAGATTATTTTGCAGACTATATAAGAAGATACAAAATAAAGACTATCTTCTTTGGAGGAGGAACCCCTTCCCTCATGTCTCCAGATACCGCTAAAGCTATAATAGATAAATTAAGATCTATATCTTATTTTGACAATATTGAAATTACCTTAGAGGCAAACCCGACCTCTTCTGAATCATCGAAGTTTAAAGAATTCAAAGAGTCTGGGATAAATAGGCTATCTATAGGAATACAATCCCTCATCGATGAACAGTTGAAATTCTTAGGAAGAAACCATTCCTCTAAAGAAGCTACTCAAACTATAGAAATGGCATCAAAAATATTTGACAACTATTCTTTTGATTTGATCTATGCAAGGCCTGACCAAACAGAAGAGTCATGGAAATCTGAATTAAATGAAGCGCTTTCATATGCAGCAAATCACATTTCTCTATACCAGTTGACCATAGAAAAAGGAACGCCATTCTATAAAGATGCTCGGGATAAGAAATTTACATTGCCAGACCAAGACAAAGCATTGGATCTTTATGATATCACAACCGAGATTCTTGAGAACAAAGGTTTAATGAGGTATGAAATTTCAAATTATGCTCTTCCTGGGAAAGAATCTCAGCATAATCTAGGGTACTGGAATTATAGAGAATATTTGGGGATTGGAGCTGGCGCGCATAGTCGTATTAAGAAAGACGGAAGATTGTATCATATAATGACAACGCATAATCCAGAGAAATGGCTTGAATTAACAAAGAAATATTCTAATGGAATTCAGCAAAACATTGAAATGAAAGATTCTGAGATCGTATCAGAGGCCTTGCTTATGGGACTTAGATTGCAAAATGGGATAAATTTAAAGCGTCTGAAGACAGAGCATGGTATAGACCCCTTCAAATTTATATTAAAAGATGAATTGAAACTTTTTGAAAAAGAAGGTTTTTTGCAATATAATAAAGGAGCTCTAAGTCTTACAAACTCTGGCAAGCTCCTTTTAAACAGAATTGTTTCGCGATTGCTAATATGAATATATCACTTGATCTATCAGCGCAGATAAGAAATACAATTTCTGAGAATGGACCTATGTCTGTTTATGATTTTATGAAAAAATCATTACAAACCGCTCAACTTGGATATTATTCGGGAAAAAGAAATATACTGGGAATAAAAGGAGATTTCATTACCGCTCCAGAGATTAGCCAACTATTTGGTGAGATCGTCGGAATATGGTGTTTGAATACATGGAAACTCAATGGATCGCCTTCCCAATTCAATCTTATAGAATTAGGGCCTGGCAAAGGAACGTTGATGTCTGATATATTGAGAGCTACAAAAAATGCTCCTGGGTTTCATAAGGCGATAAATATATGTCTTGGAGAAATCAGTCATAACTTACGAAAACTTCAAAAAGAAAAAATAAAGCATTCTCGAATAGAATGGTTTGATGAATATGCAAATATACCAAAAGAAAGGTTTTCGATACTTGTAGCAAATGAATTCTTAGATGCCCTACCTATCAACCAATATAGCAAAAGAAAAGGGCAGTGGCGCGCTAATAAAGTTAATATTACAAAGGATAATCAGCATCTCTTTATAGATCACTTTGACGCCACTCCAAGCATAAAGGAGTATCTTTCAAATAAATATCCAGATGCTCCAGAGGATGCGGTAATAGAGATACAAGATGATGCCAATATTTTAGCAAAAGAAATCTCTCAAGATCTTGTGAAGTATGGAGGCGCGGCTTTGTTTATAGATTATGGATACCTTGAAACAAATAGAAAAAATTATATATCAACAATACAAGCTGTAAAGGGCCATAGATATAGCCCTATTTTTCATGAGATAGGAAATGCAGATATTAGCTCGCATATAAATTTTACAGCTCTGCATGACGTTGCTAAATTGCATGGAGCAAACGTTTACGGCCCTCAGACACAAGAAGAGTTTCTAACAAATATGCATATAGGTATTCGAAAAGATATGCTTCTTACGTGTGCCTCAGATAATCAAAAGCTAGATATAGAGTCTGGATATCAAAGACTTATAGACCCCAAACAAATGGGTAATTTATTTAAGGCTATTGCTATTAGCGGCAAGAAATTTGAATCTAAAGAGCTAGGCTTTTAGCTTAAGCCACTTCCCCGATCATTTCAGAGAATTCTTTTTCTATTGGGTAACGCATATCTTTGTTGTATTCTACAAGGACATCAATCTTACAATCGTGGGAACTAACATTCAATTTTTTTCCTACTAAGTTGCCGTGAGTATCAAAAACCCATTCATCTCCTTCAGTAGATGAAATTCCTTCTCGATCAAAAAGACATTTGCGATCAGGATCAATAATAGTACTATCCTCCGTAATGCGGGCAATGCAATTAGATACTATAAAATCAGGGTCAGGATTTGAATAATGAGTCAGATACTCTTCTCTTAACTCTTCTTCAGTGCAAGATTCTTCCTCAGTGAGGTCTAACAGAGCAGGAACAATCCCTGATAATAGAGCCATATAAGGAGTCCATTTTGTATCTGGAGAGATAAATTTCAAACCCACAAACATAAGTAACTGTTGAGAGAAAAAAGAACCCTGATGAGATATTTCTTTAATTACAGGATTCTTATATTGATCATATTTATAATCAACAAAATACCTACCTAACATATCTTCTGCAAATAATAATTGGTAATCCAAGAAAAATTTCATAAAAGAATCCTTAAAACCAATAGATTCCATCGTTCTATCTACAGAAGTGAAGCAATTTTCAAAACTATTATCTTCTTTGCGAACAAAAGGCCCATAACCTAATTTTCCTGAAGCACATTGACCTCTCATCCTTTGCTGCTCCTCATGAGCAGAGCCATATTGCTCATCAGATATAGAAAATGTTAAAGTATACTCACCGAGTTTAGGTTTTTTTATCCCTGCAAACTGGTCTAAATATACCCCACCCAACGAACCCTCAATAAAATATCTTCCTTCCCTTAATTCGGAACCCTGTAGCTCACAATCAGATGTTCGTGCGTTAAAGAACAAAGAATTAAAAAGCACATATCCAATTTCGTATAATAAACCCAATCCGTCTCCCTCTTCAAATTTCCTCTCAGGGTAGAAGTCTGTGCGAAAATGATAGGTACCGTTGGAAAATATTGCAGAAAAATGACCTCCTCCTTCTTCCATTGAAATCAAAACCTCATTTTTCAAAGGTTTGGATGAATCTTTTTCATACAGACCTTCATTGGAAGCTTTATCAGCCAGATCTTGAACAGTAATATCACGGAACAATATATTGGTATTATCAGGCAATATCATAACCGTACCCAAATTATTGTTTTGAGCCGCTTTTAGATGTAGATTTGAATAATCCAAATCTTTTGCTACTTCAATATTTGATATATGTTTAGAATAAAATTCTTTTCTCTCCACCACATAAACATTTTTTTCTGATTTCTTATCTACCATTCTATTGGTCACACGCTAAACCTTCATTAAAAATCAACAACAAAATTATTGCCAAGATACTAACATTAATTAACTCTTTCTGCAACTATAAGATTCATACTCATCCTAATTCAAAAAAAATCTCCCTATCTCTTACAAAGAGGCTTTTGAATTTTTGCTGCGCTCCAAGGAAATGACACTGTACTGTATGATGAATCACTGTCTTCTATAGGTGACCTTGGTAAGAACCGAGATATACTTCAAAAAGTAATGCATACATGTCCGTTACAAGTAAATGTCAATACGGCTTGCTGAAATAATATGACCATTCCTTCGTCTACGTCCCAATTTAGTAAAAAAATGCTTTTCATGAGGATGTATGGAGTTAAGGTTTATTCTTAAGTTGAACTAAGCACCTTCTTGACTTTTGAGTCTAATAATGCTCTTATTACTCCTCTAATTTATATGTATTTCTAGTGTCACATAGAACAGATGTAGTTGTAGTAGGAGCTGGCCCTATTGGGCTTTTTTCAGTATTTGAAATTGGTATGTTAAAAATGAAGTGCCATGTAATAGATGCGCTTGATTTTATAGGTGGGCAATGCTCTGCCTTGTACCCTGAAAAGCCAATATACGATATTCCAGCATATCCCCGTATCTCAGCGCAAGATCTGATAAATAATTTAGAAAAACAAATTGAGCCTTTTGCGCCAGAATATCATCTTGGACAGCAAGTCATCAAATTCTCTAAAAGACAAGATGGAAGCTTTGATATAGTCACTTCTAAAGGAACGGAGATAAATGCAAAAGCAATTATAATTGCTGCTGGGTGCGGTGCATTTGGACCAAACCGCCCTCCTCTAGATAATATAGAAGAGTTTGAAAAGACATCTGTGATGTATAGTGTGAGGAATAGAGAGTCCTTGCGCGGCAAAGATGTTGTAATTGCTGGTGGAGGGGATTCAGCTGTAGACTGGGCAATAGATCTATCAGAAATTACAAACTCACTCACAATCGTACATAGAAGACCTAAATTCAGATGCGCCCCAGACAGCGCAAGAAAATTAAAGAGTCTTGCAGATCAAGGAAAACTTACTATAGCAACTCCTTATCAGCTATCTAAATTACAAGGCAATGCTCAAAAGCTTGAAGCAGTTGATGTTATAGATTTTGATGGAATAGTAAAAACTCTAAAATGCGATATCCTTATTCCGTTCTTTGGACTATCTATGGATTTAGGTCCAATCCTAGACTGGGGACTAAATGTAGAGAAAAAGCATATATCAGTTACCCCATCTACTATGGAGACTAATATTCCTGGTGTGTTTGCGATAGGAGATGTTGCTAATTATTCTGGAAAATTAAAACTAATACTCACTGGCTTTTCTGAGGCCGCACTTTCTGCGCATTCTATTTACCCAATACTAAACCCAGATCAAGAACTACATTTTGAATATTCTACAACGAAGGGAATAAAGTCTAATGAAAAAGCATAACGTTATAAATGGCAAGGAAATTGCTAAAGATGTTATTAAGGATGTACATAAAGATGTTGCCAAGTTAAAAGAACTGGGTATTACACCTGGTCTTGCCGTAATTTTAGTAGGAGAAAATCCTGCTAGCAAGATATACGTGAGCATCAAAAAGAAGGTGGCTGTTAAAGCTGGGATGAATTCATTTGTATTTGAGATGGATGAATCTGTTTCAACGGAAGAGGTTTTGAGTAAAATCTATGAATTAAATAAAGATCAAAATGTACATGGTATATTAGTTCAGCTGCCACTTCCTAAGCATATAGATTCAGTAAAAATAATAAACACTATAGACCCAAAGAAAGATGTGGATGGATTTACCGTTGAAAATGCAGGTAAATTAGTAACAAAACAAGATGCTCTTGTTCCTTGCACGCCACAAGGGTGCTTGCATCTTATAAAATCTGCACAACCTAATATATCCGGGCTACATGCTGTAGTTATAGGGAGATCCAACATTGTGGGAAAGCCAATGGCAGATTTGTTACTTCATGAAAATTGTAGCGTTACCACAATACACTCACAAACTCAAAATCCTGAAGACATAGCCAAGACAGCTGATATACTGGTTGTAGCAGCTGGCAGCCAGAACTTAGTAGAAAGACATTGGGTGAAAGAAGGAGCAACAGTAATTGATGTGGGAATCTCAAGAGTGAACAAAAAGGGAGTAGAATCTTTATCTGGAGATGTTGATTTTGAATCAGTGCAACCTGTTGCAGGAGCTATTACTCCAGTTCCAGGAGGAGTTGGCCCAATGACTATTGCTTATTTATTGAAAAATACTATAAAAGCGTCATACTATTATACAAAATAACAGTAAAGATAGGTGTATAAAGCAACAATTTTTGGAGTAAAAGGGTTAGAGTTAACCCCAGAAGAAAAGAAGTTTTTCTCAAACGCAAAACCAGTTGGGTTTATACTTTTTTCTAGAAATATTCGGGATAAACAGCAATTAAAATCTTTAGTATACTCCTTACGCCACACCATTGAAAATCCTAAGGCACCTATTTTAATTGACCAGGAAGGTGGAAGGGTATCAAGGCTAAAGGAGCCTAATTGGTTTCACCCCCCTACTGCAGCGACATTTGGAACCATTGCATTAAAAAACCTCAAGGATGCAAAAGAAGCCACAAAACTGAATGCGCAGATCATGGGACATGAATTAAATGAAATGGGTATTAATGTAGACTGCGCACCAGTAGTAGATATTCCATCAAAAGATTCTAACCAAGTAATTGGTGATAGGGCTTTTTGTGACAACATAACTATTGCCACAGAATTAGCTAAAGCAATGATTGAGGGGTTAACTTCGAAGGGCATATCGCATATTATTAAGCATATTCCTGGGCATGGAAGAGCTTTGCTAGATAGTCACTTTGAATTGCCTTATGTGGATACTGAATTTTCAGTTTTGAATGAATCAGATTTTGTTCCGTTTAAAAGCCTAAATAATACAGATTGGGCAATGACTGCACATATCATATATGAAGATATAGACCCAGAGAACCCTGCTACCTTATCAACAAAGGTTATAGATATGGTGCGTAATGAGATAGGATTCAAGGGGATTATAATAACAGACTGCTTAACTATGAAAGCCTTAAAAGGTAAAGCCGAAGAAAATGCGCGAAAGGCTTTTTATGCAGGATGCGATTTAATTATTTTCTCAAGACCAAAGATAGAAGAAATGGATGCAATTATTCAACAATCCCCTATTTTAGATCAAAAACAAATTGATATTATTGAAAAAAGTCACCCTATCACTGAAACTGAAGATATCATAGAGCTTATGGGCAGGCTAAATGGAATCTTTAAAGAATATGGCATTTCATCTTGCTCAATAGGTATAGATCCAACAGAGCAACATTTTGAGCCATAAGATAAGGGACATAGCAAATCTTTACGAAGTCGTGATCCGGAATGTTGCGCAAACATTTGAGTACACTCAATTACAAAATCATTGGAATATAGAGAATTCAAAATTAACGTATAAATGCCCTGAAAAATTGGAAAAAAATCAGAGCGAAGGGTTTTTATTATACACATGGCATATCGTTTCTAGTGCAAACATATTTAGAGCATTGCAAATTGGAAAGATGCTAAAACTTTCTTCTAAAGGAATTGGAGCAAAGGATATAACGAACGATAAAATCAAATCCACTATTATGTTAGCGCACTCAATAGGGTTTATATTTGATCACATCCTAAAACCAGAAGAAATACTAGGAGAAACAGCAGGAAAACTCTTTCACTATGCACCTGATCTTTTGGCAACCCCATCACTTAATATATACAGAATATGGAATAAAGGATTAGATAGCCCTACTGTACTGAAAGAGGCCTCCTTAAAGCTACTACATCTTACCAGCTTTGTTTTATCTGATCATGCAAAGACAAGATATGAATCAACTCTAGAAAAATTATGCAGGAACTCTTCTGAGTTACAAGAATCTAAAATAGAAAGATTGCCAATAGATAATAGTAATATGAATATAGATAACTTAGAAATAGCAGGAGAAAGAATAGAAGAGAAAGAAGATCTTTAAATTAACTCTTTATTAACTTTTAGCCTAGATCATTACCTTATTATGATACGAAAGGTATAGATTATTACTAAGCAAGATCAATTAAATTCACCAATAAAAAGGAGAGCTATATTCTATATAGGGCCTTATGGAATTAAGTTTGCTCTTGCTGATGTCAATATACTGCAATCCAGAATAGAAGAGTTATATTATTATGCAAAATCTAATATACCTTATAAAAACAGCATAGATTATTCTAACAATTGCCGCTTTACCAATGCAATTATGTCTCAAGGAATTATATCTATTCTGGCTCATAAACAAAATTTACAAATGCAATTTTTGGAAGAAGCGCCAATAGAATGCCTAGGGGTTGCAAACAAAGTATTCTTACAAGCTGCCAATGGATTAGAATTTTTAGATCGCCTTTATTCAGTTACAAATATTAGAGTAAGCATTCTTACAGAAGGTAAAGA
Organism: Rickettsiales bacterium; assembly: GCA_047404135.1. Lineage (GTDB taxonomy): Bacteria > Pseudomonadota > Alphaproteobacteria > Rickettsiales > JABSSG01 > JAHZKS01. The sequence goes on from JBDOIT010000004.1 coordinate 27,524, forward strand.
GCCATCTGTGAAATACGATTCCGTAGTGGCATCCATAGGACTAGAGAAAAGTGAAGGCCTTATTGTGTGGAATGCAGGAAAAGAATCCATGTACTTAGTAGAGAAACAAAGCCATAAATATACAAAATATGAATTTGCTCCAGACTATGATTCTTTTTACGACCTTCTTAAAACAGAATTAAGGAGAGATATGCTATTGAACCCCATGGGTAAAAAGGATATAAAAAAGGCCTTCACCCTTGCCTTAAATTCAATAAATCTACCGGAAAATCTTACCCTATCTAATATAGTTGGAACTGGTCCTATACATAACTATGTAGCGCAGCACTATGTGAATATAACTAGAGCGCAGAAATTATATAAAAATATAAACCGAAAGGATTTACAAAAATATAATATTGAAGATCTCTCTCAAGCTATCAATTTTTTAACATCTAGAGATAATAAGAATATTCTTAACTTCATGTATGACAAAAGAAGTTACTATCATGTAGACAAGGAAATTTCTAACATGATCCTAATTCATGCAAGCCTTATAAAGATGGGAATTAATGAAATTCGTACTGTAAATCCAAAAGATACATTTGGCTTGCTCTTGCAAAAATAAATGCACCTTAACTTTCGGGGGGGCCCGAAATATTAAGGTGCATTTTGGAGAGGGTTATGTTGCATTTTGTATGCAACAGCGTTTATACAGAAAAGGTTAACGTATGTCAACTACTTTTTAATGTGGTCAGAGCAGCAGATGTACTATTATAAAGCATTATACCAATAATAGTTTTCTAAAACCTTGTATCGAGTGCATGTTTATGCATCAAGTAAAGTTGATACTCTGCCTTGTTTGTTTATTCGCCCATAAAGGTAATGGACAAAATACAACTATCCAGACCTTGTGATTATTATATAGTAAAATTCTTTAAAAATTTTGTGACTGATAACCGAGAACCTTTACTATGCCTCCACCTTGATCAGTGTTTAGGTTTCTTTTTATTGTCATTTTCTGTAATCAGAGTACAATGCCTGACACTCCCAGCCTCCATGCATATGAATTTATTCCCCTCATCGTCCTCAACAAAGTCTTCTTTGATGGAAGATTCTTTGGAAAAGACTTTTAATCTACTGTTCAAAACATCCTCAAATATCGATTAAGCAAGAAGATTATAAACATTTTTTATAAATCTTGTACAGTGTTTTCTAAAAGACTTTTGTTAGATCCTAGGCTGCGCTATATTAAATAACAATACTCCCTAGAGATCAGTAGATTCATTCATCTTTCTCGTGAACTCCTTCAATTTTTATAGGGCCACTTACCCTTCCATGTATAAATTGATCAAAGATCTTGTTGCCCGAATTATGCATATCTTTTGAACTTCCAGTCCAAGCAATTTTCCCCTTATGAAGCAATGCTACTTTTGTAGCTATGGTTTTTACTGTATCTATATCGTGAGTGATGGTTAATGTAGTTGCACCAAATTCTTTTCTAAATTTAACGATTAATTCAGAAATTACATTCTTCATTATAGGGTCTAGTCCTGTTGTTGGTTCATCGAAAAATATTACCTCTGGGTCATTTGCAATAGCCCTAGCTAAAGCAACTCTCTTTTTCATACCCCCAGATAATTCTGAAGGAAACAAATCTAATACTCTTTTCCCCAAACCGACAATACTAAGCTTTTCTTCAGCAATTTTTCGTGCCTCTGACTCTACAATATATTTATTATGAATTAAGTAGAAGGTAATATTTTCCCAAACTGTCAAGCTGTCAAATAAAGCGCCTCCTTGGAACAAAAAGCCAAAACGGCTCATCAAATTGTTTCTACTTTTATTATCTAAGTTAGTTATATCATCATAATCTAGAAATACTTTACCAGAACTAGGTTTTAACAGGCCAACTATTGTTTTTATTAACACTGACTTCCCGCTACCAGAGCCACCCAAGACAACCAAAGATTCATTATCTCTAACCTTTAAATCTAAATGACTCAAGACCACCTTAGACCCGAATGATTTGTTCAGACTTTTTATCTCTAGCTTTACTTTTTTATGCGTTGTTGTCATGTTGCAAAAAATATCTGTGTGGTAATATAGTTGAAAAATAATATTAAGACTGAGGACATCACAACAGCATTAATTGTTGCTGCACCAACACTCTCAGCTCCTTTATCTGCGTTGTAGCCACTATAGCAACCTGAAATGGCAATAATAAAACCAAATATAGCAGCCTTAACTAAACCAGAAACTACATCCTCTGTTTTTAGATAAGCAACCGTATTACTTAAATATAGAGCTTTATTAAAGTTTAATTTCCCAGTTGCCACAACATATCCACCAAATATACCAATAATATCAGCAATAAGAACCAACAATGGAAGGGTTAATGTGCAGGCAAGCAACCTTGGAACAACAAGATACCGAAATGGGTTAACCGCCAATGTTCTCAATGCATCTAATTGCTCGCTCACTTTCATAGTAGCGATTTCTGCAGCAATGGATGAACCAACTCGTCCAGCTACCATCAGACCCGCAAGAACAGGGCCCAGCTCCCTTGTGATAGAAATAACAACAACTGTAGGTATGGTGCTTTCACCAGAAAATCTAGAAAACCCTGTGTATGTTTGTAAAACTAGTACCGCACCAGTGAATATAGCTGTCATACCAACTACAGGAATAGAGAAAAAACCTATCCTAATAAAGTTTTGCGCTATTTCGTTAAAGTAAATTGGTCTGTATATCATTGCTTTAATAGCAACAAAAGAAAAATAAGATACCTTTCCAACATCTTGGAAAAACCCTAGAGCCAACTCTCCCACTTTTCTAATAAACTCCATTTAATTCTACTACCTAATATATTCTCTTTTATATCGTTTACTCAAAGAGCATAAGATCTCATAGGATATAGTTCCTGCTAGGTCCGCTATTTGATCTATATTGATCTTTTCTCCAATCAAAGTAACTTTTTGACCTGTCTTGTGAAAGCTTTGAGGAATATTAGTAATATCTAACATGATGTAATCCATATTTACTCTCCCTACTACCGGCACTTTCTGCCCTTCAATATAACAAAACCCTTTGTTGCTTAAAGCAAATGGATAACCATCCGCATAGCCCACAGGGACAGTTCCTATGATTGTATCAACTTTTGTTCTATGAGTGCAACCATAACCTACATACCTCCCCTTCTTAGCTTGAATTATTTGTATGATCTCTGACGTTAGTGTGACGACATCACCTCCATTCGAGTTATTATTATATAAAAATATACCAGGCCTTACTTGATCGAATATATATTCCTTGCCTACCCCGAAAACTCCTGAATTTGCTAAGCTATATTTGAACTGAGGATATTTTGTTTGAATTTGTTTTAAATCAGATAATTGCTTTTTATCATGTTTTTGGTCCGAAGTAGTATTGGACAAATGGCCAAGTATGTAATCTATATTAGAAAAAGCCTCAACTGATTTAATTGCATCATCAAGTTGCTCAATAGAAATACCGAGCCTAGTCATGCCAATATCAAACTGCAAAGAAGCATCTAACTTTTCATCTAAATTTTTAGAGCATTCCTTCCATATCTCAATTTGTGCAAAATTATTTAGTACAGGAGTTACTCCATGTTTCAGAAAGTAATATTCTTCTCCTTTATTAATCCCAGACAGAATGTATATTTTTATGCCTGGAGCAACCCCCCTTAATGCAATCGCCTCATCTATAGTTGAAACATAGAATTCTGTGCAACCAACTTTATGCAATTCTGGGACTATCTCATTTGCCCCCAGGCCATAGCAATCCGCTTTCACGACGGCAGAAACAGAAGCGGCACCTACTATTGATTTCACATCAAGATAGTTTTGGACTATTCTGCTAATATTAATTTGAAGAATAGATAAGGAATTATTCATTAGCTTCATAGATGCATGATACAAAGTATAGTTTCAAAGCTAACATAAAGGTAGTGGGATGTCTATGTTCGATAGATCATGATTAGTGAGTATCATGAGAGTAATTCACAAATTTTGTAAGACTTGGATCAAAATATAGCTTCACATCACCAACAGGACCATTACGATGCTTGGCAATAATTAAGTCTGTCACGTTGCTTACTGCACTCATATCTTGTTGCCATTTAGAATACGCATCTGTCCCTTCTTTTGGTTTTTTTCGCATTAAATAATATTCCTCCCTGTAGATAAACGCCACGATATCTGCGTCTTGTTCAATAGAACCAGATTCACGCAGGTCAGAAAGTAGAGGCCTCTTGTCCTCTCTTTGCTCCACAGCACGAGAAAGCTGAGATAATGCAATCACAGGAATATTTAATTCTTTAGCGATTGCTTTTAGGGTCTGAGTAATTTCAGAAATCTCCTGAACCCTGTTTGATTCACGAGAATTTCCCAAATTAGCGCGAACAAGTTGCAGGTAATCTATAAATAGCATCCTCATATTATGCTTTCTCTTTAAACGCCTTGCTCTTGTTCTAAGCGCAGACAGAGACAAAGCTGGAGTATCATCAATAAATAATGGGTATTCCTGCAATTTCTTTGAGGCATCAATCACTGAGAAAAACTCTTCTTCATCTATATGGCCAGTACGAATTTTATTAGAGTTCACACCAGACATCGTAGAAATCATACGGCTAGCAAGCTGACCCGCTGACATTTCTAAGGAAAATACCCCAATTGCATATTTCTCCTGCTCCGTTTCTTTTTTCTTCTCATTCTCTGTCTGCATTACTTCAATACAGTTCACAACCAAGTTTGTTACTACAGCCGTTTTACCCATCGCAGGGCGACCAGCTAGTATAACAAGGTCAGAATTTTGAAATCCACCTAATAGCTCATCTAAATCAGTAAATTTACTTGCTATACCAGATATCTTGTTTTTATTCTTAAATGCGCTCTGAGCCTTAGCGACAGTCTCTTCTAATGTGCTTTTTATGGATATAAAACCACCAGAAATATCTGTGTTATTTGATATATTATAGAGTCTCTGCTCTGCAATCTCTATTTGCTCTTGGCCAGTTGTTGAAACATCGCTATCGAATGCATCATTAACAACCTCCTCACCAATAGAAATCAACTCTCTTCTAAGCGCTAAATCATATACAACTTTAGCGTAATCTTTTACATTAATTATTGTGGTTGTAAAGCTTACTAGCTCGCCAAGATAGTGTGCACCACCTTTCTCTGCAAATGCAGGGTCTTTTTCAAAGTATGTTTTTAGTGTAACGGGAGTTGCGACTATCCCTTTTTCCATAAATATATTGATATGATCAAAAATTTTCCTATGAACAGGGTCAAAGAAATGCTCAGCCCTAAGAAAATCAATAACTTTGTTCATATTCTCATTATCCACAAGAACATACCCAAGCAGCAGCTGCTCTGCCACAACATTATAAGGCAATTTACGTTCTAAAATATCCTGACTATCTTTTGAGGCAATATCTAAGGTTTCCACTATGTTACTTCCGAAATAAACACATAAGCAGTATATTACTTTAGAGAGGTATTGTTCAAGACCTTTTATACAGAAATTTGTACATGTTAAAGACAAACAAGGGCAAGTTTCAGGTAACTTCTTTATTAAAACATCCGAGATATTAGGGATACACTCGAGTGTAACACAGAGTGTATCCCTCGAAAACAAAGAATGTTTTTTAGAAAAAACGAAGGCTGGCAGCGACCTAACTGACATTTGTTACGGCTGCTTTCTTTCGAACCTGACCGGATTCACAACGCAATCATCCGCACCAGCCTCGGCCATTATACATCTTTTATATTATGTATCAATATTCTGTTACACAAATATTACAAGAGAAAAATATAGATATCCATTCACCCTTATCTAGTGATTGCCAAAAAATCACCTCAAGCTTGAGGAAACTCAATACTCAATAGTGCTAGTAAAGAAAAACTTCGTAAATAGAAATTCAAATAAGATCCCCTCTCGTCAAAAATCAAATCTCTATTCCAAAAGAAATCATACTCATATAAGAAGTAATAAAGTTGGAAGTAGAAAAGGACAGTTTACAGAGAAAAACTTAGGTGAGGTTGAAAAAAGATCAGAAGAACTCTGGTATAATTTATCTGATTTTACTATTAATTGAACCTAGTATTTAGGCGCCCAGGAATGTTGAAATTTAAAGATAGATGGATCCAACTCATTATGAACTGCGAGGTTTTTAAATTCTATCGATAGAATGTCACCGGAATCTTTTTTTACAACACATCCTAGAAAATGAAGTGGGTCTGTGGAAAATATGAAGCTAAATTTATCTGAACTCTCTTCGCTTTTAAAATGAGATTCCAGAAGGTTTGCATGCTCTTCTATATTCAAGAAGGAAATGCCCTTTGAGTTGAATATATCCTCATCAGCAACTAAAGTGACAAGCCCCTTATCTCCAATATATTGAGAAGCTTGATCTAGCTGCTTGTCGTAGTAATAGACCTTCGTTCCATTAATGATCACCGTTAGCTCCTGGGGTTTTTTATACTCCCATCGCATTTTCCCAGGACGAGACATATGCAGTTTTCCATATTGCTTACTTCCGTATCTATCCTGTTGAACGAAATCTGCAGTAAGATTTTTTAGATCTTTAAGATATTTCTGTATCTCCCCAACCTCCACTGAGTGAGCATAGAAGGAAGATATCAATACAAAGAAAATGAGGATTCTATTCATTTATAAGTATCTCCCTCTTCCCAACATGATTAGGTGATCCCACAACAGAGTTTTGCTCTAATTGCTCTACTAGAGTAGCTGCCCTATTATAACCTATTCTAAAATATCTCTGCAGGTAACTTGTGGAAACCTTACGCTCACGCATTATAAGCTCAACAGCTTGATTATACAGGTCATCTTTGTTGCCGCCACCCATTGACATGTCTTGGCTCTTTTCTTCGGTGATATCTTCAGAGTAAGTTGGCTTCCCTTGAGACTTCCAATAAGACACAACTTTCTCAACTTCCTTGTCGTCAACAAATGGTCCGTGGACTCTCTTAATCCGGTTTCCACCAGACATGTAGAGCATATCACCTTTACCAAGCAACTGCTCTGCTCCTGGCTCTCCCAATATAGTCCTAGAATCAATTTTAGAGATCACTTGGAAACTTATTCTTGTGGGGAAATTCGCTTTCACAACACCAGTAATAACATCAACAGAAGGCCTTTGAGTTGCCATAATCAAATGTATACCCGCGGCACGCGCCATTTGTGCAAGTCTTTGTATAGATGACTCAATCTCTTTCCCAGCGACAACCATAAGATCCGCCATCTCATCTACTATCACAACTATGTAAGGCAATTTCTTCTTCTTAATCTCCGCTGACTCCATGATCGGCTCTTTTGTTTCGGGGTCTATTCCTGTCTGTAAAGTATGAGTTAAATCTATGTCTTTATCTATAGCCTCTTGAATAGAGGCATTATAGCTAGCTATATTTCTTACTTTAAGCTGAGAAATCATCTTATACCTTCCTTCCATTTCCTGCACAACCCATTTTAGAGCATTCACAGCCTTAGAAGAATCAGTGACAACTGGAGCCAGAAGATGAGGTATATTTTGATATATAGAAAGCTCAAGCATTTTAGGGTCAATCATCACAAGCTTACATTCTTCTGGTGTGTATTTGTAAAGCAATGATAAAATCATAGTATTAATCGCAACGGATTTACCGGAACCCGTAGTGCCGGCAACAAGCAGATGAGGCATTGCAGCTAAATCTGCCACTATGTTATTACCCCCAATATCTCGCCCAAGTATCAAAGGAAGTTTATGGGTGTTTTCTTTATATGCATCAGAATCAACCAGGCCCCTTATATAAACCATTTCTCTGGTACGGTTTGGCAATTCAATTCCTAAAGAATTCTTACCCGGGATAACAGATATCCTTGTTGACACAGCCCTCATAGTTCTCGCGATATCATCCGAAAGACCTATAACCCTAGAAGATTTTGTTCCAGCTATTGGCTCAAACTCAAATAAAGTTACAACGGGCCCAGGGGAGCAGCTAGTAATCACACCTCTTACACCAAAGTCTTTAAGGACCTTGATTAGATCTTCTGCTTGCTGTCGAAGCTCTGCATCAGAATATGTACTTTTATTTTTTTTGAATGGATTTAATAAATCCACACTCGGAACTTTGAAGTTGCTATTCTTATTAAATGAAAAATTGAACTTTGCTTTTTGAGGGGGTGATGATTTTTTAGGTAAAATTTTTGTCTCAGAAGAAATAGCCATCTCTTGTTGTGGTGTTTTAGGTATATATTTAGCATCCTCCTCAACCATCTCATGAGGTTCTCTTTTCTTACTTACAAGTTCCAAAATATATTTTATCCCAGCCCCTACCGCATTCAAGCCACGTAGCACAATAGATAGAGCCTTTGTAATCTGGCTAAATGTCAAAACAAAAAACGCATAGCAAGATTTGATAGAAATACCCAATGAGAAATAAGAAAGTACAACAAAGGAAGCAGATGCTATGTATAGCAGATAGTCAGTATTCATACTAAGAGTGTATATACTCAAAACATTTCCTATAGCCCCTCCATAGGAAGCAAATGGCCCATCAGAATTTTGTATATATTTAGACAAGATCAAGCTTCCTATGCACAAAGCAATCATCAAAGAGATAAAGCGCAACCACATAAATTGCACAGAAACTTTAAGGAGATTATGTAATCCCAAAGAAAAAAGCACTGCAACTACGAGAAGAGATGCAAACCCAAAAATTTGGAATAACAAATCAGCAATGTATGCACCAGTGACCCCCAGAAGATTGATAGGCGCTGAGCTGCTTGCATTGTTAAATGATGGGTCATTTGGAGAATAAGACAGCATCATAAGGGAAAGCAAGATAGCGGACACCATACATACTACTCCTAAACCTACGCTGTACGCAGAAGATGTTTTATTTAATTTTACTTTCATAACTCTTCCAAAAATCGATTATAAATCATGTCCCATTCTCTCTTTCTTTGTTGCAAGGTAAGATTTATTATATTTATTTATATTACCATATAAAGAAATAGTTTTTGAGATTTTTATTCCTTTATCTTCAAGAGACTTTGCTTTTGCAGGGTTGTTTGTAAGCAATTTAATATCTTCAATATTCATTGACTGCAGTATCCTGTAAGCAGAATCAAAAGACCTCTCATCATCATCAAAACCCAGTAAATTATTTGCTTCTATTGTGTCACATCCTTGTTGCTGCAAATTATATGCTCTAATTTTATTTGCAAGACCAATTCCTCTGCCTTCTTGCATCAAATAAATAATAATACCCGCATTTTCTTCCTTTTGCGACATGAACTTCACCGCATCTAGCAGCTGATCTCTACAGTCACACGACAAAGAGGCCATCAAGTCGCCCGTAAAACAAGATGAGTGTATTCTAACTGCTGGTGCAACAACTGTAGATATATCACCAATCACTATGGCATAATGATCTTGTGGTATGAATCTAGATCTAAATGAGAATATTTTCGCATTTTCTGCATCTTTCAAATTTAAACTTGCTTCCGCAGTTTTGTATAAATCATTATCTACGACTGCAAGTTGACTATCAATCTCTTCAGAAGAAAGAGTTACCACCCCATCAATATTTTCTTGAGATACCAGAATAAAAGGCAATAATTCAGATTTCTTCAAAACCCTGAGAGCTGCTTCTATGGAATCTTCATGGAAGTCACTTTTTGTTATCAGAGTAAATTTCGAAAAATCACCGCAAGATATAGAAGATATTATCTCGCCTAGTGGCAATTCAGAGATATCATAGAAAAGAACCCTTTTCTCTGCGTCTCTCTTTTTGGCATTACTACATGAAGGAGCAGCCAATACTCTACTTGGAAAATGCACAAAACCTTCCTCTGTAAGACTTTCTACAGCAGAAATACTATATTGATCCATATTTATTGGCACCCCTCTCCTGAGGTCTCCAGAAGCTCGTCCGATATCTAGCAAAGGGTCTGAAAAAAATGACATGGCAGCCTTTAAAAATTTATATGTTCTATATACGGAATCTTCTTTTGAAAATCTAGTTTTATTATATAATTAAATATAAGAAATAGAAATCAAATAGCAAATGCAAAAAAAACACATCATTCTGTTTAGCAAGAACACCTTCTTAAAGGATCTTCTAGAGCAAAGTCATCCAGAATATAGTATCGCTCATTGCAAGAATTTTGATCCCTCAAAAGTAACAGAACATTCTGTCATGATATTGGACGATATCTCTTGCTCAGAGTTTTTATTAAATCAAATAAGCAATATATGCATAGTGGTTTCTCTAGAATCAATAAAAAAAGAAACAACTAACCTAATTCACTCGCTATTCAAACCTATTAATTATTCACATCTATGTGAAATCATAGACACAGTACAACAAGATCTTATAAAAATTGATTGTGGCATAACATTAAATATATCAACTCAAACTCTCATAAAAGCGAAAGGTAGCATTACTTGCACCCCTGTAACAGAATCTGAAATACACATCTTGCAGCACATGAACTCATGTCAGGATACCACAAAGGATAAAATACTCTCAGAGGCCTTAGGATACAATCCAGAAATAGAAACCCGCACTGTAGAAACTCACATATCCAGATTGCGAAAAAAACTCGAACCAGAATGCAGTATTAAAATATGCAGAAATGGAAGATATAAATTTTTATTAAAAATTGTAGAATAAAATTCATTCTCATGATATAGATCTGCTTGAATGAATTTAGGAGGAAATCATGAAAAACATTACGTTAACACTATTTGCTATACTAACACTCTCTTTAAACTGTTTTGCTTGTGAGAAGCATAGTCCCTTTATGAAAGAGGCATGGGCAAGAAAAGCTGCTGCGGAATCAAACAGCGCTGTGTATCTTGATATAGAAAATGACTTAGACATCGATGACGAATTGATAGGAGTTAGTACAAATATTGCTGATATTACCTCAATACATAAAACTGTAATTGACAAGGGTATTTCTCAAATGGTACATATTGATAGGTTAATAGTTCCCTCAAAAAATAAGGTCCAATTAAAACCTAAAGGGATACATATTATGCTTATGAAGCTTAAAAGATCTCTAAAATCAGGAGAGGAGTTTGAAGTTTCACTAAACTTTAAAAATGCAGGACTAAAAAACTGTAAAGTAGTAGTAAAATAACATGGCTTCATTTCTAGCTGAATTTAAGGAGAGAGGGTTTTTTTATCAGTGCACAAATGAAGACCTTTTATCAAAAGCCCTTCAAGACAAGAAAACTCCCTCTGCTTACATAGGTTTTGACTGCACAGCATCATCTTTGCATGTAGGAAATCTAATGCAGCTGATGGCTCTAAGAATGCTTCAAAAGCATGGCGTACGTCCAATAGTGCTTATTGGAGGAGCAACTACAAAAATAGGAGACCCTTCCGGAAAAGATAAAACAAGACAAATGCTTGCAGACGAGGTAATTAAGGAAAATGCTTCCAGCATCAAGACTTGTATATCAAAATTCATTAAATTTGGTAAAGGACATAGCGATGCTATAATGTTAGACAACTCTTCTTGGTTAGATGAAATAAAATACACCACTTTCTTAAGAGATTACGGGAAACATTTTTCTGTCAACAGAATGCTTGGTTTCGAAAGTGTAAAAGCAAGGCTAGAAAGAGAACAAAATTTAAGCTTTCTAGAATTCAATTACATGATTTTGCAGGCTTTTGATTTTATGCATTTAAGCCAAAACTATAATTGCATATTACAATGTGGTGGCTCTGATCAATGGGGTAATATTGTAAGCGGGGCTGAATTAACAAGGAAAGTGCACGGAAAAGAAGTATTCGGGTTGACCTGCCCTCTTCTCACAACGGCCTCTGGAAAGAAGATGGGTAAAACAGAGCAAGGAGCTGTTTGGCTTCATGAAGATGCCTTATCTACTTATGATTATTACCAATTCTGGCGCAACACAGAAGATTCTGATGTACTAAAGTTTATGAAAATATTTACTGATCTCTCAGTGTCAGAAATCGAAAAACTTGAAAATGATTCAAAATCTCATATCAATGATCACAAAAAAACATTAGCGTTTGAAGCAACTAAACTTTGTCATGGAGAAACTGAAGCTATAAAAGCAATGGAGACTGCAATTGAAGTCTTTGAAAAAGGAAATATGGATGAAATAAAAACCTTTGATTTAAAAAGAGGAGACCTAAAGGACGGGATATCAGTTTCTGAACTATTTAAAATCTCTTCTTTATGCGAATCTAATGGTTCTGCAAAAAGGCTTATCCGAGGAAATGGGGCTAGTTTGAACAAAGAAAAAGTCACAGACGAAAATCTCATTGTCACAAAAAAACACTTCGAAAATGATCATATCACTCTATCTAGCGGCAAAAAGAGGCATATAAGAATTAAATTAACATAATTTTCTTGCGTTCATTTTATTACTTTTATAATCTTAATTTCTGACATTTAGAATAAGATGAGAGTATGAAAATAGAATTAGAGCCAGGCTATGTTCCTTCAAAAAAGGAAGAGTATATGAATCCTAAACATTTAGCGTATTTCAAACAAAAGCTTGTTGAATGGAAGCAGCAATTAATTGCTGAAGCGCAAGAGACTATTTCTCATCTAAAGGAAGATAAATTAAATGAGCCAGATCCAGGAGATCGCGCGATGGCAGAAACAGACACTGCATTTGAACTGCGAACTAGAGACAGATACAGAAAGCTGATTACAAAAATAGATAACGCCTTAGATAAAGTAGAAGATAAAAGCTATGGATATTGCAAAGAAACCGGTGACCCTATAGGGCTTGGTAGATTGGAAGCAAGGCCCATAGCAACTTTATGCATAGAAGCGCAAGAAAAGCATGAAAGCTTCGAAAGACAACATAGCGAAGATTAATTTATCTTGCTGATATAGGTTTGCATGCTCCACCCAATTTTACAATCTCTACACAAACTGATCTAGCTCCTCGCTTTGAAGAAATTGGACCATAATGCAAATAATATTCTCTCTTTCCAAGTTTTTGGGTACTACTCACTTTGCATTTCATGCTACTTAAAATTCTCTTATACTTGTCTCCCATAATTTCGCATGCTTTACCTTTAGAACTTAAGCTTTTTATCTTAGCTATTCTGATTTCATAAGATATTTCCGGTTGCACCTTTGTTCTCTGATAAGTTTTGTTTGAAATAGTGTCTTCTCCTTTCTTTGAGAGCGTCTTTAGCATTTCATGCCTAGAAATCGCCTCTTCTTTAGAAGAAGAAACAGTGATTTTTTTATTATTAGACCTCCCTGAGATATAGTCATATATCCCCTTGTCTAGATTAGCAATCTCAACTCCTCCTGGATCGCCAGGTTTGAACTTTATTTTTTTATTAAACTCGATAATAGGAAGATCTTTTGGATCTATGGTCATAACCTGTGTTTTATAAGAATACCAAGATAAATATACAAAAAAAGAAGCAGACAAAACTACAGAGATAAGTTTCAACTTAAAGATATAAGATTTTTCTGATGATTCTTTTTTTCCACGAATATCCATTTCAACTACATCTTCTTCACAGGAGTAACGCCCATGAGGTTTAACCCACCTTCTATAATGGTACTCACTGCTTTTAGCAAAGTCAAACGAGCTTTAGTGAGCTCTACATCCTCTGGCAACACGAATTTCAATGATTTATTACCTTTCCCCTTGCTCCACATAGAATGGAATTTTGTAGCTAGATTTATTAAATATATAGTTATCCTATGAGGCTCTTGATGCTGAGCTGCCAAAGCTACCTGTTTTGGCCAGTAGCTTAATATTCTGATTAAGTCCAATTCTACATCGCGCTTTAAAAGCTCTAGCCTTACCCCATCCACATTTATCTTATCCAAAATACCAGGAATTATATTATCTGCATTCCCAAGCACAGAGTAGGTGCGCGCATTAGCGTATTGCACGTAAAATACTGGATTTTCTTTTGACGTTTCCTTTACCTTTTCAAGATCAAATTCAATCATAGAGTCATTCTTTATGGTGAGCATTATGAAACGTACAATATCTTTACCAATGCTATCCACAACCTGTCTTACAGTTTCAAAATTACCTGATCTTTTAGACATTTTGAGAGGTTTCCCATCTTTTAAAAAAGAAACCAACTGACATAATTTTATATTCAGAGTAGACTTTCCATCACTCAACGCCTTATGAGCCGCAAACATCCTTCCTTGATAACCAACGTGGTCTGCTCCTAATATTAGAATCAAATCATCATATTTCCTACCTAGCTTTTCTTTTAAATACGCGATATCTGCAGCAAAATATGTCCAATTACCATCAGATTTCTGAAGGGGCCTATCAATATCATCAGCATGAGTAGTTCCCTTAAAAAGAAGCTGCTCTCTTTCTTCCCAATCATCTGGAAGCTTACCCTTTGGAGGATCTAAAACCCCTTTATAGACAAGCCCTCTCTTCGTTAATTCCTCCGTAACTTCATCAATTTTCTTTTGAGCATGCAAGGTTTCTTCGCTAAAGAACACATCATGCTTAATACCTAATAACATCAGGTCTTCTTGAACTAAATCCATCATAGCCTTCAGCATGAATTCACGAATAATATCTCTGCGTTTGCCCTCTTCCTCCTTCAAAAGATTATCACCATGCTTTGTCTTTAAATTCTTTGCAGCGTCTATGATATAGTCACCCGGGTAAAACCCCTCAGGAAACTCCCCTATATCCTCACCACACAACTCTCTATATCTTAGATAACAAGAATGCACTAATACGTTAATCTGCACACCAGCATCATTAATATAATATTCCCTTGTTACATCATACCCAGAGTGCTCCATCAATATCGCCAATGCATCCCCAAAAACCGCTCCACGAGCATGACCGATATGCAAGGGACCCGTAGGATTTGCGGATACAAATTCTATGTTAACCTTCTTTCCTTTTCCTATATTTGATTTTCCATATTCATGACCCTTATTCAAAATGCTCGCAACCTCTTTATACCAGTATTTTTTTTCTAGAACAAAATTAATAAATCCCGGACCAGCAATATCAGCATTATATATCATCGGATCTTTTGTGATCTCCCCTAAGATAAGCGCTGCAATATCACTAGGATTCTTTCTTGCACTCTTAGAGAGTACTAATGCAGCATTAGTAGCCATCTCACCATGAGATGTATCGTTAGGTATTTCGACTACTATAGCATCAAAATTGATCCCCTTCCAACTATGTTGTTTGGAAAGGTTAATCACAACTTCAATTACCTTTTTTCTTACTGTATCATAAAGATTCATAAATGCGGCTCAATGTTTAGATCTGTGGATTATAGTAACAACTACAATAGAGTCAAATTAAATGACCAGAACCCCTATTGAATTCTTGACTAATAAGGGGGGTAACTTATTATCAACAGTTAGCATTATTGATCTTACCAACATGAATTTCCGAGTTTTTCTAAACAACCTAAAACCCTATATGAACCGGAAATTTATGCCCATATTCTTTTTGGGTTTTTCTGGAGGGATACCTTTAGCAATGATCGGGTCTGTGCTGTCTGCATGGCTTACGGAGTTAGGGATCTCAAAAACAAGCATAGGACTATTTACACTAGTCTCCATTCCCTATTCATTTAAATATCTATGGTCACCTTTTGTAGATGGATTAAACTTACCAATATTAAGTAAACTAGGCAAAAGGCGCTCTTGGCTCCTTGCGTCACAAGCCTTATTGCTAGTATCTGTTTTTATGTTGTCTGTAATAACTCCCTCAGAAAATATAACACTATGCGCAGTCCTGGCAATATCTATAGCGTTTTTTTCTGCAACACAAGATATAGTAATAGATGCGTATCGGATTGAATATCTACCACTTCGCCAACAAGGTTTAGGGGCTGCTGTATATTCCTATGGATATAGACTATCTTTATATATCGCTGGTGCGGCTCCCTTGATTATAGCAACATACTTATCTTGGAGCTCAGCGTATATCTTCACGGGGATGCTTATAATCATTGGAGTTGCCACAACTTTAATGATCAAAGAACCATCGCAGATTAAGCAAGAAAATTATGAAGAAAAAGGGCTAAATATATTCTTTGAGAAAATTATTATTGCACCCTTTAAAAATTTTATAAAAATAGATAATTGGCATTACATAATTACTTTTATCATACTATTCAAATTAGGAGATGCCATGGCAGGGATCATGACAACTCCATTTTTGCTAGATACAGGTTTTACAAAGATTGAAATAGTTTCAATAGTAAAAACATACGGATTAGTTACAACATTCATAGGGTTACTTATTGGGGGCCTAATGGTCAATAAGCTTCATTTCAGAGAAGCCTTGCTGTATAGCGGGTTATCTCAGATGATATCTAACTTAATGTTTGTATATCAAGATTATGTAGGACATGATTCTATTGCTTTAATTGCAACAATAACAGTTGAAAACCTAGCTTCTGGTATGGGAGCCACCGTAATGATTGCCTATTTAAGTAGCCTTTGTAGCATCAAATTTGCAGCTACACAATATGCACTCTTAAGTTCTGTGGTAACTTTATCGAGAAGCCTCATATCTGGTTTTTCTGGAATTATTGTAGATAACTCTAACTGGACCACGTTCTTTCTTGTTAGCACCATAGCAGCCCTCCCTGCTCTTCTATTGATCTCAAAAATCAAGGTATTTGATACACATAGAAAATGACAAAATCCATCTCGTCGCATATCACAACACCAATGATGAAACAGTTTCTCTATATAAAAGAGAAAATATAAAGAGTGTTTGTTACTTTATAGAACGGAAGATTTCTATGAATTATTCCTTGAAGATGCAGTAATCGCAGCTCCAATTCTAGGAGTAGTCCTTACAAAAAGAGGGAAAGCATAGGATGCTAAGATATCCCTATGTGTGGCATTCCTCATCATAGCTCCAGTAATTACATTAAAAAGCTTATTCAAGGTGGATACAAAGTGCCAGCGATCAACTTGAATCCCCTCAAGAAGCAAAGAAAAGGGGATATAAATCGGCAGTAAAACGAGATGTAGTAAGAATTATCACACCAGGTACCATAACAGAGGACAGCCTATTAGATGAGAAAGATTCTAATTATTTAGTCTCTATATCCTCTATAAAAAATAGCATGACATTATCTTATGCAGACATCTCAACATTAGGGTTCAATACCCTATCCACAACATCCGAATCTTTAAACTCAGCCCTTAATAGGGTAAACCCATCAGAGATTATTATACCTGATAGTTTATTAGCACAAGAGAGTTTCAAGCGTAGTTATGAGAAATTCAAAGAAAAACTAGTAACATTTGCGGATTCTTTTTTTGATATTAAGAAAACTGCAAAAAAAGAAGCGCTGGATATATTATATAAGCTAAAAGAAGATTTCTAGTGATAAGGTCTGCTTTTTTGAAAGAGCGCAACTATCGGAACAGATATAAAGATAGAAGAGTATGTTCCAACTACGATACCAACAAATACTGTAATACTAAAGCTTCTTAGCGCCTCTCCTCCGTATAATACAAGAGATGCAACAGCTATAAGCGTAGTAATAACTGTTAAAAGAGTTCTGGATAGAGTTTCATTGGTGCTTAAGTTCAAAATATAATCCATAGGCTTCTTACGAATTTTTCGTATGTTTTCTCTAACACGATCATAGATCACTACCGTGTCATTCACAGAATATCCTAATACAGCCAAAATAGCCGCTATAGATGTTGTGTTAAATTCAAATCTAGTGAGGGATAAAAAACCTACTGTTATAATAAGGTCATGCAACAGACCTGCTATAATACCTATAGAGTATTGCCAGTTAAATCGATACCACACATATATTATGATACCAACAATTGTAAATATGATGGATGTAATACCCTTTTTAATCATATCTCCCCCAACTTCTCCACCAACAAATTCTACTTTACGGAACTCAATATTTTTAGAAAACTCTCCCTTTAACAGAAACTTAATTTTTTCTATATGCTCATCTCGCTTTGATTCATCCTTTACTCCAAGTCTGATCATTACATCCCTTTCATCGCCTAAAGTTTGTATGCTCACATCTCCTATCTCTAGGTCGGTCAGAATTTTCCTTACCTCAGCTAAGTCAGGAGCGCTAGGTAATCGTACTTCAAAGAGTATTCCCCCAGTGAAATCTATGCCAAAATTAAGCGAACTAACGCTCAATGAAACTATAGTCCCAACAACTAATGTTATAGAAGCTATAAACCCAATAATCTTAAAACGCAAAAAATTTATATTAGAATTATCTGGAAACAAATTCCTTATAGAAAATTTAGTGATCATGCGAATGTCTTTTTTCCTTTCTTATCTTTATATTTACCATCTCTATAAACAAAGTAAAGAATAAAGCAAAATACAAATAACCTTTAGGTATTTCAATGCCAATACCCCCAAGAAGAAGTGCCATACCTATTAATAGCACAAACCCCAATCCAACCACTTTAATGCTTGGGTTTGTATGCATAAAATCCCCTATGCTCTTGGCAGAAACAAGCATTACTACCATTGCGATTAATATCGCAGGTATAATCAGGTATAAGTTATTTACCATACCAACGGCAACAAGAACCGAATCAAAGGATAGCACTAAATCTACAAATATAATTTGCATAATAGCTTTTGGCTCTGCTTTGGAGTCATATTTTTTTCTCCCCCTGGCCTTTCCTACATCCTTAGATGTAAGCATTTCGTATATTTCGACAACAGCTTTTATAACTAAAAACAAACCTCCAAAGAAGAGCAGTATTGACCTTCCTGTAATTTCCATTCCTTGAATTTGAAATAAAGGCTTAACAAGCCCCATAACCCAAGAAACACCCATAAGCATTACAATCCGAAGCGCAATTGCCAACGTTACACCAAAAAACCGAACCCTAGCACGACGTGGCTTAGGAATTGAATATACTATAATTGCGATGAATATAATATTATCTATACCCAATATTATCTCTAATCCAGAAAGAGATACGAAGGTAACAAGATTTTCTAAAGTTAATAAGTCAGCCATTTAATTTTTGAAATAATACAAATATAAGTTCCAAACAACCTACTCTGGTATATACTTGAGAACTTATAGAGAGTATTTTATACCACAATTTATCATATAGAAAAGGTGTTTTTAAAATCAAGTTCAATATTTTCATTTTTCACTTTTGTTTCGAGGATATTCGGCTTCATCCGAGACATACTTATTGCATCCTTCTTTGGAACGGGGATATTCGCTGATTCCCTGAATGTTGCTTTTAGGCTGCCTAACTTATTCAGAAATATTTTTGCAGAAGGAGCTTTAAGCGCTGCCTTTGTTCCCCTCTTCTCAAGCAAACTCGAGGTAGATGGTAAAAAATCAGCATTAAAGTTTGCTGGTAATATTTTTTCTGTATTAACAATATCGCTATTGTTATTAATTTTATCTTTAGAAGTATTTATGCCTACCGTAATGGCCGGGCTAGCCCCAGGATTCAAAAATTACAGTATAGAGAAATTTGACATAACAACATCTCTATCTTATATTACAACTCCTTATTTATTCTTTATATCTTTGGGAGTTTTTTTCTCCTGTATACTGAACTCCATAGGCAAGTTTGCTGCTATGGCAGCAACACCAATTATCTTGAACTTTTCAATGATAATAGGAATACTGTGTTTTGGTGAAACACAAATGGAAAAAACATTTGCAGCTGCTTGGAGCATAACCATCGGAGGAATGTTACAGCTTTTATTTGTTATGTTTTTTGTTATTAGACAAAAATTTTTCCCACCTATAACAAAACCTAAAATCACCGATGAAAGTAAAAAATTCTATAAAAACATACTACCTGCTGTATTAGGCTGTAGCGTTACTCAAATAAATATCTGGATAGGAACCATAATAGCCACCACTATTCCAGGCGCTGTATCTTTAATTTATTACTGTGATAGGTTAGTACAACTCCCTATTTCATTAATAGGAGTATCCATTGGAATTGTAATACTTCCGGCACTATCGCGATATTTCAAAAAGAAAGAAATAGACAATGCCATATCAACGCAAAATAGGGCTATAGAATTTTCTTTAGTACTAAGCTTACCGTGTATGGTAGCAGTATTTGCGCTATCTGAACCTATAATTCGTATTCTATTTGAAAGAGGGGAGTTTACCTATAACGATACAATCAAGGCTATTCCAGGGCTTATAACATTATCAATTGGACTGCCAGCCTACATTGTAAACAAGATCATAGTGCCATCTTTTTTCGCCGTACAAGATACAAAAACACCAGTAAAAATCTCTATTTCCTGCTTGATTATAAATGTGATCGGAAATTTAATTTTAATCCGCTTTATTGGGTATTATGGCATAACATTGGTAACCGCACTGACAGGGTGGCTAAATCTTTCTTTACTTATATTCTTTTCTTATAAAAAAGGTATTTTTAAATTTGACAGCATTATAAAAACCAAAGTCCTCAGAATCCTTCTGTCTTCTGTATTTTTATATTTATTCCTAGATTCAGTCTCAGGTTTATCTAGCGATTTTTTAAATTCTGCTAAACCCTTAGTGTCTATATCCAGCTTTTCAGGAATTATAATCTCAGGATTAATACTATATCTATATGCACTCCGTATTACAGGAGCTTATTCCTTAAGTGACCTACAAAACATTTCTTGATTTTACAAATATAGATTTTCTGAAGGAAACCACATTGAATGCAGTTCAAGATAACCAGTCTAAATGTTATAATAATAAGCTAAAAATACCACGCTCTATCCTTATTTGTAAGATACATTGTAGGGAGCATATGTTGCCGGTAGGAAGGGGGTAGCTTAACTTCACTAACCCCTGATCATTTAGAGTAATGTTAGACTCTTTTCATCTTCCACTACTTCTTCTGGGTTTTCTTGTTTACGATCCATTCTATTAAACACCTCATCCCAAGTGCCTTGAGTAGATGCTTTCGAATATTCAGTTACCCTGTTTTCAAAGAAGTTAGCAAACTCAACGCCATTCAGTATTTCATCCAGCCATGCAAGGGGGTTATCTTCAACAAGGTAAATCTCTTTTAGACCTAGCTGAAGCAGTCTACGGTCTGCTATGTATCGGATATATTTCTTTACATCCCTTGCTGTTAAACCTTCGATATCACCAACTTCAAATGCCAAATCAATAAATGCATCCTCAAAATGGACAATTGTTGCACAAGCTTCATAAATAGTACTTTTTAGGCTTTCACTCCATACTTCTGGGTTTTCTTGAATAAAAGTTCTAAAAAGTTTAATGATTGAATTTGTATGTAATGTTTCATCGCGTACAGACCAAGCAATTATCTGCCCCATACCCTTCATCTTATTAAATCTCTGAAAATTCAATAGTATTGCAAATGATGCAAATAACTGCAAACCTTCAGTAAATCCGCCGAAAACAGCTAAAGTTACTGCTATATTTTCTTTGGTATCCACGCCAAATTTTTGCATATAGTCATATTTGTCTTTCATCTCCTTATACTTCATAAACGCTTGGTATTCCGTTTCTGGCATACCAATAGTATCAAGTAAGTGCGAATATGCAGCTATATGTATTGTTTCTGTATTAGAAAAAGCAGAAAGCATCATTTGTACTTCCGTAGGCTGAAACACCTGAGAATAATGCTTCATATAGCAGTTATTAACTTCTATGTCCGCTTGAGTAAAGAATCTAAAGATCTGAGTCAAAAGATGTTTTTCTGCTGGAGTTAAATTTTGCTTCCAATCCTTCACATCATCAGCCAGAGGAACCTCTTCAGGTAGCCAGTGGATTTTTTGCTGTAACAGCCATGCATCATACGCCCATGGATAAGAAAATGGTTTGTATATTGGTTTCGCATCTAAAAGAGACATAATCTACCTATAATTTAATATTATTCATCAAGTTCTATTGGCAAGCAAGACATTCATCATACTTGTTCTCCTCTGGTTGAACGGATCCTCCTATAAGTTGGTCTTTTTGAAGATCAATTTTAATTTCATTCTCCACTGCTTTATGAGCCACCTTGTCTGCTCTTTGCATAGAGGTGGATCTGCAATAATACATACTTTTTACACCTTTCTTCCAAGCTGAGAAGTGAGTATCATGCAATTCTTTCTTGCTAACATTACCGGGAAGGAACACATTTAATGATTGAGCTTGATCTATATAAGGAGTCCTATCTGCACATAAATCAATAAGCCATCTTTGGTCAATTTCCTGCGCAGTTTTGAAGACAGTTTTTTCTTCTGGTGTCAAAAAATCCAAATGCTGAACCGAACCTTCATTTGTAGTAACAGAAGACCAGGTTTTACTATCATTCATTCCTTTAGACTCAAGCAATGCTTCTAGATATTTATTCCTCACAATGAAAGAACCAGACAAAGTCTTGTGTGTATAAGTATTCGCAATGAAAGGCTCAATGCCAGGAGATGCATTACCACAAATAATAGAAATAGAAGCCGTAGGAGCAATTGCTGTCTTGTTGGTAAACCTCTCCATGATGTTGCATTCTGCAGCATCAGGACACGCACCCTTCTCTTCCGCAAGAAGCTTAGAAGCTTTATCTGCATGAAGCTTGATATGATCAAACATCTTCTTATTCCATACCTTTGCCATCACAGACTCAAAAGATATGCTGTTTTTCTGGAAGAACGAATGTAGACCCATAACTCCAAGACCGACACTACGCTCACGCATAGCAGCATATTTTGCTCTAGACATAGAGTCTGGTGCATTATCTATATAATCCTGAAGAACATTATCTAAGAATCTCATAACATCAGTAATAAACAGATCATCTTTGCTCCAATCATTGAAATATTCTAAATTCAAAGAAGACAAGCAGCATACAGCGGTTCTTTCTTTACCCAAGTGGTCCTTACCTGTTGCAAGTGTTATTTCGCTACATAGATTTGATGTTTTAACTTTTAATCCCAATTTCTTCTGGTGCTCAGGAAGGCTCTTATTGACAGCGTCAGTAAACAGAAGATAAGGCTCGCCAGTTTCTATACGAGTTGTTAAAAGTTTTGCCCATAAAGTCCTTGCATCAACTGTTTCAGTCACTTCTTTAGTATGTGGACTTATCAAATCCCAAGATTCACCCCTTTCAACTGCCTCCATGAATTTATCAGAAACACACACACCATTATGTATATTTAGAGCCTTTCTATTTGGGTCACCACCAGTTGGTCTTCTAATATCTATGAATTCTTCTATTTCCGGATGCTCTATAGGTAAATATAAAGCTGCACTGCCTCTTCTCAAAGAACCTTGAGAAATCGCTAGCGTCATTGTGTCTTGTACACACATAAAAGGTACTACACCTGAGGTTTTACCATTCCCCCTTACTTTTTCACCAATAGAACGTAAATTGCCCCAATAGCTTCCAATGCCCCCACCACGAGCAGCAAGCCATACATTTTCAGTCCATAGATTTACTATGCCTTCCAAACTATCTTCAACTTCGTTTAAATAGCAAGAAATTGGCAACCCCCTCTTTGTTCCACCATTACTTAAAATAGGCGTGGATGGCATGAACCATAATTTATTCATATATCTGTATATTCTGCTGGCATGAGATTCATCATCAGCATAATGCGCTGCTACACGATAGAATAACTCTTGATTTTTTTCACCTTCCAAGAGGTATCTGTCTTTTAAAACAGCCTTGCCAAAATCAGTTAAATTTTTGTCTGCTTCTTCGTTAATTTTCAACTTATCTTTACTAATCATATACCCTACCTTTCTTAACTGATTTCCTTGTTAAACTCAAAGTTACTTGATGTATCTCCATTCGCTTTATTGTAACATCTGCGCTACACGCACGTCTAGTACTTTTTCATATATATTGTGCCGCGCATCGGAAAGAACACTATATATAGTAGTTATTCAGCAAAGCTGCGCTATACAGTGTGATAAAAAGTTTGCTGTGTTTAGGTAAGATATTCGATTTTTTAAAATAAGCAATGGCAGATTAATTTATTTTTTTATTATCCGCATTAAACGCTTGTAAAAAAGAAAACCTTGCCTCCCAATCACAAGAAGGCAGGGTATACTTATAGCAGAAAATCAAATATCCAACTCATAGATTTTTGGAACCCATTTATTAGGAGCATTTCCAAATTTTACCTTTAATCCCTCAACGGCTTTTTGATATCTCTTACTATTAGATAAAATGCCTAAAGAGGCCTCAAACTCACCTATGTCCATAGATGAAACTATAGAATCTTTCCCCTGCCTAACGACAAATTCTCTGCTTCCAGCATCAAAGCTCTCCAGATACATTCTTTCGTCCCCAGAAAGAGCAAACATCTTATTTACATTTTTAAATGCAGACCCATCTCCAAGAAATATTTTTGTAGACATTTTTTGGTTATATATACCCCCCACAGTTGCACTCCAATTCACTTTTTCACTACTAAAAGAAGCCGTTACTAGCATTAAAGAATTTGATTCCTCCAAATCATCTAGTATATAAGGCAAATTTTTCTCAAAATAGACACTATTAAATACACGGTTACCATCCGATACAGTTAATATAGATGGAGAATTTCCTGCATAATATGCTTTAAAGAAATATAGTAGATAGTTTAAAATTGGAAGATTCACGCTCATGGGAGTATCATAGATCTCCAATAGATCTATAGCAAAAAAACTCTCCGTCCCATCCGATATCAAATCATCTGAATCATTGTCAAATACATGAGCCATCTTACCTTTTCCATGCCATTGAGCCAAGCTCTTTATTATCTTTTTATTAAGATCAGTAGATTTAGGATCCACAAAAATTTTATATATATTGGATAATTTTCTTTCCTCCCTAGGAAGCTCATATACTTTACTTACAGCAAACTCTATAGCAGCAGAATATTCATCTATATTGCTGGGGTCACTATACTTATCTAATAAATACAAAAACCAATATTTTAAATATTCACGATTGCTCCTAGTATCCTCTAAAAGCAATGGATTTAGTTTTAAGCTAGATTTCTCTGCTTCAAATGAGAATATCTTTAACACTCCTCCTACCGCCTCAATATAAAGCTTAGATTCAGCAGAAGAACCAATATATAGATTTTTAGTCTTTAACTTAGATGACTCTGAAAGAAGAAAATTCATTAGAACTTTCTTTCCAGAATTATCATCTCCAACAATTATCGTATGCCCATTATTCCCCACATGAAAATTAAAGAAGTAAGCAGTACCCAAATTTGTCTTTAGCAATGTAATATACTCCCCCCATTTGCTACGCACGGATCCAAATGGAAAATTATATAAAGATGCAAAGCTACCTATATTCTTAGAAACAATAGGCTCTTTCCTTTCTATATAGGTGAAATTACCAGGTAACTGCGACCAAAAACAATGCTCTATATTCAGATCTTCTTTTATCACTGGTATTCCTATTCCAAACAACTCTTCGCTTACCTCTTTAGACGCCCTTTCTAGCTCCTTTAAATCTTCAGCAACAACCATCATTGAAACTTGTGTTTCACAAAAGTAATTTTTTTCTTTAGCTTCATTGCCAAGTGCCTTTTTCATACCAAATTTTTCTGCCATCTCCTTATCGCCACTTATAGAAAACATATAGCTTTGACGCTCATGTTTAGATAGATATTCCTTATCATCTATGAAATTCATTGTTTGAGTAATCACAAATTGATGCGGTACCTGCAGGAATTTATCTATAGATTTATTCGAAACTATAGAACAATTTTTCAAAGATAACATCGTCGCAAAAAATCTCTTATCTCCATATTTTACTTCCAGAGCATCATCTCCAAAAGCAACCCTATAGCTAGATAACTTCTTAGATAAATCTTTTGCATCAATAATAATTTTATCCCTTTGTAGTCTAATAATGTTACCAAAAAATTCTAGAAGTTCAGAGATATATCCTTTTTCATTATCAGGCATTATTTTTAATTTTGATGCCCCATAAGAAGAGAGAGTCTCTAAAAGCACGTCCGTCATCTTATTAAGCTTCGCGGAGCTTTCTTCCAAAAAAGCATTATGCTCTTTCACGAAATAACCAGCAGCAAACATTTTCGTTATGCTTTTGATTCCCAAGTCAATTGGCTTTGCAGATGATATAACACTTACATAAAGCTCATTCCTATATTTATCATTCCAGCTATTTTTACCGACCCAAGACTTGTGAAGCTCACTTTGAAATATCGAACCAAAATGAGGGCTTTTATCCAGGTTTACTTTTTTTCTTATAGTATGAAAATACAAAGCAAATTCATTAGAGCCAATATTCTCTAAAACTGTATGTCTTATTGTATCTCTCAGGCTTGCCTGCCCTCTTCCCAACACCTCCTGAGAAAACCCTGAGATTCGGATTGTTTGGACTAATTCTCCATTTTTTGTTAAGATCGTTGAGTCATTATAATGACATGCAAATGGAATGAATTCTTCTCCAGGGGAGTCAAATAAAATTTGATTGCTTTTTTCTTTATTAGAGTTAGTTAAGGATTCTTTCTTCTTTGTGATATTTAGAAAATTTAGCATTATAATTTTTAGATAAAATGGAGCTTTCTAAAAATTATATCTTCAAAGAAATTTAGAGTAAATATTTTCAAACACTAATGTGGAATATCTTAGGTTTTTTTGTTCATTTTGTTGAATCTTGCAAAGTTATACAGGAAATCCTTAAATAAACCTGCATCATCACCCTTAACAATAGTTTTACCAGAGTTGAATTTTATCTGGCGTTTTTTATCTATAACATAAAGTTTAATATCGGACACAACTCCACTTTTACTGAAATTGACCTGTATTACCCTGCTCTCAATTACTTGTGGCTTTAAAAAGGAAACCCTTTTTGTTTTAGTGCTGACATAGTACCAAATATTTTTATTAAATGTAGATACCACAGAAGGAAAGCCAACCTCGTTTGTTACCAATACTTTGTTTAATTTCTTCTTTTTGAGATCTTGAAAAGCATCCACACTTCCTTCATAGCCATGTTTATATATATTTTGGACACAAGAAGATAATGCAATCAAAACAACGAAAACAGATACTATTTTTTTTAACATAACAAATATTTTTCTAGACTTAATAATCTTTTCAGTAGCTTTTTCTATAAAATTGGGATAAATATACTATCAATCGAGAATCACTATAGTTGATCGGAATAACTAAAACAACTTTTATTTAAACAAGAAAATGGCAGTACCTAAGAAAAAAACCTCGACTTCGAAAAGAAACATGAGACGTTCACACGATGCTATAAAAAGCGTCAACGTTGTAACTGATTCAAAAACAGGTGAATACAAGCTACCTCACCATGTATCTCTAAAAGATGGCTTTTATAAAGGCAAGCAAGTCTTTAAAGTAAAAGGCACAAAAGAGCAAAAAGAAGACTAATCAACACAACCTTATTAGGTATACAATCTAATGCTTTCTAAACAGAAGGAAGGACGCATAGTTTTAGCTATTGATGCAATGGGTGGAGACCAAGCGCCGAATGCTGCCATAGAAGCTGCCAACCTGGCTTTAGAAGATAAGAGCTGCAAAGATGTGTATTTTAAGATTTTTGGAAAAAAAGACAAGATAATTCCACTTTTAAAGAAATTCCCAAAGCTAATTAACTCCTCTGAACTTATACACGCAGAGCAAGTAGTAGGCAATGATGAAATACCATCAAGTGCTATTAGAAACTGCAAAGAATCAAGCATGCAGATGGCTATTAATGCTGTAAAATCTCAAGATGCTCATGCAGTAGTATCCGCAGGAAACACAGGAGCATTAATGGCAATGTCTACTATTACACTCAGGACCTTACCTCAGATACACAGACCTGCCATCATAACGTTTTTACCTTCAGAAAAAGAACGAGTTGCAGTACTGGATTTAGGTGCAAATGTAGAATCAGATGCAAACAATCTTTACCAGTTTGCTATTATGGGTGAGGTTTTTGTAAAGATTCTAGAAAAAAAAGAAAATCCAACTATTGGGCTACTGAATATAGGGTCTGAAGAAATAAAGGGCAAAGACTCAGTGAAACTAGCCTACTCTTTACTCAAAAACAGCAAAGTTCCTATTAATTTTGTAGGATATGTAGAAGGAAACGACGTAGCTTCTGGAGACATAGATGTCATCGTAACTGATGGCTTCACAGGCAACATCTTGTTAAAAAGTATTGCCGGATACGCAAAAGTATATGTACATTTCATGAAAAAGGCTTTTACTAGTAGCCTTCTATCAAAGATACATTATCTATTCTCTAAGCCTTCATTAAAAAAAATATCAAAAAGCTTGGATAGCAGAATGTATAATGGAGCAATGCTTATAGGCCTTAATGGAGTAGTAGTAAAAAGCCACGGCTCAATGGATAGTGTTGGAATAGCAAATGCTATAAAAACTGCATACAGTCTAGCTAAGAACAATATTAACGAACAAATTTGTGAAGAAATTATTCAGTCAGATCATTTAGAAGCTTAGTATGTTAAATTCTATCATCCTTTCTACAGGATCATATGTTCCTAAAAAAATTCTTACAAATGAAGATTTGTCAAAAATTATCGATACTTCTGACGAATGGATTTTTACAAGAACGGGCATCAAAAAAAGACATATAGCTGAGAAAAATGAAACTACATCTCAGATGGCTATAAATGCTGCAAAAGACGCTATAAGCAAATCTAACATCTCCGCATCAGATATTGATTTGATAGTAGTTGCCACAACAACACCAGATCAAACATTCCCTTCAACTGCAGCCAAAGTGCAGGCTGGCTTAGGGATTAAAAATTCTGCGGCATTTGATTTGCAGGCAGTTTGCTCAGGGTTTGTATATGGAATAACTGTTGTAAACTCCTTGATCAAGTCCGGCGCTTTCAACACAGCATTAGTTATAGGAGCAGACAAGATGTCCTCTATTGTGGATTGGAAAGATAGAAATACATGCGTTCTTTTTGGGGATGCAGCTGGTGCATGTATACTTTCCAATAAAGGCAAGGGAAGAGGAGTCATAACAAGCGACCTAAAGGCAGATGGATCTCTTGAAAAAATTCTATACACATCAGGAGGCCCCTCAACCACGCAAACCTCTGGGTTTGTACGCATGGAAGGAAAAGAAGTTTTCAAACATGCAGTTCAAAAGATGTGTTCGTCTGTAAAAACAGTTCTAAAAAAAGAAGGATTGCAGATATCAGACATTGATTGGTTAGTGCCACATCAAGCAAATGTACGAATTATTGACCTAATGGCAGAAAAACTACCCTTTCCAAAGGAGAAGGCCATTTTAGATTTAGAAAATCATGCAAATACCTCCGCGGCAACAATTCCTTTGGCATTGAACTCTCACTCTAATAAATTCAAAAAAGGAGACAAGATAGTTCTTACTGCAGCTGGCGGTGGATTCACATGGGGATCTATTCTTCTCGAATGGTAAAACTCCCTGTTAAGAAAAACTTAACTTTTTATCCTTAAACTTAACTTCACAAACAAACTAATTTATAGAAGTTATGCCCTTAGGAATAGAACGATACGAAAGAATGCTCAAAGGAGTAGTCAAAAAAAGCGAATCCGCAATCAGAGCAGAACTTGAAGGTAATGTTGAGGAAAATGTTATCGAAGCTCTAAAGCAATCATTTACAAATGTTAGCACAATACTGCATCGAAAAAGCAGTAGTCCCGATGTTGATGCAGAAGAGATTCGAAGAAATAAAGTTTTATTCAAAAAACTCCTTAATGTTGCTGAAGAAAGGAATCTAGATTTAAGTGATTTAAAAAACGACCTAATAGATAGATTGACTCGTGACCTTGATGTTTTAGGAAAAAGCGGTAAGAGCATGGATGATAAAAAGCATCCTCTATACAAAATGGGAATGGCTTTTATAAAGTATGATAAGAAGGCAGAGATAAAGAAAGAAGCGATTCAAATAGGAGGAGATGCTAGAGCAGCAATGAAAGAAAGCAGCGCTCAACACCCCCCCAGATACAAACAAGAAAAACAAAAAGGCAGAGGCAGATAACTTTTTATTATCTTAATAAAATATCTATGTTACAATTATATATACATTGAGTAATTATATTTTAAAAACATGCCAAAGCTTAATACAAACAAAGCCATTGAACCATACAGAACAATTAGCAGTGCAGCAGAAATAGTTGGCGTGGATAGTCATGTTTTAAGATTTTGGGAGAAAGAATTCTCAGCAATAAAGCCCATTAGAAACAATGGAAGAAGGTATTACACAACAAAGACAATAGATACCATTCTTAGTATCAAAGACCTTCTTTACAATAAAGGCTTCACAATCCAGGGGGCTAAAAACTACCTCAAGAAGAAAAAAGAAGAACCTCAGGGCGCCTTAGAAGTTACAGCTACAATATTAGAAGATTTAAAAAGAATAAGATCAAGCCTTCAAAGCTCTTAATACTGCTCTTGCAAAAAATTACATTCTTTTATGGCGAATCTATCTGTCATACCAGCTATGTAATCAGCAATAGTCGTATATAAAGTTTTCTCGTCTTTTGTAATCTTGTTTCGCCATTTTTCAGGTAGCAAACCGGGATTTTTTAAATATACCTCAAATAGACCGCCTACTATCTTCTCGCTTTCCCCCACAATCTGTCTGACACTTTGATGCGGGTACATCTTATCTGCAAAGAATCCACGTAACTTCTTAAGTTTTGCAGATAGCTCGTCTGAGAATTTAATTACATACTCATCTGCCTCCTGAACTTCTTTAAAGGATTTTATTTTTAATTTTTCTATATTTTTTTTACTAGTATCAATAATGTCGACTATAAACATATTGGTCATCTTCTTCAAAACTTCGTTTGCTATTCTTGTTGGTGACACTTCATACCCACGAGATACTACATCATCTATTATATCATTAACCACATTAGCATTATACAGATCTCCTAATGAAAATAATTTAGCTCTAAGACTGTCCTCAAGGTCATGGCAGTTATACGCTATATCATCTGCAAATGAAGCAACCTGAGCTTCAAGTGAAGGAAACTTATCAAGCTCTAGGTCATGCTGATTATTATACTCTAATATATATTCATATACCTTTTCTCCTGTAGCATGTTTTCCTATAAGGGGACCGTTATGCTTCACTATTCCCTCTAAGGTCTCCCATGTTAGATTCAGCCCCTCAAAACGCACATATTTCTCCTCAAGCTTAGTAAGAAGCTTTAATGTAAATACATTATGGTTAAAACCACCATATTTACTCATATATTTATTAATCACAGACTCCCCAGAATGCCCAAAAGGAGGATGCCCCAGATCATGCGCCAAACAAAGCACCTCTGTTAAGTCCGTAGATAGATTTAATGATTGAGCAATAACCCTACCTACTTGGGATACTTCTATAGAGTGAGTTAGCCTAGTTCTGTAATGATCGCCCTTCTCACTTACGAATACTTGAGTCTTATTCTCAAGCCTTCTAAATGCAGAAGAACGAGTGACCCTATTTAGATCTCTTTGAAAGGCGTTTACGAAAGTAGGTGTATTGTCTCCATATAGCCTACCTCTAGATTTCTCAGAATTTGATGCATAAGAAGCTAAATTTGTCATATTGTACTTATAGTAATAAAATGTTATAGTATGGTGATTTCTAAGTCTTTGGCTCAGTTTAACATGAATATGAAAAAAATTACAATAAGCGACAACGCGGCATCAAGAATTAAAGAAATAACTACAAAAGGTGATGAAAAAGGCAAAAAGTTGCGTATTTCAGTTGATAGCGGAGGTTGTTCTGGATTTCAGTATAGATATGATTTCATAGAACAAGAAAAATCGGAAGATATCATATTCAAAAAAAACAACGTAACCGTAGTTGTAGACCCAATGTCTATTGAATTTATAAAAGGCTCCGAAGTAGATTATGTGGAAACTTTGGGCTTTTCCTCTTTCGAGATAAAAAACCCAAATAGCGGAAGCAAGTGTGGTTGCGGCAATTCTTTTTCTATTTAGCCTTATTTATTGCGATAATCAAGTCGCTAGTCTTTAACACAGTAGGCAAAACAATTCCATGAGGATATTTTTTGCTAAATACAATGGAGTATGGAATCCCATACTGATTCCTAGATTTTAAGAATTTCGAAATCTCTTCATCGTATTTTGTATAGTCCCCTCTCAACCCTACAATGCCATTTTCTTCAAAAAATCTTATTACAAAAGGGTTATCTAGTACAGCTACCTTGTTATATTTACATGTTAAACACCATTCCGCAGTTATGTCTACTACTACAACCTTTCCACTATTAATAGATTCACTGAGATCCTTTTCTGCAAACTCATTCCATACACCCTCTATCCTTCTATCTATTTTTTCTTCCAAAATAGATAGCTTCAAAGGCAGTATGTAAGATACTGCTATTGTAGCAACAACCAGCAGTAACTTAAGGTAAAATCTAAGCTTTACTTTCCTTGATACAAAGAATTGCAATAATAAGCATGATAGAAATAGTGTAATAGCTGGATAAAATCCAAGTTGGGCATAAATAATCCATATGAGCCATATAACAGTTAGATATAGCAAAGCAGCAAGAACCTTTTGTAACTTTACAGTCCAAGGACCAGGAGCCGGTATAATATTTGTTGATTTAGGAGATATTGCAAAAACAATAAAAGGGAGGCTTAAACCAATGCTCATAGAAAGAAAGCTCAGAAATATTTCAAAGGCAGATAGACTAAGAGACATACTCATTGCTACACCTAATATTGGCGCAGTACATGGCGTTGCCAAGATAGTAGAAAACACACCAGAGGCAAAACTACTCATAAGCTGCCTTCCTTTGGAATGTTTCACAAGCCAAGTCTTCCATTTTTCTGGAATATCTATATTAACCAAATCACTTATTGACGCAGCAAAGAAAACCAATAAGAGCGTTATGGTTATAACAAAAAAAGGATGTTGAAAATTAAAGCCCAATCCCAAATAACTACCAGTCGATTTAAATGATGCAATGATAGCTCCTATTAAAACAAAACAAGAAATTATACCTAACGAAGTTACAATAAAATGAGTTCTAGCATCGCTTGTTTCCCTTGTTTTCACAACAGATAGAACTTTAAGCGAAATCACAGGAAGCACACATGGCATAAAGTTTAATATAAACCCTCCCATGAGTGACAACATAAGGATATACAGTAACTTCCCTCCTTTAGCAGAGACGTGTTTCTCGATTATCCTACGAGAAAATTTATCATTATCTTGCACTGGGAGTTCAATAGAGAAAGAATGAATTTTATTAAGACATATTCTATTACATATAACTATATTAAGATCCATATTTAGAATAGACGGAGACATATTATCTTTTGAAGTAATTGAAACAGGAATAATAATTTCCTTTTCAAAGAGATATATTCCTTGGTTTTTATCTAATTTTGGATCAGGCCAATTAGCTATAAAATCATGTATGTTTTCTGTGTTAGCTAAAGAAATATAAGGAGTTAAATCCTTATTGTCTGTATTTCTTGCAAACATCTTCCACTCTTTCTTCATATCTATCTTTAGAAGAGCCTCATAAGATGGGTCTTCTTTTAGCTTAGTTGAATAAAAATCTATGGAATATTGCGGAGATTCAAACAAACTTTTATTCAAAGCAAAAGAAGGGTTACATACAAAGAAACAAACCAATATTGCCGCCACAATGCAGTTTTTTATACTTTTCTGTTTCACCCTTTTATTTTACTTAAGTAAGATATATATTTAGTGTATTATAGAAGAGTGATAAGTAAATATAAAATATGGATAAGATAGAAGATCTGACAGGTAAGTTTTTGATAGCTAGTCCTAGTGTGACTGAAGAGTCCTATTTCTCAAAAACATTAATATATATTGTAAAGCATGATGATACAGGCGCCATGGGAGTTGTGGTGAACTCTCCATTGATTACATTGGATGGACAAGTTAGTGTAAGCGCATCTGAAAAAACTGAAGAAGAGATCACTCTAAAAAACGTACATACATATTCTGGTGGTCCCGTAGATGAAGAGAAAGGCTTCATTCTTCAGATAAAGAAAGAGCCAGAACTAAAAAAAGAGGTAATAAGTATAACATCCACCATTAAGGATTTAAAAAGCCTTTCCAAAAAGAATAAAAATAAAAATATCCTGTTATTTGGATATTGCGGATGGGAAGAAGGGCAGCTTGAAGAGGAGTTATTAGAATCGTGCTGGATTATTGCCCCTGCAAACAAAGAGATTCTGTTTGCTACAAAAGATGAAGAGAAGTGGGATAAAGCTCTAAAGCAACTTTATATAAATCCTCTGCAATACTCATATCATATAGGGAATTGCTAATTTTAAAATTGCCTTTTCTCGAATATACCGTTAGAATCCCTTGAATAACATTGTTATTGTAAAAATATGAACGATCTCATTGACGAAGTCAAATCAGAACTGCAACAAGAAAATATATCCAAACTGATATCAAAATACTGGAAATATGTAATAGCAGCTGCGTTCTTGATATTAATCTCAGTAAGTGCTTTTGTTTATATGTCGAATAACAAAATAGAAAAACAAGAGGCTCTCTCAAAGACATATTTTGCATTTGAGAAATCAGACAAAAAAACTTTGCCTGATTCTGTCAAGGAATCTACTAATAATATCTATACTGATTTAGCTAATATAAATTACGCAATTACACTAAAGAACTCAGGAAAACACAAAGAATCCTTGAGTAAGCTCCTAGAAATCATGAGCCAAACAACTATCAAAGAAACAAGGAATTTGGCAGCAATACATGCAAGCTTTATCATACTAAAACAAGATTATAAAGCTAATAAAGACCTCTTTCTTTCTAAATTAAAAAGATTCCCTCTGAGAGAAAACGAGCCTTTTGCTGAACTAATGAATTGGCTTGTATATCAGATCAAAACAGTTAATGCTTCACCTGAAAAAACACAAGAAATTTTAAAGGTTTTGCAGTCCTCTGAATCAAAATCACAAAATATCAAATTGATGAATGATATTTTGATTAACTCTATAAAAAATAAATAACATGAGTATTTTTAAATATTTTATACTTCTCGCATCTTTATTAGCACTCTCATCGTGTATGCCTGAGAAAGAAGTTAAGCTGGATCCAAATTTAGATTATTTAGACTTCATTCCTTATGGTTCCGACTCTTTAGAAATAGATAGCGCAATATCAGAACATGTAATCAATGTACCTCATGCAAAAAAAATCAACTCTTGGCATAGTAGCAGCTTTTCTTTAAACAATATTCCGAATAACCTTTACGCAAAGATTAACCTCCAAAACCCTAAGGTTAAGACATATAACTTAACTACTGGCTCTGATTACTCTGCCAGAGATAATATTGTAGTGGCCAATGATACAATCTATACTTCATCTCAGGGCACTGTGTTTGCTTACCATTTAAATAACCCGTCAAAACTACGATGGAAAAAAATAGTTGAAAAAGAAAAAAACAACCTAGTTGGTGGAGGGATCTATTATCAAGGCCAATATCTCGCAATCACTACTGGAGGCAAAGATTTGGTACTATTGAGCTCTGATACTGGTAAAGAAGTTTGGCGCTATAGATTAAGCAACATCTCAAGATCTACCCCTGTGATATACCAAAACAGAGTTTATGTAGTGACTATTGACAATGTATTACATGCTATAAATCTTAAAACTGGATTTGTAGAGTGGGGAATCAAAGAAGCGCATGAAAATTTAGGATTCTTAGGTGGGTCATCACCGGAATCTTATGAAAAGTCAATTATAATGCCATTCTCTTCTGGTAAAATCTTGTCTATAAATGCAGAGACAGGCAAGGAAATATGGTCAGCAACATTGTCTGCTACACCTGGAGATGAGTCCTATATAAATGACATAGATATGGTTCCTGTCATAAAAGATGGAATGCTATATATCTCAAGCCATAATGGTGTTCTATATTCCATTAATGCTGCAAAAGGAACTTTGGAATGGGCGAATAGATATGCAGGAGGGCACAGCCAGCTATGGGTTGCAAATGATTACCTATATACTGTAAATAAAAATAACCAGTTACTTGCAATATATAAAGTAACAGGTTCTGTTAAATGGGCTACGGAACTAGAGTCGATCAATAAAACTAATAAAGATAGCGTATTCTTTTCCGATAACTCAACTAGCTTTAATGGCCCTACTATGATAAATGGGAATTTATATATTACATCTTCAAATGGTCATTTATTGGTATTTAATGCTGTCAGCGGAAAGAAACTTAAAGATATAAAAATCAAGAAAGGAGACAATTCTCCAGCAATAACTGCAGGTGAGCATATTTATTTCTTAAACGGAAGCGGAACACTAACAGTAATAGGACAATAAATGCTAACTATATCAATAGTAGGAAGACCTAACGTTGGAAAGTCAACTCTATTCAACAGGATAACAACCTTCCACAAAGCAATAATTCATAACTACCCTGGAATAACCCGAGATTACAAGGAAGAACAAGCTTCAATCGGCGATATAGAGTTCAAGGCAGTAGATACCGCTGGTTTTTACACAGGACCAAAGCTATCTGACTTTGAAAAATCCGTAAATGAAAAAACTATGCTTGCTATAAAAGTTGCTGACATACTTCTATTCGTTGTAGATGGGAAAGATGGCTTAAATATAGAAGACATTAATATCTCAAAATTTCTGCGCAAACAATCTAAGTCCGTCATACTATTAGTAAACAAATCTGATAGTAAATATACTAATGACAATCTAGATGAATTCTTCAAATTAGGTCATGATAAGATTTGTAAAATTTCTGCTGAACAAGGAACTGGATTGGCTAACCTATATGAGATGCTATTAGAGTATCATACGCCAGAAGAACAACAAGAGGAAAAGAGCGAAGAAGAGCTAAAGAAGGTCAGACTATCTATTTCTGGAAGGCCTAATGTGGGGAAATCCACTCTTATCAACAGCTTGATTGATGAAGATAGATTGCTTACCGGAGATACTCCAGGTATCACGCGAGATTCTGTATCTGTAAAACTAAGGCATAAAGACTACGAAATTGAAATTATAGATACTGCAGGAGTACGGAAGAAAAGAAAAATAGAAAGAGACAGTATCGAACAACTATTCGTCGGAAAGACTCTCGACAGTGTTTTCTCTTCTGATATCGCAGTATTGATGCTTGATATAAACCATCTGATAGAAAACCAAGATTTAAAACTTGCTAACCTAATCTCGGATAGAGGCAAACCGATTATTCTTGTGCTAAATAAAGTAGACACAATACAAAACGCTAAAATTCTAAAAGAAGTCAAAGAAGAAATAGAATATCTTATCAACAAGAAGATGTCGGTAATCAAAACACTGCCTGTGATTTATATATCTGCACTAAATAAATCTAATATTAAAAGAATCCTGGATGAGTCCATTAAGCAATATGAATTATGGAATAAAAAGATACCTTCTTCTCAGTTAAATAAATGGCTACAACATGCCATGGAAGAACATCAACCTCCTTTATCTAAATTTGGGACAAGGGTGAAGATAAAATATATCAACCAGATCAGTTGCGGGCCTTCAGTATTCCAAATTTTTGTTAATAGACCTGAGGATCTACCTGGTCGTTACTTGTATTATTTAACATCTAATTTAAGGGAAAGCTTTCATATGGAAGGCGTTCCAATCAAGCTGGTGACAAAAAAAGGAGATAATCCTTACATAACTAGAGAAAAGTAATTCATCATCTTTATTGCCTTTAATCTTATACATTTACTACTCCTGTCTGATATACCTAGAGGAGGAAGATCCTTGCATTACTTAAAGACAAATGTTATTCATCATCCTTATTGTCTTTACTATCCTTGTCTTCTTTGCGCCCCTTATCATCCTTAGTATCCTTATAGCTCTTCTGATTTTTCTTCGGAGTGAAAACAAGCTCCTCTTCGTCTCCTTTGATAACCTTCCTCAAAGGGACTCCTATTGTTTTTTGACCTACCTTTTTTAATGCACTTAAAGGAATGTTTTTTGGAGCGTTTAGAAGCCCCTCTGCTGTTTTGACTCTGTCACTACCTCTCTTTAAAGACCTTGCATAGAATGACTTTGCTGTCTTGTCATGCTTGATCTCTTCCTTCAAAACCTTCATCCTGCTTTTAATGGATTTAATGCGCTTCACATCCCTTGCCTTATCCTCTAAGGATCTAGATTTATCTCCTGCAGTGCCACGCAAACCAGAAATAAGTTTTGAATGCTCTTCTTTCAACTCCTTCATTTCCTTCTCTCTTTCGGTATCTACTTCAAATAACAGCTTTTTCCTCAAAGCTTTCGCATCATCCTTCATGTCTCTACCTGTAGCTCTCTTGTATATAGGATTCGCTGCATGATATCCCGCTGTTCTTATAGCCTTTCCAAGGCCTTTTGTGATACCAGCGCCAGCTGCTCCCACATTAGTTTGAGATCTTAAAGTTCCTCCAAGCCTTTTAGCTATACCAGGTACTATTTTATTAAATTTTACCATGAACCATACCATAATAAGCATGATCACTAGGTCACTAAATGACATCAAGTCATTACTTTGTAACTCATGTATCCTATCTTTATCTATTGTATCTTGAGGATCTAGATACGGAAACCCTATGTATCTCTCTTGATAGCAAGCATAAGGAGTACAGTTACCCGATATATCTTGGTTTCCTCCACCACAAGATCTTGAACCTGGCGCCGTATCTATGACGTAAGTCCCTTCATCTTCTACATATATTGAGTTAGGGGTTGGGAGACATCCTTTAGAGTTGTTATTATAATCTGACTGCCATGCATAGAATTTTAGCTTTATCACAGGAATCTCAAACCACTCCTTCCAGCAAACCCTATATCCAAATAAGAATTCCAACTGATTCATGAGCATAGTCACCATAAAGAACGCAAAGGTCAATATTATAATAGGCTGTATAAAATGGCTAACTAATTGCTTCAACCAATTCTCAAAGAATTCCCTCGTAAGCTTGAATAGCATGAACGGTATAAATAAAGGAGCCAATATAATAAGAATAGAAATCGCCAAAAAGCTCACCAAGAAGATAAGTAGCGCCTTAACTATTGCTAGTATTATGATTACAATCATTACATAGATAGCGAGAATAAATACTATTCCATATATTCTCCAAACCATCAAAGACATTATCTTCCTTGTGGTTTCATACGAGAATAACCTTGCTATAGCTCTATCAAAGGCCTCGATACCAGCAACGTTCGGAGCGCATTGCCCCGCAGGAGTAGCACCAATATTTGTCGCCAAAGCTCCCTCTCCGAAAAGAATACCCGTTATTTCTCCTATGCCATTGATAAAAAAGGAGAAGAAATAGTCATTGAAGAATGACCAGCTCGTATCAGACATAATCAGTTGACTTACTAACCCGAACTTCAAAGCCATGGTAATAAGCTCAGTATGCGTCATGTTACTTGTCCCTATAAGAAAACTAATGCCCATACTAGCTATAAAAAGTATCAGAAGAACTCCTACATAAGATCTAAAAGAGCTTTCGTGAATAATTGTATTATATATCTTGGTTGTAGCATCGCAGAGAATACCAGTAACAAGCTGCGCAAATTTACTCAGAGGCCCCTTTGAGTTATCAGTAATACCTTGCTTAAACACAACAGTATACTGCCCTTTATTGTCCGCATAATATCTGTCGGACATTTTAAATACCATACCACATCTGTGGGTGCCATCCTTACAGCTATCAGGAGGTTGCATAATAAACCCATGCGCCGGGCAGTAGTTATCAAAAAATCTAGGGGAGTCAGATCCATCTCCAACATGTAAATAACAATTATCATTAATTTGATTGCATACTTCGTTCTCCTTAAAAGGATTCTGGGAATTCACGCTTGCTTGATAATCATCTGTAATCGCAAGATATAGACCTAACCCCCTAGAAAACAAGCAGGGTACAGTACTTACAGGTACGTCTTCTTCCATAGTGACACCAGTAGGACACCAACCTTTTTTAAATTTACATAATCCTTGGTCTTTAGCTGCTCCCCAGTCTCCATACCAAGCTGTCCAGGTATTATAAGGGCAGTAACCGCCATGCGCAGATGTACAGTCAGCAGTCATAGAGTCGCACTTCAAGTTCGACTCAAGAGCAGTAGAGTTTTTTACTACCCCAATAACATTATATCCATTTAATATAAAGCCACCTTTATTCCACCCTCCTACTTCAGAATGATCTGGGTTTACTGTAAAATTACCGTTATTTTTACCAGAAATTGAATATTTAACCTGCTGACCCCAATCATCCGGTTCTATGCATTGAATATTGTTATCACAAGCCGCAAGAAGCAGAAGAGCTAACGTAAAGAACAAATATCTAGAAAGCGACCTTATCAAAGCAAAACCTTAAGATGGAGTATGATACTCAAAGTATAAAAGATAATGGATACCCTTTTCAATATATTGCTTCTATACATCTTTTATTTGTCTATACCTGCCTCTAATTCGCAGTTTTATAGCAAAGGTAAGCAAGTATAGGTTGCAAAATCCTATATATCCTCTATAAGGATCTTAATAATTTTTCACTAACTTGTATACTTTTATGAAAAAAGAAAATAAAGTTTTTTATTCTGGCTTCTGGAGAAGATCAATGGCTTATTGTGTGGATCTCTTTTTATGCCAACTGATACTATCGCCTGTTATTCCACTCCTTTTGATATTATCTAACGATCCTAAAACGAAGCTGCTTTTTATCATTGTGCTATTTTGCTCTAGTTTTCTAGTATTTACGTTATATTTCGCTCTACAGCAGTCATCTAAACACCGAGCTACTTTTGGCATGAGAATTATGAAACTAAAGATATGCACATCTTCAATGCAGAAAATTGGCTTCTGTAGGTCTTTTCTTAGAATAATATCTTTTAGTATTATTTCTGTGCTTTATTTCTTACCATTTATATCTTTATTAACAATAATTTTTTCACAAAAAAAACAAGGATTACATGATTTTGCACTTAGAACGATCATAGTAAAGACAGATTAGTCTTCTCCAAAGAATTTTCTGTATTTCTCTTGAAACTCTTTGTAGCTTCCTTTGAAGTCAATATGCCCATTCTCGTGCACAAATATTATTCTATTTGCAAGGGTTGATATAAAACTACGGTCATGACTTACACATAGAACACTGCCTTCAAACTTCTTAAGAGACCTCGCCAAAGCAACCCTACTTTCTAAGTCTAAATGGTTTGTTGGCTCATCCAGAACCATAAAGTTACCTTTCTTCAAGGTAAGATTAGCGAATAAAAGACGAGCTGTTTCACCTCCGCTCAAAACGGGAATATGCTTATCTACATCATCCCTCTTAAATAACATAGCAGCAAGCGTTCCTCGGATTGTTGATATATCATAAATATTTGTAGATTCTGATAGCCAATCCGACAAAGTCATATCACCCTTCACTAAATCGTGGTGATCTTGAGAGAAATAGGATATTTCAATATTATGCCCCCATTCAACACCGCCCGATTTTGGTTTAATTTCACCAAGTATAGTTTTTAGAAGAGTAGATTTACCTATACCATTCTTACCTATCACAACAATCTTGTCTCCTCTCAAAACCTTGAACGAAACATTTTGAAAAAGCTTTTTCTCTCCAAATTCCTGAGATAGACCTTTAGTAGTAACGATTTCCTTTCCAGCTTTTACTTGTTGCTTAAAGTTAAAATTTGGCGGGATACGAGACGTATGCTTTAGATCAACTAATTCAACTTTCTTTAACTGCTTTTCCCTTGATAAAGCTTGCGTAGACCTACTAGCCGAAGCTCTAAATTTCTCTATAAATTTCTTCTGTTGATCGATATATTTCTCAGTCGAAGCTATATCTTTCTCCTTCTGCTCAATTATTCTCTGCTTCTCAGATACAAAATAATCATAATGACCTGAATATAAAGTGATCTCACCGTAATCGATATCTA
Source organism: Rickettsiales bacterium (assembly GCA_047404135.1). Classification (GTDB taxonomy): domain Bacteria; phylum Pseudomonadota; class Alphaproteobacteria; order Rickettsiales; family JABSSG01; genus JAHZKS01. Next base: position 69,429 of record JBDOIT010000004.1, read on the forward strand.
GAATACGGTCACATACATTATTCAAGAAATCATGATCGTGAGATATAAGCACTAATATTCCTTTAAAAGAATTAATCAAATAATTCTCAAGCCATTGAATAGATAAAATATCCAAATGATTATTAGGTTCATCCAATAGAAGTATATCTGGCTTCCCAAATAAACTCTGAGCCAAAAGCACTCTTAATTTAAACCCACCCGAAAGCTGGTGCAACGGAACAAGATGGTCCTTTTCAGTTATACCTAAACCGCTTAAAATTGCTTGAGCTGAGGATTCTGCTTCATAACCATCATTTTCCATAATTACTTCAGACAACTCACCAATTTTATAGCATTCTTCTTCTGTTATATCCTCTTTGTTTGCAAGACTCTCTTGTTCTTTCATTGCATCCCAAAGCTTTTGCTTTCCTTGGACTACAACATCCACAACTCTATCATTTTGGTATTTAAACTGATCTTGCTTTAAAGACCCTAAAATAGCATCTTTAGGAATAGAGACCTCACCTGAACTTGTATCTTCTTCTCCTAAGATCAATTTAAAAAGAGTAGATTTCCCAGCTCCATTAGCACCTATCAACCCATATTTATGCTTATTAAGAGTTAAAGTAACATCATCAAACAGTACTTTACCGCCATAATGCATGCTAACTTTGTTGAGTATAATCATCTCAGAGAATATAGAATTAATGAAACAGTATCTGTGATTTCCTCTCTAAGTCAATAGTTTCCTTACTCTTTGCCCTTCGTGTCTTTTTATTTTTTATCAGAAGATCCCGATTCTTCTGATTTTTTACTCACACTAACACCCCTATTCTCCTTTTCTTTATTATCAGAAGATTCTGATTTTTCACTCACACTCACGCCCTTTCTTTTCTTCTCCCCTTTATCTTCTCCATCCTCTTTATCCTTACTAGATTTACTAAAACCACCTGGAGCACCTATAGCAGCCGTTAATCCGTTCTTGATATTTCCTGACATCTCTTGTAACGCTCCTGTTCCAGCAGTTCCACCGAATAGATATTCAGATAAATCTGCAGATAATGTAGTAACCTTTTTCAACAACTCTATAAATAGGTAGAAAATCACAATATCCGTCAGGACCTGCAATGTAGGAGCAACCGGGTTAATCCAATAGATATCAAATAAATCTAGCTTTACTTTACCAAAATCTATATATGCAGAAAATATTTTTGTCGATTTCAGCTCTAAAGTAAGAAGATTATATATAGTTTCATTGATAAACGCAGTAATCAAAAGAATTGCAGCAAACATTACCACAGGCTGCATAGCATAAGAAACCATTGCTGATATCCAACCATCAAACAAACCTTTTGTTCTTTCAAATAACATCAAAGGTATAAATACAGGCCCTAGGGCTATAAAAAGACCTATCGCAGTATATGAAATCACATACATTATAACCACTTCCATAATAGCAAAAACATAAACCACCACAGTATATAATATCATTGCCAAACATACCCAGCCTATAGGAAACCACAATAAAAATGCTCCTAGAATTGAGAAAAAATGCTTAGAAAATATTGTAGTTATAACAAAATTTGAAAAGCCAAACAAACTGTCAACATTTAATTTTCCTGTCTCCATTTGAGAAAGCTCTGGATTAGATACAATATTCAGCAAATCAGTTTGACCGTGCTTTAAAAGGCCAAATAGATAGTCATTGAAGAAGTTTATTCCGGTATCGCTTATCAGCGTCATCACAACCCCCGTCTTCACTAAGCGAATCAGAAGATCTTTTTGAGTAAACCTCTGCGTACCTATCAAGAAACCAATCCCATAGAACATCACATATAGAATTAAAAGAGCTCTAATAGTATTTTTAAAAACTCCGCTTTTAGATCCATTGGTAAATAAGGTTTGAGATATCATATCTATTTGCTTTGTAATTGGATCTATTACATTCTTCGCAAGCTTTGATATAAAAGTTTGAGATGATGAAGAAGGCTGCTTTATCGTAACTTTATACCTACCATGATTTTCTGAATAATTATTATCTTCATCTACTATTCTTAGCCACATATTACCCTCCTGAGAGGCCTCTATTAAAGCACCAGGAACGCTATGTCCGTCATAAGGAATGCTGCCTCCTACTACCAATCCTTGTTGAGAGATAGATGGCATGTCATCTGAAATTATATACTCAACTTTACCTGAATTACCGATTGATGAACTTGAAGTTAAAGGAACTCCATTCAAATATTGGCACGAATTCTCTGTAAATTTTTCTGTAGGGGTGCCTCCAGGAAAAGCCAGACCTTTTTGTAAAGAATTATGCTGGTTACAAAGTACCACTGTTCCACTCGCAGTAGCTTTGTAATTCTGAGGATCTTCAGACTCTCCTGAACCTGTATACCCAGGTTGATCTTCGTATACTATTATTGTAGTTCTGTATACAGGGTTATAAACCATATGCGAATCAATCCAGGATGAATTATTAGCATATAGATATAACGATTTTGTATCATATTGAATATCGTGAGGAGTAAATGGGTTAAAATCACTATCTGCTCCCCATGTATCAGGCATCTTGTTACAGCTAGTAACAAAAAGCATACATAGTGATGCTAATAATAACCTCAGCTTATTCATCTCTGTTGTCCCCTTCATTACGTCTACCATCTTCATCGTGTCCATCATCTTCATCGCTACCACTATCTTCTACACGGCTATCATCTTCTACGTCTGGCCTGTTTTTTTTATCACTACTATCTTCTGCATTGAGTTCATCCTCTTCATCTTTTACAGATCTTAGGGATGATCTTGGCTTTCTTTCAAGGTCGTTTATCTCTTCTACTAATTTCTTGCTGCTCTCTGATAATGGATCTTTATGCAGCGCTGCGTGTAAACTTGGATCTTTGTCGTGAATTTCCTTCAATAGTTTTCCTGTAGCCTTTTGCTTTTCTTCAGTTGTAGAGCTCTTACTAGATAATGCACTCAATGCACTAGAAGCATTGTCACCTTTCAATATGTCGCGCATTTTCTTAGCTTGATCGGATAACTCTCCATGAGCTTTTGATCCCTCATCTATAGAGGACAAGGTAGATAAATTATTAATCAATCCCTTAAATTCCGACTTATTTCCCATAGATTCATATAATTTCCTGCCCGCAGCTTCTGCAGCCACACTTTTGACTTCTTTAGATTCATTAGGATCTTGAAGAACCTTTTTCTCAAAAGATGCCCTTGTAGACATCATTTCATCCATTCCTGAAGAGAATGCAGTAGAACGCTCAGCTATTTCCTCTCTGTGCTTTTTATCAGTTTTTTTTGCTTCTGATAATAACTTCTCTTCCTCTGTCTTTCTGCCCATAATACGAAGAGCAGCTCTACGCGCAGATCCTGCTATATAGTTCTTCCCGCCACTTGCTAATCCTGCAGCAGAAACTCCTCTGACGTTAACCCTACTCAACATATGCGTAGCAGCACTACCAGCTGAACTAAACTGCCGGTTGCCACTAGCCATGAATTGTGCCGCCTCACCTCCTGTAATACGCAATACCATTTGTTGGACTAAAGAGTCATAGCTAAGTATCAAGTGGCAAAGTATTATCACAATAACAACATCAGCCATCTCCATTCCCAATGCAGGAATTAGCGCAGCTCCGCTTGGCATTAATCCAAAAGGACCAAAGAATTGCAAGCAAAATAATGTATGTGATAACCCCAACGCATCCAATGTGCTAGATGGTATGAATGGCATGTTTATTGGCCACATGCACTTCCAACATACGTGAAAATTGATTATTTGTGAAAACAGTTGGTATAAAAGCTGAGTCATAAAGCTCAATCCAATTAATAAAATAATTGGCTCTAAGGAATATTGAGCAAACATCTTAATCCAATTTTCAAATAGATGTCGAGTTGTCTGGAATAGCACAAAGGGAATAAATACCGGAGCTAACAGCATCAATACACCCAGAACCAATGTAGCAACAAGATATACTACCACAGCTTTAAATATACCAATCAAGAATATTACTATAGATACAATCAGCAGTACAGCTAATAACAAACCATACGGCGTTGTAAACATCAAGCCTACCACTTTTAGCCATGTGCTTTTGCTTAATACAGTTAAACTAATCATGCTATCTACAAAAGAGAAGACATCTCCTTGGGAGGCAGAAGATGATGAAAAACCAGATTGGCTCATCCTAATTAAATCATCCATTCCATCGAAGAATAAATCAAAAAAATTATTATAGAAAAAATCAAAGCTTCCATCGCTAATCAAAGCCATAACTAAACCAACCTTGAGTATTCTCATAAATAAGTCAAATTGAGTAATTTGAACGAACCCTATTATGAATGATAAACCATACCCAGCAATGTATAAAACCAATAAAGCTCTGATATAGTCCACATACTGACTTTTGCAATTTCCAGATTGGCAATTACAAGCATCTCCTGTACATGTGATATTATGAAAATACTGAGTTGCAGCATTAAATGTCATACTTCTAACGAGGTTCTTTACACTCTCAATAACACCACTAATAGAACCACTAGTGACGTATTTGTGATACTGTATCATTACGTCGAAATACCCCGTGTTGTCTTTATAATCATCATCCCTCACCCTTAGATAAAGCTTGCCAGATTTAGGCGAGGTTATCTTATGTGGGTACTGCACATTTTCTGGTGTAGCTATTCCATATTGGCTATTCAGAGGAGTAGTGCTACTCACTATATACTCCAAACCAAGCCAACCTGGTTTCCCCCAAAAAGACGCAACAGGAGAAGGCTTACCATCCTTTGCTATACATGTTGTTCTTGTTGCATAAACAGTATACCCACCTGCATTATCACTATAACTACCAGGGTCGCCTGATATTTTTGCACAAATTTTACTTGTTTTTCCATCCGGGCCTGTAATATGCCTTTTGGTAATTCTATTAGTGCATTTTGTTATATCTTCACTACATCCATTACCATCTAAATTTGCTGGGATATAATATATATCACCAAATTTACTGGAACTTGTAGAGCTTGTATCCTGGTTAAACCAAATACAATCAGAAGCAGTGCATTCTGAATCAGAGCAGTTTTCTGAATCATCTATTACCTTTAACCACAATCCAGAACCACCAACACCCCAGCACAGTAAAGTCTTTCCTGAAGGATCATCGCATTTTTTTGATGTATCACCGCTCACAGGAACATGGTTGCTGGCAGATTCACACAAAGGACATGTATAGTAACCGTTATCTATACTCCCACAACTTGTATAGCCGCTTTGAGATGTAGATAGAGGATAACTAGATGGACAATTTTTGCCTGGCTTCTTTACATAAGATTGTTTTGACCAAGCATTTAAACTTGGATTCGCAACATTAGATCCTGGAGGCCCTATGCTTGTTCCACTACTTGCCTTAGGCTCCATAATACTCAGGTAGATATCATCTCCAGGTTGGATGTTAGAATCTATTTGAGTCCAATCGCTTTTTTGTGCGCTTATGGGGTAAGCATGACCATTATCACATGTCATTTCATTCGTAGAACAGGTTCCTATCTTGGTTGATAGATTCTTATATTCTATGTCCGATCCAGCAGATCCAATCTGATATGATGTATTCAGCATTTTATTACCTACGGAATCACAAAATACCGACTCCATGCAACTACCATCTTGCTGAACCCACTTACTGTTATTCGCATCGTAATTATAAAGTACTCCACTTACACATTTGTTTTTTTCAGTAACACCTGTGCATCTGTCACTTTGAACGCAATCACTCTTCCCCGCACAATCATTCAGAATTTTTGTATTGTTACATTCAGAATCAGTACAGAGATATTTTTTCCCATCCTGACACATTGTAGCAAAAAAAACAGCACAACTCCCCACTGCATTTGGGTTAGTACATCCAGAAACTTGTCCTTGAACATTTGTTATAGTAAAGCCATCTCCTGCCTCTATATCTATTCCCGTATTCATCCATTCTGCATTTTCTCCTTTTACTTGATGCTCATAATTCTTATTGTAAAATGTTTTTCCATCATCAGAAATATTTTCATCCTCATAGCAATTATCACCACAAGCAGACAGCAGAAATACCAAGCATATCACGAGCCACTTGCTTCGATAACCTGATAGTAAACTCAGAAAATTATTTACCCTTTTTCTTAACATCAATACCGCTTCTTTTTTTACCCTTACCTTTACCTTTACCCTTACCTTTGCCTTTGCCCTTACCTTTGCTTTTACCCTTTTTTTTACTTTGTGTTACTGCATCTATAATCTTTTTAAACACCGCTGATGGATCTCCTGCAAGCTTTCCTATATTTGGACCCGATGTAAGCCTTGCTGCAAAATTCCCTAGATCCGCAGCAAATAAAGAAAGAAGGTAAATAAATAAGACAACCTTTAATAGACTGCCTACAAGTCCACTGACATCTTTTTTCAAAATTTTGTAGCTAAAGAATATTGCATTTTTTTCATCAAAGAATCCGCTGTCTAGATCCCCTAACATCGACCAACCAATGCTGTCTTTACATTTTGTTACAGTTGCGCACTCTATCCCTTGCCCCTCAACACATGTAGAGCATCTGGGATCAGTAGGGTCGGTACAGCCACTAGAGTCTTTGATAACCCAGCTATCATAAGAACCAAATGAATTGCCACGTTCAAACTGACAATCTCCATATATTACACTATCAAAAACCAATAACAAAAAAGCCAGGAAAGTAATGACCACAACAGGCTGTATTACGTAGGAAAGCAGAACTTTTACCCAAGCTTCATAATACTGTTTCGTGGCTGCAAAAAGAGACATTGGAACAATAATTACACCAAGATACACAGTAATCGTAAATGTTATTAGAGCTATAATGTAGAAATGGACAAAATACATAACTACAGAGAGTATAAAAAGCCCATAAATAATCACCAGAATTATAAACACGAATTCTAAGCTCAGTATGGCAGGAATCACCAACCCTAATATCCCATATACACCCGAAGCAGTAGAAGAATCACCCTTTATCAGGTAAAGCCCTAAATAGTAAGCTACTCTACAATCCAAAGAATCCCAGATAGATAAATATTCATAGCCCTTCTCATAATCACTTGCTCTATAATTGCACAATCCATTAGTATTTGTGGATTCCATAACAAACGTGGATAGAGAAGTCATGGCTGCTACGCCTCCTGGATATATCAACTCACTTAATCCACTATGCATCCTTCCGTCATCTCCTTTAAGCCCAACTGAAAAATACAGCACCAATACAATCTTTAAGAAAAAACCAAAAAATACTTTAGTATCAAAAAAGTCAGTCCCTGTAGCAAGCTTAATTCCAAAAAACACCACATATAGTATTAATGCTGCCATCACGGTTTTCCTTAAACCGTCCTGCAAACCAGGGAAAAAGTTTTTATTTTGGCAATTATCATCATTTATGAATACCAAACTCAAAACATCCCTGACGCATTCCACAATCTTGCTGCTCACAGACCAGAATGTCTTAGAATGCCCTTTGTTGTTTGCTGCGCATGCGATATCCTGAAAACAACCTTCTGTTGAAGCCGGAGGAGGAGGAGTACTTATGTTGGGGTAACCCTTGCAACCAACTAGCATCTGACCAACATCCGTTGTCGCTAGCAAGCATAAATTATCACCCATTTGCTCTGCATGATACGACACTCCCGTTGCTCCTAGAGCTTTGAGTTTAGGAGGCAAAATGTCGAATTTTGCACTAAGCGAGCCGATCTCCAAGCCTTTCGGATAAGAATACCCCTGGCTTCCATCAAAGTTATACACAGCAAACTTCAATGAATTGGTGCGAACATCGCACCCTATTGTTGGACAATAATATGATTGACCAGTCGTGTCTGTTATTTTAGCCCCACCTGCTTTAAGATGTGCCACCTTGTTTATATTAGGAGTAGAGCTAAGGTAGTTTTCTACACTAGAAAACGCACCCTTCTTTGTGCAATTCTCAAAATCACCTGTTCCCCCATCACACTGGATATATCTACCCTCCGTATTTACATCACCAAAAGCCACAAATTTAACTTGATCAATGCGATAGAGATCCACCTCACTACATGAGGTTGTATCTAAAGTTCCATTCAAGCAATCTGCTGCATAATCCAAATTATATCCAGAACAAGAATTCTGGCTTACAGGAACACAGTCTGAGGTTGAAATGCGGTCCTCTGGCAATAAGTTATATTGGACTGAAAATGCTAAATTAGACCAAGAAAGGACCAGGAATAAGAATGTGAATAATCTTTGCATAATTTCATTATTTACCATGCATCTCTCTACATTTTTTGTAGAAAATCGGTAACCATTCCTCTGCTTCATAACCGTATTCACGCATGATTTCGTAAAGCAAGCCAATAGTTTCAGTGCGCCCAGAAAGAATATTTATTATATCTGTCATCCCCTTCAAATCCAATTTAGCAACCACTGCATCTGTGCCTTGCTTTAATAAAAAATACCTACTTCCTGGGTCGGTTGTTTTAATTAGAGAATATTCTCTTTCAGAAAGCATGAACCCTGTTTTATAGACCTCGGTAGCTTTTAAGTTCGGTAAAAATATTTGAGTTGCTGTCTGCTGAATCAATGTATCACTAATATCACTCTTACTTGCATCTTCCACACTTTGCGTTGCAAAAATCACCATCGCATTTAGCTTTCTTAAAACCTTCAACCAGTCTTTGATTTTTGGTGCAAATATCGGATTATCTATCAAAGCCCAGGCTTCATCCAGCACTATCATTGTAGGTCTTCCATCAAGAGAGCTGTTAATTCTATGGAATATATATAGAAGCACAGGTCCAAGCGCTGTTGTATTTTGTAACAGCTCTGCCATTTCAAATCCAAAATTCTTAGCTTTATTAAAATCTAAAATATCATCATCATTATCAAAAACATTCGCATGAGAGCCATTTCCATGCCACAGAGAAATTCTACTTGCTAAACTCCCCTCTGTTTCAATTCCCAAGAAAGGAACGATATTCCTTAAAACTCGGTCTTCATATTTTAATCTATAATTACCCTCAACTGCACTGTTCAGTACTTTGATATCTTCTGATGTTAATTTCTCTCCATTAACACTCACCAAAAGCTTAAGCCATTCCAGTAGGAAGTTTTTATTTTCACCATTCTCAGAAAGCTTTAATGGGTTGAATCCACACTTTCTACCAGGATCAATTACACTATAAACTCCGTCTATAGACCTGATGAATATCTCGGCACCTCTGTCCTTGTCAAAAAAGAACATTCGGCAATTAAATTTCTGACTCTGAGCACATAAGAAATTCATAAGAATTGTTTTACCAGAACCTGTAGGCCCAATAATTGTGGTATGTCCAACATCCCTTAGGTGGAAATTAAAAAAGTAAGGAGTGCCAGAGGTAGTATTAAGCACCGTAACAGCGTCCCCCCAATGGTTTCCTGAAACCTTACCTATAGGATAATTATGCAAAGAACAGAAAGAAGCAAGGTTCAAGGTGTTCACAGTAGCTTTCCTAATAATAAAGCCACCATTGCCTGGAAGTTGTCCCCAAAAGCAAGGCTCCATATTGATCTTTTCACGAATTGGCTGCATACCCGTGTTGCTTAATTCAACCATTACTTGGTTCAAAACATTATCAAGCTTTTTGGGGCTATCTTCTGTGCACATAATAGTGAGGTGATGCAGCCCAAAACCAATTCTACCACTCATTGCCATATCTAACGCTTCAGAAATTTCCTGGATCTGCGATACCGCCTTATCTTCAGCTTGTATCATTCGGTTCTGTTGAAGCTGCATTTTACCGATAGCAACCTGCCTGTTACTAAAAGAGAAAGATTGTGTAATTACCATCTCAATTGGCATTTGTAAAAATCCATCAAAAATACCAGACGATGTCATTGGAGCGTATTCTTTCAAGCTCACCATCCCTGCATATTTAACGCCTGAAGGTCCTCTAACCTCTATTGCTTTTCCCCCAAAATACAACCTCTGAGTAGGAAGTGCGCTGGCTATACTGCACCCCCCAACGGCATATCTACTCTTTACACCACAGTTTATAATCTCCCCTAAGAACCCTAATACTTCTGAATATACAGTGCTATCTTCTTCAAAAATTGATAATAAAGTCGCCTGGTAATCAGAGAGAGTGGCAATAATTCTGCCGGTAACCTCCTCTAGTTCTCCGTATTTCTCATGCATCTGCTTTTCCCAGTTAGCTTTATTAGTTTTACGCTGGAATTTTTCAAGCAAATATTCAAAGATAGCAGCACCTGCTGTATCAGAGCCTTTAATCACAGATATATACAACTCATTAACAAAAGCATCGTGACCTTGTTGTTTCTCTATCCACGCCTGGTTTAACTGCTCACTAAACGATTGAGAGCTAGATACTTTCTTGGTTTTAATACCTTTAAAAATACTATTTCTTCTTCTGATTATATGGAAATACAGAGATATACCGCCACTACTCAAGCCTTTAAAGAGTGTATTTCTTAGATTTTTCTTGATATCCAAATCATCATCATCTGCTGTTTCAAAAGAAAACCCACCAACCTTTATAACCTGAATCAACTCTTCTTTTTCGGTTATCAAAGTGCTTTTATTCCAGTGAGCAGAATATGGAATAAAGTGAGAAGAAGAGTACTCTTTCTTTGCATATTTATCTTTGGGGGATCTAGTTTTATTTAATTTTAACATTACAAAATCCTAATATGGGTCATACGAATTAGCTCCATGATACCCCTTGTTCCTACATCTAGTACATTTCTCTCCTTTCTTTAAAAAAATCTCCAGAATCAACGGCTCTTTAAAACATAGTATATATGCTATGATGTGCAAAATTATAGCAATCAATATCACCTTTAATCCTGGAGCATTAATGTAAGAAAGCAACCCTACAAAAAAGTTCAAGAAAAACATCTTAAAGCTGACGCCAAAAAACATTGTGGGCCTAGTCAAACCCACAAACAGAGGATCCGTTGTAACACTACCAGAATCTGCCATATTCCCTCATTCCATTAGAAACCAACATACTGACTTATTCATTTACAATTCATTAATTTTGCCTTAAATTGTAGTACCGCAATCAAAAATTGAATCACAGCGTGCTTTTAGACAAAATTGACTCTCCAAATGATATAAAACAGTTTAATTCTGATCAACTTTTAGAGCTTTGTAAAGAGCTCTCCAAGTTATATATAGATACTATATCAGGTATTGGAGGACATTTAGGAGCTGACCTTGGAGTAATTGAACTCACAGTAGCACTGCACTATGTGTTTGATAGCCCCAAAGACAAGTTCATATGGGATGTAAGTCACCAAGCTCATATACATAAAATCCTGACAGGACGTCGTGATAAAATTATGACACTTAAGCAAGAAAATGGGCTATCTGGATTTACAAAAAGGTCCGAAAGTATTCACGATGCTTTTGGAGCAGGACACAGCTCCACATCTATATCCGCTGCTTTAGGTATGGATATTGCGAACTCCATTAATAGCATTAGCCACCATATTATTCCAATTATAGGAGATGGTGCATTAGGAGCTGGGATGGCATATGAAGCAATAAACCATGCAGGTATTCAGAAAAACAACTTAATAGTCATTCTCAATGACAATCAAATGTCTATTTCTCCGACTGTTGGAGCTATGAGCAAATATCTGAAAAAGATCACTGCACAAGATGGCTCTTATCAAAAATTCAAGAAAATTGTCAAATCATCTCTGCACAACTCACCCGTGAAAGACATGATAGGAACTACAGTAAAAACAATAGAGAAAAACTTCAAACACCAAAATATATTTGAAGATCTAGGTTTTGACTATATAGGGCCTATAGATGGGCATAATGTCAATTCCTTAGTAGAATTGTTTAAACATCTCAAAAATAGAAAAGAACACAAACCTATACTTATCCACACCTTAACAAAAAAAGGAAATGGGTTTTATTCAAATAAAGGTGAAAATGAATCCTACCACGCAGTGTCGCCTTTCTGCACAAAAACAGGTATTCAAACCAAGCAAGATAATACTGTTATTACTTACACAAAAGCATTTGTAAACCGATTGATTGATGAAGCGCATAGGGACTCTAAGATAGTTGCCATAACAGCAGCAATGGAATCTGGGACAGGGTTAAGTGAATTTAAAGCTGCATTCCCAAAGAGGTTTTTTGATGTTGGGATAGCAGAACAACATGCAGTAACTTTTGCCGCGGGGCTGGCATGCGAAAACATAAAACCCTTTGTATCCATATATTCTACATTCATACAAAGAGCATACGATCAAATAGTCCATGATGTAGCAATACAAAAATTACCTGTACGCTTTGCCTTAGACCGGTCTGGACTTGTTGGTGGCGATGGATCTACCCATTCCGGTTCATTTGACCTCACTTTTTTAGGAACGTTACCAAATTTTGTTATCATGGCACCAAGCGATGAAAATGAATTATCCAAAATGGTCACAACATCAGTATCATACGAAGATGGACCGATTGCACTGAGATATCCGAGAGGAGCTGGCATAGGAGTCAAAATAGAATCTCCTCAAATTATTAAGATAGGAAAAGGTCGTATAGTGCAAGAAGGTAATGATATTGCAATTTTTGCAGTTGGAACAAGACTACAAGAAGCTTTAAAAGCCTCTGCCCTACTGGAATCTGCATACAATATTAAGCCAACCATAGTAGATCCTAGATTCATAAAACCTATAGATACAGAATTAGTAGAAAGAGTTATAAACAACCACAAAATTATCATTACAGCAGAAGAAAATAGCATCGGAGGGTTTTCTGCTCAATTCAATGAGTTGATACTTAAAAAAGATCTTCAAAAGAATAAAACCATAAAGAACCTATACCTTCCTGATATATTCTTGGACCATGGGATGCCTCACGATTTATACGAGAGAGCAGGACTAAATTCCAGCGCAATAGTATCAGAAGCACTAAAAGCTCTGAAGATATCTAACGTAACTAATATTAATCGCGTATATATATAGAACTTTATTTATCCGAGCAAAATGGGTAAAGGTTTTCAACGCAACCGGATGGTGTGGCATCACGACATTCACCGAATATTCTCCAATCCCTATACGCCTCTTTCTCATCAATTTCGAATTGCAAAAATACAGTCTTTTGATCTGGGGATTGGTTGTCGTCACTAATCAAATAAATAGATGTATGCGTTTCTTCATTACATTTTGTTGTGATACCTTCAAAATTATCTGAAATCGCAGATTTCCCATCGTTGTAGATGTATAATATCTCTGTGCCAGACAAAACATCGCCTTGAGCAATATTTTCAAAAGTATATTTCGGTACAAATTTTACCTTTGTCTCAAAATCAAGAGAATATTCAGGCGGCTCAATTCTATCTTTTTTATGGGCAATAATTTTTCTTTCTAATAACAATAAATTTTCTTCACAGGTAAATGACATTCCTGATACAGAATAACCAGAATCACTTCTATAGGTAAAACCAACTTCATTTTTTATAGCTTCATAACTCTTATCTGTATATTTCCACAAAAAAGCAGAATGGTCAGAAAAGTTATCAGAGTTATACTCCTCCATAGAAATAAAAACTCCATCTTTACTTATTCCCAAAGACTCCATTCCAACCTTAGGAGAAAATCTTGCAATCTCACTCGGTACAGGTAATTTATGAGGTTCCATCTCAAAATCACAATCATTATATCTAGATATCAGGTTTACAATTTCGTGAGAAATAAAACAATCCCCTTTATAAATTTCAATATCCTCCACATCATTTCCCATATAATCCAATACCTCCCCGCCTTTCCCCTTTAAGGTTCCAATCACAGCTGTAGGAGATACGAATATAGCATTTCCATATACATCAAACTTTAAACCTGTATCAACATAGTACCCTCTATCTAAGATAGCAAAAACAGTACCCTCCTCAGAAAGAATCAACCCAGAAAAGCCAGAAAACCTGCTAATATTCTTTACATATAATGAATCTCCGCCCTCTGCAGTAAACTCATATGATTTAACATGCTTTACATATACAGGATGAATAATATTAGGGAGATCAGATATCTCGTCTACATGCATCGTAATATTCATGGGATTTTTTAGTGAAGCAGTATTAGTTGTTATGTTAATCATAAGTTTTCTCCTTAATGTTTTATCAAGTATTATAGGTCATTTAAGCCACACTGCTCAAACCCATCTATACAAAATGAATAAGTCCCCTCTTGGCACCCTATAATGGTCGCCTCTGGAATATTTATATTGTTGTATTTATGAGTCTCCTCCCTTGAAAGCGATTCTACCGAATGGCCGTCAACAAAGGCAACTAGGGCCCATCTAGAAAATGAATCTGTAGATTTTGAGCCATCCAGTTGCACCACATCATGCCATGCTGGCACCAACCTTTTATCATCTGAAATTCTGTTGATATTACTCGAAATAAAAAATATAGCATTATTCTCTTCATGCGTTACTGGCTCCAAATCATCTGGATTAGTTCCTATTCTTAAACCTGGCCCACTTTCTGCAACCGCTACAGTAAAAGAACCCGCATCAAAATGAGGCTTAGCTAAATATTCTCCAGGATTCTGATAATAATATTTTAGAAACCTCAAAACCACATGAGGAACATCAGAATCGAAAATTTTTTCTAAAATACCAGTGTTATTCTTCTCTAACGACAACAACACATCTTTTGTTACACTATATATAGCATCCCAAATTGTGTGGGCATTCACAATAAACTCCTTCACTTCATGGTTATTACCTATGAAATCAAGGTATGTATCATCAATGGTTGGATGGTAATGAAAATAATCTTTGCTATCGTATATTCCAGCTTTAGAATCTTTATGTGCAAATCCTAAGTCTCCCCTCCTATGCAACGGAGAAATATCTAAATCTATATGGCTCTTTATCTCTTCAGGTAAATCCAAGAAGTCAAAAAAAGACTCCATAGCCTCTTCTATCTCTTTTCTGGAAACAGGAAAAGGTATATTGATATAAGGTTTTTCATACAAATCCCGAATAGTATTCACCTAGTTACACACCTACTTAGTAAATAAAGAAGCCTTCTAAACATTATAATGGCACGCAAAATTTTGTTCAATAAAATTCTAATCTTAGCAGAAATTATTATACTAATTAAGTAGATCCGTGATTTTTGCTAAATCGTCTTTTGTATAAGGTTTTTCGATCACATCAATTACACCAAGGTCAAGGCAACTTTCTATTGCTTTATGATCTTTCATGCCTGTTTGTAGAAATACCGGAATCTTTTTTAAATTGTTATATTTATGCAATTCTTGCAAGAATTGCAAGCCAGACATCTCCGGCATCATTAAGTCTAACAAAATAATATCAATCTTATCTCCATGCTCCCTCAAATATTCAAGCGCATCAGGTCCAGATTCCTTTGTAATCACAGAAGATCCAAGTCCCTTAAATATCATTTCACCTGATTTTAAAACGGCATACTCATCATCTATCATTAAAACATTAAGCTTCTTGGGTGACTTAGATTTTACAGAAGAGGATCTAGGTAGGGTAAAATAAAATGTCACACCTTTATATTTATTATTCTCTGCCCATATCTTTCCTTTATTCTCGAAAATCAACTCCTTACATATTGCCAATCCTAGACCAGTACCCTTAGCCTTGTGCTTAGTTCTGGAGCTCTGTATAAATGAATCAAAAATAGATACTAATTCTTCTTCAGGCACTCCTATGCCTTTATCAGATATGAAGAATTTTAGATTACTGCATTCTTTCACTATACCTATTTCTACAGGAGATCCGTGAGCATATGACAAAGAATTAGAAATCAGATTCCTAATGACCTGCTTTATCCTGTTAGCATCACATTTTACATTATCATCAATATTGGAACCTATGCGAAAGTTAATTCGATTATTCGAAGGTATTTTAAATTCATATATTGTTTCTCTTATTATATTTGCTAAAGAATATTTTTTAAACTCAAAATGCACCTTACCAGAGTGAGATTTAGACAAATCAAGAATATTAGAAACTAAGCTCATTAAACGATCTTGGTTATCTATAACCAATTTCAGATAGTCTTTACGCTGGGAATCTAAAATTTCATCCCACTGACCATATAATTCCCTGGCAATGTTAATAATACCGTGTAAAGGGGTTTTTAATTCATGACTAATATTATTCAGGAATTCACTTCTGGAAGATAAGGCTTCATCCAATTCTATGGTTCTCTTCAGTAATTCTTTTTCAAATTGTTTTTGTTTTGTAATATCCACAGAAACACCGAGTATACCAACAGACTTACCATCATCATCAAAAAGTGGCCCTTTGTTACTTATAAGAGTTTTGTTTTCGCCACCTATCATTACCTCTTCTTCTATAACAGCAGTTTTTCCAGATTTCATGATAGAGATATCGTTTTCTCTAAACTCGCTCGCAGCTTCTTCGTTCCACGGCAAACCAAAATCTGTTTTGCCAACAACGTCCTTGCCAAATTCTAAACCTAAACTTTGTGCCTGTTTGTCATTACAACCCAGATACACACCCTTTGTATCTTTCCAGTATACATGCCCAGGTATATGCGCTACTATATTATCAAGTGCTACCTTATGATTTTTATCAATTAACTTCGCCCCATCTTTCTTTTGCATACCGCTTTTCTTAAAACGCAAAGATACAAAAAACAAATGGTCTGGGTAGTCCGCTCTTATTACTTTTTCGTATGTAGCGTCCATTGCAGAATTTCTGTCGTACGGGTATAATTCAAAATCGTACTTGCTATCTGCCCACATACACATTACAGCACATTCTTCTTGTAAATAAATTTTACAGCGTTCACGCGCCCTTTCCATGTCATTTATAACATTTTTTCTCCCAAAATTTACTAAAAATTTCTCGATGTTATCATTTATTGACTCTCGATAACTAAGATCCGAGTTATACATATCTATAATTTTCTTATGAAACTTCTCAAATCTAGGTTCACCCGTCCAGTATTCCCATCTTATAATCTTGTAAGGTATGGTAAGGTTATTTTCTATAGCAGCTTTGTTTCTTTCGAGCCACTTGTCCCCCTCTTCTCTAGAAAAATCGTAGAGCTCTTGGTCTGTCCAAGATGGGTATATGATTCCAAAATTATGCCGTTGTATTGTATCATCTACCAATATAGTACATTCTTTGAATTTGTTATTAACCAGCTTTATTACTGATTCGAATTTATCACCTTCATGTATAACTTGCCCCACGCTTATCGGAAGAATACAATTCGAGCTACTAAATCGACGCCTTTCTTCTACGGGACAAGTTCTAAAAGAAGCTTTAATTTGTGTCATTTATTTGCACCATTTTTTTTGTTAATACGATAATAGACGATTAATAAGGTAACCACCCCACATGTAACAAAGCTCAGAGCAAACCCTGCTGTCAATAGGTAGTCTTTCTGCAAGTAACCACGATAAGCGGTAAATGCCTGCATAATATTGAAACCGAAAAAAGTAAAAAGAGAAATTTCTTTGGAAGTTTTCGTTTTATAAATGCTCAAAGCTTGAGGAATAAAAAGGAAGGCATTAAAAAGCAAACTTATGGCGAATATAAATTCTGAAATCCAATTAATCATAAAGGGCATTCAATTAGTTAAATTCCTCATAACCATACTCCAAAATAAAGCTAGATCTAACGTACACAAATGAAATTTCTATAGCCACTAAAACGTGATATCCTGCAGAGAACCTAGAGCAATGCTTTACTGATGTCAATATATATGAGAATTGTTAAATTCCCTTTATGAAGACTCATCTCGCTAACATTCACTGCAACTCTTTTGTATAAAAAGCCTTGCACTGCAAATCTTAATGTATTGCTTTAATCTCCATAAAAAAAGATAGAATGCTTTTATTTAGTTTTTTTGCAAACAAGCTGTCAGAATACTCGGGGTTCTCTTTTATTCTTTGAAGTCAGAGGTTAATTATCCCCCTCTTTAGATGCTCAAATAGTTTTGATTGCGTATAGTGACGCCAACCTAATTAAACGGCATATATACTTCTCAGAAATTGGGACTTCCTCAAGCACAACATGCACTAAGTTTAATTCAAAAAATCCAACAAAAAACCAGTTAATAAAGTCTATTATTAATAAAGCAAAAGAAATACAAGTAAGATTTTTTAACGTAACTCTATAATATATTAGTTAACTAAGTCTATATTCTACAAAAGCACACGCCTCACTTAAATAGCTCACTCTCAGAAGTTGAAAGACCGCTATCTTTTATCTTAGATAAACTCTGAGTAGCGCTATTTCAGATACAATTTTTCTTCTTTTAACACATTATAAAATGCGAATATGTAAGAAAAATAAAACATCGACAATAAACTTTTAATAAATTCCATGATAATACTTAGAACCTCTCCACCAATAGGCGTATTTATTGAATTACTTCCCCTTATTATAAACAGCCTTATTAATAAAAAGCAAAAAAGAACCATAAGCAAGTACCTTAATAGCTTATCTTGTGTGATAGCGTTATTACGCCTAACAGCCTCTAGTACAGATACCTTGCTACCAAAGATCATAACCTCTATGAATGGTATCTTAAGAAAGACTACAGAATATAAAATTACTGCTCCAGACCCCAGATAAACAGAGAAAAAAGTTATAACAAAATGCAATAAAAGTAGCTTTGCATATTTAGAACGAGCCTTATTTAATAACTCCCTATAAAAAGAAATATCCATCACTGATATAAACTTAGTTAGTGTAATAAAAAGCGCAATTAATAATATCGGCTTAAAGAAAATATCAAATGAAAAAATATACCAACCTCCCAGAAAATCTCCTAACACACGGTATAGACAAAATTTCAGTAATGGAGTCAACATCGACAAGATAATAATAGAGAAGAAGCATTTTCTTAGATGGATGAGAAATCCTGAGAAACTTTTGAATAATAAATTAGTATAAGTGAAGTCGTTCATCTGTTTTTATTTTTATGCTAATCACTGTTGTAAAAACAAGCAATAACATTTCATAGTAAACAGGTTATTTTTTTGAATACTTTGATGAAACGTATTTTTCTAATATATCCTTAAATTCTTGCGCAATATTATCCCCTCGCAAAGTACAAGACTTCTCTCCATCTATAAAGACAGGAGCAGCTGGAGATTCACCCGAACCAGGTAAGCTAATACCTATGTTGGCATGCTTGCTCTCACCAGGACCGTTCACAATACATCCCATCACAGCAACATCCATTTCCTCTACCCCACGATAGTGGATCTTCCAATATTTTACTCTATCTGCAATATATGTTTCTATTTCGCTCGCTAGATTCTGAAAATAAGTACTTGTAGTACGTCCACAGCCAGGACAAGAAGACACTTGAGGCCTAAAAGACCTAATGGCTAGAGATTGAAGCACGCTTTGACACACCAACACTTCCTCTGTCCTAGATTTACCAAGCATAGGAGTTATTGAGGCTCTTATTGTGTCTCCAATACCCTCTGATAGCAATATAGACAAGGCTGCTGAGGTTGCAACGGCCCCCTTTACTCCCATCCCAGCTTCAGTTAACCCAAGGTGTAGTGCGTAATCCGATCTTTTATGCAACTCTCTATAAACCTCAATAAGATCAGGAACCTTACTAGTTTTACATGATATGATAATTTTATTTTTCTCTAAACCTATATATTCTGCTTTTTTGGCGCTAGTTAAGGCAGATTCCACCAAAACTCCCCTTAGAACCTCATTTGCGGTCTTTGGGTTGTCTAGCGCAGAATTCTTCTCCATTAGAGAAGTAGCAATAGATTTATCCAAACTACCCCAATTCACGCCAATTCTAACTGGCTTATTGTGCTTTATCGCAATTTCTATAAATTGCTCAAATTGGATATCTCTCTTCTCACCAAACCCAACATTTCCTGGGTTTATTCTCAGTTTTGCTAATGATTGCGCACATTCAGGTACATCTGAAAGCAATCTATGTCCGTTGTAATGAAAACAGCCCACCAATGGGGTGGTAACTCCTTGAGCAAGGAGCTTTTCTTTAATTTTAGGAACAGCCTTTGCAGCCCCTTCATTATTCACTGTAATCCTAACTATCTCAGAGCCAATATTTGAAAGCTCTATTACTTGCTTTACGGTTGATTCTATATCCACTGTATCAGTATTTGTCATAGATTGGACTACTACGGGGTTTCCTCCACCAATAATCACTTCACCTACTTTTACTGCGTATGTTTGTTTCTTTATACCTATCAAGATGCTCTACATGTATGTATTTCCTACAAAAACCTAACCTTCAAATCCCACAAAGTCAATGTTTTCTAGACACAGATTCACTCCAATTAATGAAGGAGAGTCATTTTTTTTTGAAAATCTTTTTTACTAATGGGCAAAAACTTATTAATGTACCCCTATATAAAATTAATTACATAAACTGAACATGATAAGCATATCAAGGAAAGAAGCTCGCACTGAGAATATGTACTTTATAAATCACGTATATTTTTTCATTACACTTTTAATCATTATATCTAATGCTTTAGTATCGCATGATGCTTTAACTATAATGAGCTTATTAGGAAAATCTGCATCTGGCGTTCACAATGCTACATCTGTGATTTCCAACGCATTTATAGTGCCCATGATGATTTTCTTGTTCGGCTTGACCGTACATAGCCATATCCACAATACAAGCTCTATAGATTTCATAAAAGAGAGGTTGCTTGTATTGGTAAAATACTTCCTATTATCTGCTCTCATTATTATGCCTTTAGCGTACTATCTAAAGACATCTAACAACGGATCCAAAGGAGATTTTATTCAATTCCTATCAAAAGATTACTTCAACACATGGATGGTCGGACCATCTTGGATCTTCTCTACAATTTTTTTCTTTGATTTAATGATTTTTGCTTTTACCTATATTGGGAAAGGGCTCTCTCGAAAACTATTTAACTGCGCTTCCTCTACAAAGATAATAAAATTATTCGCCATCTTCTTTATTGTATTATTTGCTGTAGCAGTAACTACTAATGCACCTTTGGGAGAATTCCATTTAATTCCAAACAGATACAAAGATTGGAGTCATATAGGA
Organism: Rickettsiales bacterium; assembly: GCA_047404135.1. GTDB lineage: Bacteria > Pseudomonadota > Alphaproteobacteria > Rickettsiales > JABSSG01 > JAHZKS01. Next base: position 90,511 of record JBDOIT010000004.1, read on the forward strand.
CCAATTTGGTGGCAACATAATGTTCTTGTCACATATTTCCTTATATATACATTCAGTGTATCCCTAGGGAGCTCAGAGAAATTTATTTCTTATATCTTCGCACCAAAGGGAGAATTACCTTCAAAATGGTTACATAGGCTTCTAGAAACTATAATAATTTATCTTGCGATGCGTTATATAGCATCTATCCAATCATCTATAGAAAATGATTTGCTTTACCACTCACTATTATCATTCCTATCCGTATTATTGATATTCATTGCCTCAGCTGCTTTCATTGGGATTTTAGATAAGTTCACAAAAAGAAATAGCAAGGCACTTGAATTCTTCTCTGAACATTCTCTGATAATTTATACAGTGCATTTCTTGCCTTTAGTATTTATTAAAAATTACTTGAATAAATTCCCTGGAGTTGGAGATTTTCAAAAAAGTTATATTATAGCTTTATTTACCTTTTTTGTAAGCTTAGTATTGTCTTGTGGAATAAAGAAAATATCCTGTTTTCAAGATCACTGCGAGTAGTTTTTTAATCCTTCTAATCTAAGAGTTATAGTATGAAAATCCAATTCACAAAGGAAGTCTCAAGTTATCACCAAAACATAATTCTGATAACCACAGATTCAAAAGATTTTCATAAATCTGTAGTAGACATAGAAAAGGTTTCAGGTGTTGATTTAAAAAATATACTCAAGAATCATCAGTATAAATACAAGTATTCTGAAATTATTTCCGTTCCCACAGGAAGCGATAAGATTAAAAATATCTTTGTTGTCAGCTTAGGAAAGATAAGTGAACTCACTATACCCACAGCAATGGGGGTTGGTAAAGTTATTCACTCAGCATTAACAGCTAAAAAAGTAGCTAAAGCAACCTTATACGCCTCACCTTCTTCTTCGTTACAAAATAAAGAAGAGGGATTTATTTTTAATATGCTTCTTGGTGTTCTAGTGGCAGATTACAAATTCGACAAATACATAACTAAGAAGGAGGATAAAGACTCCCCTGAGATAAAAGTAGAGTCTATAAACTTCATTCATGATGAAGCTCATACAACAAATCTAGAGTTTGAAAAATATGCACATATTTGCGAAGGAATGAAAATGGCAAAAGACTTAGTATGTGAGCCTCCAAACATACTAACCCCTGTTGAATTTGCAAAAAGATGTGAAGATTTATCAAAATGCGGCATAAAAGTAGAAATTCTAGATGAAAAAGAAATGCAGACTCTAGGAATGAATGCCCTTCTAGGAGTGGCTCAAGGAAGTGTCCATTCTCCTAAGTTGGCTGTCATGAGGTGGGAAGGTGGAAAAAAAGGAGAACAACCAATATCTTTTGTTGGTAAAGGAGTTACCTTTGATACTGGCGGATTATCTCTCAAACCCGCTGGAGCAATGATAGGAATGAAATACGACATGGGAGGTGCAGCTGTAGTAACTGGCCTTATGAAAACTCTCGCATTAAGAAAAGCCAAAGTAAACGCTATAGGTGTTGTAGGTCTAGTAGAGAATATGCCTGATGGAAAAGCGCAAAGACCAGAAGATGTTGTTGAATCTATGTCAGGGCAAACTATTGAAGTTCTTAATACAGACGCAGAAGGACGCTTAGTATTAGCTGACGCTCTTTGGTATACTCAATCCGTATATAAGCCAAAATTCATGATTGACCTTGCTACACTAACGGGCGCAATAGTTATGGCATTAGCTAATCAGTATGCAGGCCTCTTCAGTAACAATGATGAAATATCAAAAAATCTATATGATTCTGGAATCAAAACAGGAGAAAAAGTTTGGAGATTCCCTCTGGATAAAGAATACGACAATATGATAAATTCGAAAATTGCGGATATGCAAAATATCGGAGCTGCACGAGGTGGAGCAGGAAGCATTACGGCCGCTCAATTCTTGCAAAGATTTGTTAATGACACACCTTGGGTTCATCTAGACATCGCTGGGGTGACAAGCACAGACAAGCATACTAATATCAGCCAAGTAGGTGCCACAGGATTTGGAGTAAGGCTACTTAACCAATTTGTTGAAGATTATTGCGAATAATGAAAAAAGATATCACATTTTATCATCTTACCTCTAAGACAATAGAGAAGACTTTACCTAATCTTGCTTTCAAGGTCTTTGAATCTGGTCAGAGAGCTTTGATATTATGCAAAGATGAATACCAGATGGATGAGTTAAACCACATCTTATGGTCCTTCTCTACTAAGAAATTCATCCCCCATGGAAGCATAAAAGATGACTCCCCGGAGCTGCAACCTATCTTGCTATCGACTAGTATAGATGATCTTCACAACTCACCTGAGATTGCCATTATCCTTAACGAGCAAGACATTCAGGGTAACTCCAGATTTAAAAAATACTCTTATATGTTCTATGGAAATGAGAATGACGCAGAAGTAATATCTGCACGCAAACTCATGAAGTCATACTATAATGCAGGACATGCTGTTAAATCCTGGATATTAGATCCAAAGGACAATTGGCTAAAGGATTAAATCACACCTCTAAAATTCAGGTATTAATCTCTACCTTATTAGTGAAATATTAGGAATATTTTTCAAAAACGTACCCTGTTCCATCCAAACAGTAGCCATATAAGTGATTTTCTATAAACTCTTTTTTAAATTCTGGAAGGAAAGTTCCACAAGAGGTTAACATAAGCACCTTTTTGGATAGATCCTTGTAGTCTATACTATCTCCATAAAGATAATGTTTTGTTAATTCTTTTGAAGACTGACCTGCAATCTTGGAAACCAACAAGGTAGATATTTGTTGTAATCTTTCTGGAATAACAACATTCTTTATGGCATCTCCTATGATGCTCTCTGTTGATTCAGAAGAGATAACAAAGGATAAAGTGGGTATGTAATCTCTTAATTCAGATAACTGTGGAAATTCTTCTTTCACTCTTTTTCCAGAAAGATCTGCCTTACGCAAACTCCTTTCTATATTTTTAAATAATGTTTTATCTACAGAAGAAAAATACTCTTTTCTTATCTTAGAAATCCCTTCCCCAGAATAATACAGGAGATTGGCGTACAATCCTTCTTCAATAACGTCACAAATACTATACCCTAATAATTCATATTCTTCTGAGCAAAAGCTTTCAAAAGCCTGATAGTATTGCAATATCTTAAAGACAGCCAAGGCAGAAAAACTAATAGGAGCGGCGTGAAAAATAAGAGCGTAATAAGAAGCGCTTAATAAATTAGACCCAATGTCATACCATGTATGGGACTCTATATAATTATTAAATTTAAGACTAAAATAGCTGTCTTCCTCATTACAGCAAAGAGATTCCTGTTCTGGAAACAAAATATCGGGACAATAAATACCTTCCACATTTGAATCAGCAACAAAACAGCTCTCTGCTTGAGAAATCTCTTCCAAGAAAACAAACTCATCAATGTCACAAGTAGGATTGTTAGCAAAAAGAAGATGCTCAAAAGAACCGTCTCTAAAACAGAACTCTTCAGAAAACACGTTATTAACCTATAGCTTTTTGTGATCATATTGCAAACATTAACATTTCGCAACTATTTTCTTAAGATTCTCATAAAAAACAAACACTTTTATTTCCATAATAAATACTCTAAAGTGGTGATAATTTTAATGAAGTTTTAGGAATATGAAGAGAATTGCATATTTTACAGCTATTTTATCTGTAATTTTTTGTAGCAATGCGTTTGCGTATGAAAAAGAAATACATAAAATAGAAATTATTAAAAATAAATTTGTACCTAGTACAATAAAAGCTTCTCAAAATAAAGTTATAAAAATCAAGATCTTCAATAGAGATAAAACAATCGAAGAATTCGAAAGCTTTGATTTAAAACGTGAAAAAATTGTTCCTGGTAAAAGAAAAATCATAATAACCGTAGGTCCTTTAAAACCCGGTGAGTATGGCTTCTTCGGAGAGTTTCACCCAGAAACTGCACAAGGAAAATTAGTGATACAGTAATGCTAAAGCTTTTCATTATTTTCTTCAGAGAAACCCTAGAGATATCAATAATCTTAGGAATAATTTATTCTTCTACTGATAGAATAAAAAACAGAACTATATATATCACTTCAGGAATATTATTGGGAGTAGTTGGCTCCTTAATGATTGCATCTTTTGCGAACACAATATTTGATTCCTTTTCTGGATACGGACAAGAAATCACTAATGCCTCTATACTCTTACTATGCTCCTCTATGATTGTATGGATGATTATTTGGATGAAATACGCACACAAAAAAACATCTTCTAAAATACATGAAGCTTGGAAGGGCAAATCAGATATACCGCTAATCTCACTGATATTTATCACAGCATTCGCAATATTCAGAGAAGGCTCAGAAATAGTGTTATTCAGCTATAGCGTATTTGTTTCAACGCAAGATAGTATTATTCAACTCTCTATAGGCGCCCTTTCAGGATTTGCCCTAGCATCACTAACGGGGTTCTTGCTGTATAAAAGTATTATTAAGATTCCAGTAAAATACTTATTTAAAACCACCACTATATTGCTATCATTAATTGCAGCAGGAATGGCATCACAAGCAGCTAATCTGCTGCAATCTGCGGAAATAATGTCTTGGAGCCAGACGCCTTTATGGAACAGCTCCTGTTTTATTTCTCAGGAGAGCTTTATTGGAAATATACTTGGAGTAGTAGTTGGTTACGTAGAAAACCCAACTGGATTAGAGGTAGCCTTCTATGCAGCTCCTTTGTTAGTAATCTACTGTATGTCTTCAAGGTTAGAAAAACAAAGTGTCCAGACTATTTAATGACTTCCATTAACTCCGCCCATTCTCTTTTACTCATACCACTATCTACTTGAGATACAGCCTCTCCCGCAAGCATTTTCTTAACTACAATCATACCTTTACGAGATATGTTGGAACTATTCATACGATGCTCGACAAATGCCTCAAAAGTGAATGGAACCCATTTCTCAATGATATCCAGCATAACTTTAGCATATACTCTAATCTCATACTGCGCATGGTCATCCGCACGTAATCTAACAAAATGCAGTAAGTTATGCAGATTTATCTTCCAGTACCATTCAGTGTAGTAATTTGTCGTTAGATTCATTCTTGCAAGCTCCCGTGCCAACTTAGGACTTCCCTCATCGATAGCATTGCCATCCTGATCTTCATTTAGCATTCCTTCGTAGTTTTTATAGCAAGTTTCCGCATCTTCAATCAATAGTTCTTGAACTTTTTTAGCTTGATCGGCTGTAAGAAGATCCCCTCTTCCCTGCATATTGGTCTTAGATTGAACAGCCATTTGGTCTGGTTCTGGTATATAGTAATCTTTTCCAAGTATCGAGTATCTTGCAGAATATTCATTCACACTTGCTGTTCTGTGTCTAATCCACTGCCTTGCGATAAATATAGGTAACTTAATATGGAATTTAATATCGCACATCTCAAACGGAGTATTGTGGTAATGCCTCATTAAATAGCTGATCAACCCTTTATCTTGATTTACTTTTTTTGTGCCAGAACCATAAGAAACTCTTGCAGCCTGCACGATAGAGGAGTCATTTCCCATATAGTCAATCACGCGTATAAAACCGTGATCTAAAAGCTTTATCGGCTTATAAAGTATCTTGTCTAGCTCAGAAGAAACAGCTCTTGATGTAGATTCGTTTTGGCCCAAAAGGTCTTCCGTTGTATCGCTTGACATAAAAAATACTATAAAATTGCATAAAGGTAATGGGGAGATTGTACGACATTATATAACTCCTGTGAAGTGTTTTTTAGATCAAAAAACTTTTAAAATAATTATTTTTATATATAATAGATTTAGCTTTAGCAATAAAGCCTATGGTGATAAACTGCTGTTTGGAATAGATATAGTGGACCCGGGGGCGGTACCCGGCGCCTCCACCATTTTATGGGGGCGATATAGGATCGACACATATAATAAAGAAATAGTTTTTGCCCGGTATGATACCACTGATTACGGATCACATTGCAATAAATGCAAATGACAATAGACAACCTGTATTAGCTGCTGCTTAATAGCTAGGCTAATACGCGGTCTGGCAGGCACCGGGCAACAGAAGCCTGCCATTTATTGAAAGGAGTTATGAAAAAAATAATAGATTACGATCAATTGCTAAATGAACTAAGATGCGACTTAGTAAGAAAATCCTTACTATATATAGAAAACGATCAACTTCCTGGAGAACATTTCTTTTATATAAATTTTTCCACCTCTTTCCCAGGTGTAAAAATTTCCCCCAGACTCCTAAAAAGATATCCAGATGAGATAACAATTGTTGTGCAGCACGAATTTAGCAACCTTCTAGTTAAAGAAGATTATTTCAGCATCACCCTTTATTTTGATGGAGTCGAAGAGAAAATGGATATACCGTATAAATCTTTATTATCTTTTGCTGACCCGAGCTCTAAATTTGGCCTTAGATTCAAAAAGATAAAGAGCACCACAACGAAACAGATATCAAAAACTTCATATAAAAACACAAAAGCATCCGAATCTAAGTCCTATGAAGAAAATGTAGTAATATTAGATAATTTTAGGAACAAGTAACCCTAAGCTAAAAATTCCCTAGCTGTTTCCACATCATCAAAATGTACCTTCTCTGCGCCTAAAATCTGATAATTCTCGTGACCTTTGCCTGCTATAAGAACAAAATCTTTCTTTTCCTTCATTTCGATGGCTTTTTTAATAGCCTCCCTCCTTCCATCAACCTCTATGGCGCCTTTGCAATATTTCATTATCTCCGCCCGGATAGAACTTGGGCTCTCAGTTCTTGGGTTATCGTCTGTAACTATCGCAATATCAGATAATTCCTGAACAACCTCACCCATAAGCCTTCTTTTAGCTCTGTCTCTATCTCCACCGCACCCGAAAACAACTATTAGCCTACCTTCTTTCATAATCGCCTTCATGCTATCCATGGCCTTGCGCAAAGCATCATCTGTATGTGCATAATCTACTATGACATTCTTTCCAGCTATCTGCATACGCCCAGGAACAGAAGACACCTTCTCCAAACTAGCTAGACACCTACCTTTATCAAACCCCGTACATACAGCTAAAGCCAAAGCACACAGAAGATTCTCAACTTGAAAATCACCTATAATAGATAGATATTTACTTACCTTTTCTCCGTCTAAAATAAATTCTATCTTTGTTTTGTCTCCAATAAATTCTGAAGATATTATTTTAATAAAGCTACCTTTTTTACCATAAGTAAACACCTTATGGCGAAGCTCCTTGCAGGCATGGATAGTTTTATCAGCAACATCCATATCACTATTGATAACTGCTACACCTTGAGGTAAAAGATACTCTGAGAATAACTTTATCTTAGCATCAAAATACTTATCTATAGTTCCGTGATAATCTAAGTGATCTTGAGAGAAACTTGTAAACGCAGCAGCATTGAAAGTTAGACCTGCAACTCTATCTTGATCTAAACCATGGCTTGAAACCTCTATTGACACATTCTCCACTCCGCATTTTTTTAAATCATCTAAAAGAGAGTATAGTTGAGATACACCAGGGGTTGTTAGCGTTTCCATTTCTGAGAAGAAATCACTGTTCTCCGAGGAAACAACGCCTAAAGTACCTATAGAAGAAGATTTGCCTCCAGAAATCTCTATAATTTGCTTATAGAAATATGCCGTAGACGTTTTTCCGTTAGTGCCAGTAATGCCAATAATATTTTCTGGTATTTTATAAATGTTCTTTAGAATATCCGAAAGATCTCTCTTGGAATCTTGAGAGATCACAATATTCACCTCTTTTGGTAAGTCTGCATTACTCTTATAATGCCTCTGATCTACTATAATCGTAGTCGCTCCGTTTTTTACTGCATCCTGTATAAAATCATGACCATCAGAGTTATGTCCTTTTATTGCAACAAATGTATCCCCAGGTTTTATTAGCCTTGAATCCTCTGAAACTCTATGATTATTCTCTAGTTTGAAAATCACCTTATCTCTCTACGATGTTATATCCTTGGGATTATAATGTATAAATAAACTTTGTTCTATACTATCGTGAACTTCTTTATTTGGAACCATATTTTGCAATAAAGACAATCTATTGATAATACGCCCTGTCACAGGAGCAGCAACCCATCCCCCCGTTGCAAATCCAAAAGTTTTCTTGCTGGGTTTTGGCTCATCCAGAATTACATACATAACATACTTAGGGTTTTGAGCAGGAAACATGGATACAAATGATGAAACCCTTAATTTATCATTATATATGCCCTCAACTGGCTTGTTAGCTGTGCCGCTCTTACCGGCCACAAACATACCCTTAACCTCTGCATTCCTTCCAGATCCTTTTCGTACAACCGCTCTCATTATCTTTCTCATTTTATCTGATGTTGTTTTTTTAAGAACCTGCGCATAGATACCAGATTTCCCCTTCACAATAGTAACAGGATACAACTTACCTCCATTTGCTATAGCACTAGCAGCTTTTGTCACATGCAAAGGAGAGAAGGACACGCCATATCCATAAGATGCAGCCATTGTTGTAATGTTACTCCACCTAGAAACATCTCTAAATACCGGTGAAGCTCTTTCCGGAATTTCAATTTTTACTTCAGATAGCAACCCTAAAGATTTGAGAGCACTAAACTGCACATCTTTTCCCATTTCAATTGCAATTTGAGCTGATCCTATGTTAGAAGAATACATTAATATCTCAGGAACAGATAGCCAACCTTTCTTCCCATAGAAATCCTTTATAACAAACCCACTCGATTTAATAGGAGTTCTCACATCGTACACGTCTGTTTCTTTCACCACACCACTATCTAATGCAGCTGCGACAGTAAAGATCTTCATTGCAGACCCTACTTCATAGTTCCCTAAGCTAGCTTTATTAAATAACTGCTCTTCAGTTGCATTAGAAATATTGTTTGGATCGTAATCCGGAAGGCTCACCATAGCCAGAATCTCACCGTTAGTAGAATCCTGGAGTATACCTGCGGCACCTTTTGCGCTGAATTCTTTAACGGTTTTTTCTAGCTCCTCTCTCATAATACCCTGAGCTCTTACATCTAATGACAAATATAGAGCTTGCAATTCTCCATTATCTTTTCTTTTCCTCAGAAATTTATCAAAATATTTCTCAGCTCCCATCAAACCATCTCCATCTAGACCCACATACCCAACTAAGTGAGAGAATAAAGCCCCTTGTGGATAAGCTCGCTTCTTGCTGAATCTAAAATATATTCCTGGAATCCCCTCATTATTCATCATCAGCTCTTCTTTTGGAGAAACATTTCTCTTAATCCACACAAAAGATTTATTGGACTTCAATTTAGCTAAAATCTGTATTTTATTTAAATTAGGGAAAATTTTCGATATCTTGCTGGCAGCATAGCTAGGGTTTTCAATAACCTTGGGGTTGGCATATATTGAGGTAGTAACCAAGTTAACAGCAATCAACTTGCCATTTCTGTCTAATATATTACCCCTATTAAAGCTAACATCAGATTTTACAGAATATCCTAAATCGTCTCTTTGATCCTCAAAGCCACTCAAGACCGCAATATCAAATATCCTAATCGCGATTACAAAATAACAAAATAGAAAGAAGAAGAATACGATATATACTCTAGCTAAATTAATACCTTTTCTGCTAGAGACCAAAGAAAATTTAATGTTGTCTAAATACTCTTTTAATCTAGAAAATAGTCCCATCTTATTTATTTGACCTTACCAGCATTCATGACCATCTCACGGGGCTTATATCTCCAAGAAACCTCGAAGGGATCTACTGAATTGTTTGCGGGTTCAATACTCACAGCGTAGCTATTAGATTGTCTTGCTAAATGTCTAACTCTTTTTGACTCCATATTCTCAAGTCTCAAATACTGATCCGATAATTTTCTTAACCTCTCTGGTCTGTTTAAATTAGACCATTCTGCTCTGAGAACCTGCACCTCATCAGAAAGCTTTCTCTTGGCTTTCATAGTATACACTATATCCTCACGCAAATCTTGTACATATACTTTAACCTTCACTAAGCCAAGCAAACTCAAAGACAAAACGAATACTAATACTAATATTTTCGTATTAAGCATTATGGACCCCCTGGTTAACTCTTACCGCGGCTCTTAGCCTTGCAGACCTTGATCTTATATTTGATAAAACCTCATCCCTAGATGGCTTTACAGATTTTCTTGATAGGTAAGAAAATCTTGGCACAAACTCTTCCTCTACTTCAGAGGGAAGGTACCTAGAATTTGAAGCACCTTTACTGCATCTTACTTTAAGGAATTGCTTTACTATAGAATCTTCTAAAGAGTGAAAAGATACAACTATCAACCTACCTCCTTCATTCAAAAGTTTCTCAGATGCGTCCAATGCCAATTCAAGGCTTTGCAGTTCATCATTCACATATATTCTTATAGCCTGGAATGTCTTTGTAGCCGAATCAATCTTTGTGTATTTCTTAGGAAAAACAGACCTTACAATCTCTGCTAGCTCTGTAGTTGTAGTGATTGGTCCTTCTTTTCTTGCCTCTATAATCTTTTTTGCAATTCTAAAAGATTTTTGCTCTTCTCCATATTTGTAAATAACATCAGCTATTGTTCTTTCATCTGACTCATTAATAAACTCATATGCGCTATAGCCCTTCTTGCTCATTCTCATATCTAATCTTGCTTCCTTAGAGAAGGAGAAACCTCTCGATCCATCATCTACCTGCATAGAGGAGATGCCTAGATCCAATACAATAGCGTCAACTTTTTTAATGTTTCTATCATTTAACAGAGATTCAATATCACAAAAATTTCCCTTCAAAAAATGAAATTTTTCTTTATTAGATAGATCCTTTTGAAAAATTTTAGCAAAATCTTTTGCATCCGGATCACAATCTATACTAAACACATCAACATTCGCAGAGCCTAACATCCTTTTTGTATACCCACCTCTACCAAAAGTGCAATCTACATATACCTCGCCATCTTTGGGCTGCAGATATTTCATCACCTCATCGATCATTACTGGTATATGCATTTATCTCCTCTGTAAAGTTTCCGTTCCCTTGTTAATCTTTAGCAAATTACGGCTCTTACGGGCCATCTCTTTTGCATTCCTATAATGCTCTTCATATCTGCTCGAGTTCCAAATTTCAAATGTCTGCCCCTTACCCACAAAACATGCTTTGTCAGAAAGACCGGCAAATTTGATTAATTCTTCAGGAATCAACACCCTACCTTCGCTGTCAAATGATAGCTTAACACTTCCTCCCAATATAACGCTTGAGAAGGCGTCTCTTTCATCTGAATATGGGTCTAATGAATCAATTCCATCACTTAATTTTTTAATTCTTTCTAAGCTACATGCCTCAATGCATGCATTACCTATAGATTCGTACATTATTACACCAGGAAAGGTCTCGTTCAGCAAAGATCTGAAAGAGGAAGGGATAGATACTCTTCCTTTTTTATCAATCTTATTTATGTAAGTAGACAAAAATAACACTTTATGTTCCCTTTCTTAATAACGCTTAATAAAGTTTACCACCAATTGGTTAACCATGGGTTAACATGGGCATATATGGGTTATAATGGAAAAAAATATGCTTCGCAACCACATTTTATGGGTCTTGCAAAGAGGATACAATTAAGAGTAGCAGAGGTGTTAAAAAAAGATATCTTGGATAGTATTAAGCACAAAAAACACTCTCAAAAGCGTAATTGTGGGGCTCAAGATAATTGAAGAATTTTATATTAAAGCTTGATTATACAAGAAAAAAAATCTATAAATCTCATTCTAGATAATCGGGGTATAGCGCAGCCTGGTAGCGCATCTGGTTTGGGACCAGAGGGTCGGGAGTTCAAATCTCTCTACCCCGACCATTTATAGGTAAGTATTACAGAATTTTTGTAAAAAAGGCTTTTAGGTTCGTTGCCACCCGGCTGATACCAAATAGGCGCAACATTACACTGTTACCCCCCTCTCTCAGTAACTGATCTATTGATATATAATTATGCTAGCAGGACCATCTCTAAAACCACGTAGCGGAAAAAAGCCAAAAAAATTGATAATATTACTCCACGGACTAGGAGCTGATGGAAACAACCTCATGGATATAGCGGGTGTATTAAACCGATTTATACCAGATACATATTTTATTTGCCCGGATGCCCCTCACCCTTATTACCAAGGCATGGCGGGATACCAGTGGCTTAACAGCATTAGATCCGCGACATATGAAGATACAATTTCTCAGCTAAACGTTGTGGAGAAAACCCTGAACGACTTCATAGACAAGCAGTTAGAACGATTTGGCCTCAACGAATCTGATCTCTCTGTGATTGGCTTCTCTCAAGGCACTATAGTTTCTTTACACTCTTTAGTCAGGAGGAAAAAGCCAGTATCTTTAGTAGTTGGATTCTCCGGTGCGTTGGTGGGCCCTGAACTGCTTACAGAAGAAGTTGTATCAAAACCCCCTATACTACTTATACATGGCGAGGAAGATGACATACTTCCAGTTGAGAGAATGCATGAAGCTCATGAAGCACTAAATAAGCAAGGTTTTGATGTAGAAAAATACGCCTACCCTAACCTTGCTCACTCCATTGGACAAGAAGGGTTTGAGATAGCTACTAACAAGCTCTTGGAAAGGCTCTACCCTAAAACTCCTCGTACCTAAGAGTAAATTATCGAATTTTCCACACCACTCTTGAATGACATTTCAAGAATAAAAACAGCATGGATAAAAAAAACCCATCTCAATCGCCCCCCAACTCTACTTGACATTGACACTAAAACACAATAGCATCCTGAGCTCAGAAAAAGGACACCCAATGCTCGATCTAGTACTAGATTTTTTAACGAAACTTGATGACATTTTTTGGTCATACCTTGGAGTATATCTTATATTGCTCCCTGGAATTTATTTTACAGTGCGATCAAGGGGGTTCCAGTTCAAAGCTTTAGGTAACTTCAGATCCATATTTTCTGACCTATATGGAGTTAAGAAAAACAAGGAAGATCATGGTATAAACCCATTCAAATTATATTTTGCATCCGTTGGAGGCATGATAGGCCTTGGGAACATAGTTGTTGTAATAACCGCAGTAACCCTAGGTGGTCCAGGAGCTTTGTTATGGCTATGGCTTTCTGCTCTTGCTGGAATGCTAATAAAGTATTCAGAGATCTATTTAGGAGTAAAGCATAGGGTTCCCCATGGAAAAAAAGGCTATGACGGAGGGCCAATGTACTACCTAAAACATGCCTTCAACAACAAATTCATACCATTAATGTCTGCAATTTTAATGTGTGTATATGGGGTAGAAGTCTCTCAATTCAAAATTATCAATGATACTATTTCATCTACATTTGGCTTCAACTCTATAGCAATAATGGGCCTGTTAATTACTCTTATATTCTATACTGCTTTAGGGGGGGTACGTAGACTAGCAAACTATTCATCATTACTAATGCCACCTTTCATGCTGTTGTATAGCGTTGTTTGCCTATATATTATTCTATCCAACTACGACCTTCTTCCCGACATAATGCTCCAGGTGATTGTTAGCTCTGTACAAGGGCATGCCCCTCTAGCTGGATTTGCAGGAAGCTCAATGATCATGGCATTGCATTACGGCGTAGCAAGGGCTGTATATTCTGGAGATATAGCAATCGGATATGACTCTATAATACAAAGTGAAACAAAAACAAAACATCCAGAGCTGCAAGCAAAATTAGCAATATTTGGACAGCTGACAGACACAATAATCTGTACACTTAGTATTTTAGTAGTATTGGTCACAGGGGTTTGGACAGATCCATCCCTAAAAGACCCTTCTGAATTCATATTAAAAGCAATTTCATTATACATACCTTATACGAACGAACTTCTCAGCACCGTATTCTTCCTTGCTGGATATACAACAATCATTGCTTACTTCACCGTCGGATTAAAAAGTGCAAAATTTATAAATCCAAACTGGGGGAAAAAAGCATACACAGCATGTGCATTAGTTGCATTTATATCTACACACTTCACTGACCAGACTCATCTGATTATGATAATGAGTTTATCCGGAGGCCTTCTAGTGTTGCTTAATATTTCTGGAATAGTAAAATTAAGAAAAGAAATCAAATTTCATTAAAGAAAAATTGGAGCGGGTGATGGGAATTGAACCCACGACATTTACCTTGGCAAGGTAATGCTCTACCTCTGAGCTACACCCGCACTCCCTTTCCATAATCCAGGAAACAAGAATTACAGAGGCATAATATATGATAGTTTTTATTTTGCAAGACCCTGAGTTATAAATATTTCACTATTTTGATAGCCGCTTTACAGCCTCCTTTTATTATTCCGTTTAGTACTTTATATGCAGGGGCCCTTTCTAAATCATAATTTTCAGCCGTGTTTTTATGCTCTAACTCCTCTTCGCGGAATTTTTCTATACTCCCCTTTAACTCTTTCTCTTCACTGCCCAAAACATCAATTTGGTTCTGGTAATGCTCTGCTATTACCTCTTCAACTGCCGACGTGCAAACCATTGCTGCTTCCGTACCCATTTTTGCAGTTACAGCACCTACAGTATAAGCTAGCTTGTCAATCACAGGGTAGAGTATTGTAGGACGCACTCTCCTCTTCTTTATCTGAGACTCAAAATAGCTCAAATGCTCTTCTTCTCCTTGTGCCATTTCCTCAATTTTCTTTTTTGCATCAGGACATTGAATGATAGAAAGTTGCCCCTCATAAATACGTTTTGCTGCGTATTCACCAGCGTGATCAATTCTAATCATCTCCTTTATTTCTTTATTTTTACTACTCAAATCCATCCCAAGTTATTCTTTGCCTTTTGCTCAAAAATCAGTATACTCTGGCTTCCAAAAAAACAAAGGAATTATGTCCTTCATTGAAGAACAACAAAACATTGTTAGGCTATGCGCTTATGAAACCGCATCACTTATTGCTCCTTCAGTAATTATTACCTTAACCGTATCTTCTGAGAAAAACAAAGAAAGTTTTATTAAAAACTCACTCCTTACACTTCAGGCTTCTGCTTCTTACTTCGTTGGTTGTATAGCAAGATGTAGCCTCTCGTCGCTGAAAAATAAAAACCCCACACCATTAGAAGATCTTGAGTTTACTGTAGGCCCTGGTGTTGCAGCTGGGTTAGTATCTTACAGCATAGGGTATACCCTTGATTCGAAACCTTCATTTTCTATAGCATACCTAGCTGCAAGCATTTTTTCGTCTACGGGGTACTCTCTATCATTTCAATATATTCCACGACCGTATTTAACATCAGCAATTTTTGCTATGGAAATTGTCACAGAAATGATACCAGGCGGACTAATATCCACTACAACTGCACAAAGCTTTACAACTCCAAAAGGCCTCACAAAAGAAGCATTGAAAATGGGTGCAATCTCTGGCATAGCTTTCGCTGCAATAGATTTATTAGAATCCAGCATTACTAGCCAAGGTACACCTCAACCTAATGAGAATATTACACTATCTTCAGAAATCTGTTCTGTTAGCAATATATTGCCTTTAGATATAGCTAAAGTGGAGATATGCGAAATAGAGTAAAAAAATCAATGTATTGCTTGTAATATATGTAAGATAACACTATGTTATGGAGCTAAGTTTTCATCAGCGGGTGTGGCGGAACTGGTAGACGCGCAAGACTTAGGATCTTGTAACGCAAGTTGTGGGGGTTCAAGTCCCTTCACCCGCACCAAAATAATTGGATAAAAAATGCAAATAAAAGAACTAGAAAAGAAAGACTTAATAAGAAAATTCCACATAACTATCCCTACTGCAAAAGTAGAAAAAGCAATAGAAGATAAAGCCGCAGATGTCGCAAAAACAGCAAAGATTGACGGTTTCAGAGCCGGAAAAGTCCCTACGTCTGTAATAAAACAAAAGTACAGCGATTCTTTAAAATCAGAAACTCTAGATCTATTAATGAAATCTTCCTCTAAAGAGATTGTATCAAGCAATAATTTCGTATTATCCTCAACTCCTAGAGTCCACAATGTAGTATTTGAAGATAAAAAAGATTTAACATTTGATATCGAAATGGAACTACTACCTACGATACCAGAGATCGAACCGAAAGAAATAAAATTGCAGAAAAACTCTGCTGAAATAGGAAAAAAAGAAATAGAAGAAACACTAGCAAAATTAGCTGGTGACTTCAAAACTTTCAAACCTCTAGAAAAAACTGCTTTAGCAAAAAATGGCGACACTGTTTTAATTGATGCTACAGGTTCAGTAGATGGGGAAGACTTTCCAGAAGGAAAGGTTACAGCTCACCACTTAACTCTTGGATCCAAACAATTCATCCCAGGGTTTGAAGATGGTCTTGTAGGACTAAAAGCGGGTGACAAAAAAACACTAGATTTAAAATTCCCCAAAGATTACTGGAAAGAGGAATTAAAAGATAAATCAGTCTCTTTTAATGTAGAAGTAAAAGAGGTATCCAAAGAAGAGTTACCAAAAATAGATGATGCTCTTGCACAAAAGCTACAGTTAAAAGATGAAAAAGAATTAAGGAGCAAAGTAATGGAATCTCTGAATAAGTACCATGAGGACATCACTGTAAACCTTATGAAGAAAGAACTTTTTGACCACCTTGAAGATAAGGTAAAATTCTCAGTACCGACTCAATTGGTCAAAAAAGAACTAGAGCACCTTAATGCTTCTAACAAAGATAATGAAGAAGAAAACAAATCTATGGCAACAAGAAGAGTGAAGATAGGTTTAATACTTTCAGATATAGCAAAGCAGAAAAAAATTAATGTATCACAAGACGAAGTTAGACAAGAACTTGGAAAGCAACTCCAAGCTATGCCTGGTCAGCAAGATGCGATGCTAGAATACTACAAAAACAACCCAGAAGCTCTAGAAGGCATAAAAGGCAAGGTTTTAGAGGATAAATCAGTAGAATTTTTGTTAAAAGAAGTTTCGATAACTGAACAAAAAGTAACACCCGAAGAGCTAACAAAGTTATTTCAAGATATTAAATAAACTTTTCTTGCACTGCTCTTTTTTAATGATGTAATATCAAGTTGTGATATTAATTTTTAACTGCAGGTAAGTATGAACTCTAACGAAACAAACATGAACCTAGTCCCTATGGTTGTTGAACAAACAAGCAGAGGTGAGCGTTCTTACGATATATTCTCTAGGTTGCTTAAGGAAAGAATTATCTTCCTTACGGGTCAGGTTGAAGATCATATGGCATCTTTGATTATTGCTCAATTGCTCTTCTTAGAGTCAGAGAATGCAGAAAAAGATATCTATATGTATATCAACTCGCCAGGAGGAGCTGTTCATGCAGGACTTGGTATTTATGATACAATGCAATATATCAAACCTAATGTTACAACTTTATGCGTTGGTATGGCAGCCTCAATGGGATCATTCCTATTAATGGCAGGAGAAAAAGGAAAGAGATTTGCTTTGCCCAATTCAAAGATAATGATACACCAGCCTTTGGGAGGATATCAAGGTCAGGCGTCAGATATAGAAATACACGCTAGAGATATAATAGATACTAGACATAGATTAAATTCTCTCTATGCAAAACATACAGGGCAAAAATTGTCTGTTATTGAGCGCAATATGGAAAGAGACAATTTTATGAATCCAGATGTAGCACAAGATTTTGGATTAATAGATAAAGTTATAGAAAAAAGAACCGCAACAACAAAGGTAAAAGCTTAATGAGCGATACTAAAGACAAAGTTAAAAACATACTTTACTGTTCTTTCTGTGGAAAAAACCAGCATGAAGCAAAGAAGCTAATTGCTGGACCATCGGTATATATCTGCAATGAATGTGTTGACCTATGTCAAGATATAGTTAAAGAGGAAACTCAGAATAAAACCAAAAAGATAGATGACATCCCTAAGCCTCTTGATATCTGCAATGTTCTAGATGAGCATGTGGTTGGTCAAGATAAAGCAAAAAAGATTTTATCTGTTGCTGTATACAACCATTACAAAAGGTTAAATAACTCAGCAAAATCTGATGTGAAGATCTCTAAATCCAACATTCTTCTAATTGGACCTACTGGTAGTGGAAAAACTTTATTAGCTCAAACACTAGCTTCTATACTAAACGTACCTTTCACCATGGCTGATGCTACATCTTTAACTGAAGCTGGTTATGTTGGTGAAGATGTAGAAAATATTATACTAAGACTTCTTCAATCCTCGAACTACAATGTAGAGAAGGCCCAAAGGGGAATTGTATATATTGATGAAGTCGATAAGATTACTAGAAAATCAGAAAACCCATCCATCACAAGAGATGTATCTGGCGAAGGAGTGCAACAAGCCCTACTGAAAATAATGGAAGGTACTGTTGCATCTGTACCGCCGCAAGGAGGAAGAAAGCACCCTCAGCAAGACTTTATTCAGGTTGACACAACAAATATATTATTCATATGTGGTGGAGCATTTAATGGCCTAGATAAATCAATAGCAAACAGGTTTGATAACTCTTCAATTGGTTTTTCTGCAGCTTTAAAAACCTCAACAAACGACAGAACGGATGAACTGCTTCACAAAGTAGAACCAGATGATTTAGTGAAATTTGGTTTAATACCAGAATTCATTGGTAGATTACCAGTAGTTGCTACATTAGATAATCTAAATGAAGATGCATTGAAACAAATTCTGACTCAGCCTAAAAATGCTTTAATTAAGCAATACAAGAAATTATTCTCTATGGAGAATGTGGAATTAGAATTCTTAGATGAAGCACTTGCTTCTATTGTTCAACAGGCTATTAAACAAAAAACAGGAGCCAGAGGATTGCGCTCTATTTTAGAAAAAATCTTACTAGAAACTATGTTTGATCTGCCTTCTCAGAATAATGTTCAAAAGGTTGTTGTGGATAAAGACACAGTATTGAACAAAAAACAGCCTCTTTTGATGTACGAAGAGAAAAAGAAGCAAAGGAAAACATCTTAACTATTACATCTTGTAAATTTCAATTATCATACATATATAGTCATTGGACTGAGTCTATATAGAGAGATAATTATGCTAGAACAAATAAAACAATACCCGCTATTACCGCTAAGAGATGTAGTAGTATTTCCTAAGATGATCGTTCCATTATTTGTAGGGCGAGAAAAATCTATTAAGGCAATAAAGCAGCTTAAGAAAAAAAACTCACATATAGTTTTAGTTTCGCAGAAGAATGCATCTATTGTAGATCCAAAAACGCAAGATTTATACAATGTTGGGGTTCTTGCAAAACTCTTACAAACTATTACCCTACCTGATGGAACGCTTAAAATTCTGATCGAAGCAATACAGAAAGTAAAAATCCATGATATATCTTATAAAGGTGGTTTTTTTCAATCACATATCATACATATTACAAATATTTCAAAAGAAAGCCTAAAAACAAATGCATTGTTAAAATCCGTACAGACTCAGTTTAAAGAATACTCAAAGCTCAATACAAAAATAAACCAAGAAGTATTCTCCGTACTTGATGAAATCAAAGACCCTGATAATTTGTCAGATGTTATTGCATCTAACCTTGAAACAAAAATTGAAAAGAAGCAAAAGATTCTAGAAATAAATGATATAGGAAAAAAGCTAAAAGAGCTTTCTATATGCCTAGAATATGAAATTAATCTTTTAAAAACCGAGCATAGAATTCGTGATGGCGTTAAAAAACAAATGGAAAGCACACACCGCGAATATTTTTTGAATGAGCAACTAAAAGCTATCCAAAGAGAATTAGGCTCTAAAGATGGAGAAGGCGGAAAAACTGAAATTGCCTTATTAGAAGAAAAAATCAAGAAAACAAAGTTATCAAAAGAAGCAAAAGAAAAAGCCGATTCTGAATTGAACAAGCTAAAGATGATGAATGCAATGTCTTCAGAGGCAACAATAGTAAGAAACTATCTAGAAACCTTACTATCCTTACCTTGGAAGAAATATTCTAAATTAAAGCATAACCTAAACAAAGCTGAAACAATCTTAGATAGAGATCATTATGCATTGAAAGATGTAAAAGAAAGAGTATTAGAATTCCTTTCCGTACAAAGACGAACTAAATCAACTAAAGGACCTATACTATGCTTTGTTGGCCCTCCAGGAGTTGGTAAAACTTCTTTAGCAAAATCTATAGCAGAAGCAACAGGAAGAGAGTTAGTTCAGTTTGCTTTAGGTGGCTTAAAAGATGAATCTGAAATACGCGGCCATAGAAAAACTTACCTAGGGGCTATGCCTGGAAAGATTATATCTTTACTAAAAAAAGTAAACACATCTAACCCAGTAATGCTGTTAGATGAAATAGATAAGGTAGGATCCGATTACAGAGGAGACCCCTCTTCCGCCTTACTTGAGGTTTTAGACCCCGCGCAAAATGATAAGTTTGTTGATAACTATATCGAAACAGAATTTGACTTATCTCAGATACTCTTTATTGCAACAGCAAATTCTATGAATATACAAAGAGCTCTACTTGATAGAATGGAGATTATACGTGTTTCTGGTTACACAGAGGGTGAGAAGTTCCATATTGCAAATAAGCATTTGATACGAAAGCAGATGAAAGAACATCAATTGCTTAGTAAAGAGTTTAAGCTTTCTGAAAAAGCAGTGTTAGATATCATAAGGCATTACACCAAAGAAGCGGGTGTAAGGAATCTTGATAGATCTTTAGAAAAAATTATGCGTAAAACAGTTAGGCGCCTAGAACAAGATGATCAAAAATCCATGTCTATAACTCCAAAAAACTTAGAATACTTCTTGGGTGTACATAAGTTTGAATATGGAAAAAGTGAAACCAAGGATATCGTTGGTACAGTAACTGGGTTGGCATATACTGATTTTGGAGGGGAATTACTCTCTATTGAATCTGTTGTTCTGCCAGGAAAAGGAGAAATCAAAGCTACGGGGAAACTAGGTGAAGTGATGCAAGAATCCGCGCAAACTGCATATAGCTACTTTAAATCAACGTCGCTAGATTACGGCATTACCCCCCCTAGATATTCTATCAAAAATATTCATCTGCACGTTCCCGAAGGAGCAACCCCTAAAGACGGTCCTTCGGCAGGTATCGCTATACTCACCTCTATAGTATCCTCCATAAGTGGAATCCCTGTAGATAAAAGCGTAGCAATGACAGGCGAAATAACCTTACGCGGCAGAGTTCTGCCTATTGGTGGATTAAAAGAAAAGCTTCTTGCCGCAAGCAGAGGTGGTATAAAAACTGTTTTAATACCTTATGAAAACAAGAAAGATCTCTCTGAAATACCAAAAAATATTACAAAAAACCTACAAATAATTCCAGTGAAGACAGCATCAGAAGTATTACAATATGCCTTAACAAGTACATTTGTGCCTGTTAAATGGTCAGAAAATGATAAAGTTGCAGAAATTATGCAAAAAAATGGAGAAAACGACATAGTAACTCATTGACACGTCCTTTATATTAGTGGAAAATGAGATCATGTATGGGATCCCATGATGGTTATAACATTCATCTAGGGATCTCAATATTTTTTAAAAACTTAATTAATTAAGGACTTAATATGAACAGACAAGAATTAGTTACAAAAGTTGGTGAAACAACAGGAGTTTCAAAAAACGTTGTAAACAAAGTGATCGATTCTTTTATTGAATCAGTAACTACAGAACTTAAATCAGGTGGTGACGTACGTTTAGTTGGTTTCGGTACTTTCTCAGTACACCACAGAGATGAAATGGAAGGTCGTAACCCAAGAACAGGAGAAAAAATTAAAATCCCTGCTTCTAAGCGTCCTAAGTTTAAGTCTGGTAGCCCATTAATCGATGCGATTAACTAAGTTAACGAGCAACTTATGAAATGTGCCGTAGGTCTTTTATTAACCCTGCGGCATTTTTTTTACAAAAAAACTGGATTATTCTGCGATATTGCAATATATTGCATGCATCACGCTAGTTAGACTTCCTAACAAGCGTCCCTTTAGGGGGCGATTAGCTCAGTTGGTAGAGCGCCTCGTTTACACCGAGATGGTCGGCAGTTCGAATCTGTCATCGCCCACCATGACTTCCAAAACACTAGCCCGCATTTAAGAGACTGAAATTTTTTGAATATCCAAACATATTCAGTAACATCTCTATTCGTAATTTCATATCTGGATTTTCTAAATTTCCTAACATTACTTTTGCCTCTTTATTGCTCTCAAGAAGCAAATCTTTGTGAAAGTCTAAATCAGCAATTCTAAAATCTGGAATACCACTCTGCTTATTTCCTAATATACTTCCACCGCCTCTCAGGTGTAGGTCCTGCTCAGCTATATAAAACCCATCATTTGAATCTTTCATTATCTTAATCTTCTGCACAGATGATTCCGTAAGATTTTCTGGTAAATATAATAAAATACATTCAGATTGCTTACTCCCCCTTCCTACTCTACCTCGCAACTGATGAAGCTGAGCTAAACCAAATCTATCAGGAGACTCTATAATCAAAAGAGTAGCCTCAGGAACATTCACACCAACTTCAACTACAGTTGTAGATACCAGAACATCAATATCCCCAAAAGCAAACTCATTCATCACTTGTTCTTTTGAATCTTGATTGAGTCTCCCATGCATTATCCCCGCTCTAGTTCCAAATTTCTTTTTTAAATAATCGAATCTGTTTTCCACTGCTGCATTTTCTCCTTCGGGATCTCCGTCAATAAGTGGGCATATCCAATAAACCTTCTCTTTAGACTCTAATTTCTTCTGCATTAAAGATATAATTGTTTGGACTTTAGCGCTCTGCAATGAATATGTAGCTACAGGCAACCTACCTTCTGGTTTATCTGAAATAACAGAAATATCCATATCGCCATACATCGTTAGTGATAACGTTCTAGGTATAGGCGTTGCACTCATCACTAAAACATCGCAATTATCTCCTTTCTCCATAAGAGCCATACGCTGCTTCACGCCAAATCTATGTTGCTCATCTATAATTACTAATTTAAGATCTTTAAATACTACATTTGATTGAAAAATCGCGTGAGTTCCAATTAATATGTCTATATCTCCATTTTCTAAACGAGACAATAAAGTCGCTCTCTTCTTTCCAGTAATTTTCCCTGTGAGCAAAGCAATATTAATATCAAAATCTTCTGAAACCTTGGAAATCCACTCGTAATGCTGATTTGCCAATATATCAGTAGGAGCCATAAAAGCAGCTTGATGGCCTCCTTCTAAAATATTTGCAATAGCACATGCTGCAACCAATGTCTTGCCGCTACCAACGTCTCCTTGCACCAAACGAACCATTCTATTCTCAGATTTTTGATCCTTTTCGATCTCTCCAAGTGCAGAAATCTGACCCTTTGTTAGAGTGAAGCCTATTTTTCCTAGAAGGCTTCCTTTTAAACTTCCATCAAATATGCAAGGATTCCCCAAATTCTTCGTTCTACCCTTCCTTGCGATACTGACAGCTACTTGGCTAGCTAGAAGCTCATCAAAAGCTAGTCTACGCCTATATATATAAGATTGATCTACATCGTTATAATATTTAGGGTTATGAATATGGTCCAGTGAGCTAATGAAATTCTGCCATCTATATCCAGAAATCTTCTCTTCATCGATCCATTCTAGTATATCAAAACGCTTAACCTCCTTCAGCACCATCTTCACTAATTTATGTATAACCGCAGAATTTACTGCATAAGTTAGCGGGTAAATCACCGAAACCCTATCTATCTCAGACTCATTAGAATAAATCTGTGGGTGCATGAATTGTATGCAATTTTTAGGATGTATCTTTGCTGCGCCACAAATTACTATCTCATCCCCTTCTTGCTTTCTGGAAAATATATAGTGTGGAAAATAATTAAAATATAAAAGCTCTACTATATTCCCATTTTTAAGACATACAGCCTTCCTGACCTTTCCTCTACCTACGTTTTCTACGGAAACAAACTTCAATCGTACAATATACTCAACATTATTTCGTATCTTACTAAAATCAGTAGCAATTTCTCTTAATATAATCTTAGAAGGGAAGTGAAAAAGAAGATTTCCTAGGGTGTCACATCCTAGTCTCAATAGAGCTTCATACATCTTATCTCCTACTCCTGGCAATAGCCTAGTAGAGGACGATAAATAATTATGTATTTCCCTCATTTTTTTTACCATTAAAATAGTCTAATAATTTAGACTTCACATGAGAAGAAACAAAAATTGAGAGATCGCCTCCGAGACGCGCTACCTCTTTTACCATACTAGAAGAGATAAAATGCCTATCCCCTGTGGCAGGAAGCAATATCGTATCAATTTCACTAGCAAGACTCATATTGGTCGCAGCTAACTGAAACTCATATTCAAAATCTGAAACAGCTCTAAGGCCTCTTACTATCACAGAGGCACCCTTTTCTTTTGCAAATTCAACCAAAAGACCATTAAAAGACTCCACAGATATGTTTCGGCCAAGACCCTTCACCTCTTCAGAGACCATATTAATGCGGTCTTCTATAGAAAATACTGGAGATTTATTGCTATCTTTGGCGATCGCTATAACAAGATGATCAAAAATCTTTATAGATCTCTCGATAATATCTATATGACCTCTAGTGATAGGGTCAAAAGTACCAGGGTATATCCCTATCTTAGGCATACTAGTCCTCATCTTTCTCCGTAGAAGACTCCTCCTCCGTCGCTGACTCTTCTGAAGACCCTTCTTCTGTTGACTCCACTACATTAGACTCTTCTGGCTTTGCGTCTATAGAGCCTTCTTCCGAAGGCACTTCTTCGCCACCTAGATCCTCACCGTCCATCTCTTCATCGTCCTTAGCAGAAGGAAGCTGAGCAATAGAAACTATCTTTTCCTTTTCTGCAGTACGGAATATAGTTACACCTTGAGTGTTTCTGCCAGCAATCCTAATGTCGTGTATAGGACACCTAATGACAGTACCATGATCTGTAATCAGCATGATCTGATCTTCAAAATCAATAGGGAAGCTAGAAATTACCGGCCCATTACGAGGCGAAGTAACGATATTCACAATACCCTGGCCACCTCTATTTGTAACTCTATACTCATACGCAGATGTTCTCTTGCCAAACCCATTCTCGGTAACCGATAGAATAAATTCTTCAGCAAGCGCATATTGCATGATCTTATCATGAGTTAATCCATATTGAGTTTCATCAATCAAATTTGTCTGACCAGATTCATTAATATCACTCGAAATCTTTATTCTTTCTTCAAGAGGGATACGCAAGTATTTTTCTCTCTCTTCGAAATCTATCTGTATAGCATTAAGCACAGACATAGAAACCACTTTATCACCTTCAGCAAGTTTAATTCCTCTTACACCATCTGATGTTCTACTCTTGAACACTCTCACTGCGTTCACAGGGAATCTTAGACATTTACCGCTCTTTGCAGAAAGCATAATATGGTTATCTTCTTTGCATAACCTTACGGCAACTAAATCATCAGTCTCATCTAGCCTAATAGCTATCTTACCGTTTGACTGAATACTGTAGAAATCTTCCAAGCTATTCCTTCTGATCTTACCCTTAGAAGTGGCAAACATAATGTTCATACCTTCCCACTCTTTCTCATCCTCAGGAAGAGACATCAAGCTTGTAATTTTTTCTCCTTCAGCAAGAGGTAGGATATTAATAAGTGCTCTTCCTTTTGATTGCGTACTACCTAAAGGCAATTTGTATACTTTAATCTTATAAACCTTACCTTGGTTAGAGAAGAATAAGATATGCGCATGAGTATTTGCTACAAATAACTCTGTAGTAAAATCATCTTCGTTTATAGCAAGAGCAGATCTACCTTTACCACCCCTGCGCTGAGCTCTGTATGTATCAAGCGGCACCCTCTTCGCATAACCTTTATGAGTCACCGTTACAACCATATCTTCTCTGGTAATCAGATCTTCCATGTCATATTCGAATTCTCCTTGCTCGATTTGAGTTTTACGCGGAACAGCAAACTCTTCTTTTACTTCTTGTAGCTCTTCTAATAAGATGTCTAAAAGTTTTTCTCTAGATCCAAGAACCTCTATATAATTCTTGATCTCTACAGCCAACTCTCCAAGCTCTTTTGTAATATTTTCTTGCTCAATGCCAGTAAGCTTTTGCAAACGCATTTCTAGAATTGCCTTAGCTTGAGCTTCTGTAAATCTACATCTTGAATCTACGATCTTATTATGTCTGTCCTGTACCAAAGCAATATAATGCTCAATATCCTTTGCAAACCATTCTGTCTCCAAAAGCCTTTGCTTCGCCTCAACAACATTTGGAGATTTCTTGATTAACTCAATAACCTTATCAATATTCTGTACAGCTATGAAAAGCCCTATCAATACATGAGCTTTATTTCTTGCTTTATCTAATAAGAATTTAGCCCTTCTTGAAACAACTTCTTCTCTGAACTCTACGAATGCCTTAATTACATCAAGTACATTCATAACCTCAGGTCTGCCATTATTCAGTGCGAGCATATTCACACCAAAAGATGTTTGCAAAGGAGTGAATTTATAAAGCTGGTTCAGGATAACCTCACCTACAGCATCTCTTTTAACCTCTACAACAACCCTTATACCAGACTTATCAGACTCATCCCTTAGGTCGCTAATTCCTTCAATCTTTTTATCTCTAACTAGCTCAGCAATTTTTTCAACCATACGAGCCTTATTAACCATATAAGGAATCTCAGTGATGATTATTGTTTGCCTACTGGTTTTTTCGTTAGTCTCTACTGATGCCTTACCTCTCATCAATACAGATCCACGACCGGTTTTAACAGCAGCATTAGCACCGAATGTACCTAAAATCATACCAGCAGTTGGAAAATCTGGCCCTTGTACTATTTCAGCAACCCTATCTATTGTAATAGAGTGGTCTTTAATATATTCACAACAAGCATCAACTACTTCTCCTAAGTTAAAAGGAGGAATATTAGTTGCCATACCCACAGCAATACCACCACCACCATTAACCAAAAGATTAGGGAATCTAGCAGGAAGAACTGTAGGCTCACGCTCAGAATTATCGTAGTTATCTTGAAATTCAACAGTGCTCTTATCTATATCTTCAATTAAATAATGAGCTGACTTCGCCATTCTAGACTCAGTATAACGCATCGCCGCAGGGGAGTCTCCGTCAATAGAGCCAAAGTTACCTTGGCCGTCCACTAATGGTAATAACAAAGAGAAATCCTGAGCCATTCTTACCAAGGAGTCATATATAGCTACGTCACCATGAGGGTGATATTTACCCATCACGTCACCAACTATACGTGCAGATCTTCTATATGGCTTATTTGAATAACAACCAGACTCATTCATTGCGTATAAAATACGCCTATGAACCGGTTTCAAACCATCTCGAACATCAGGTATAGCTCTACTCACAATCACGCTCATAGCGTAATCTAAGTAAGAGTTTTTCATCTCCTGAGCAATATTGATAGGCTCTATACTAAAACCTTCCTGATCCATCTTTTTTACCTTAATTCTGCGATATATTTATTAAACAAGAATAACCCGTATATTTTATTATACATAGCCGTATTATTCAACTAAATCCTTAATCCAATTTGAATGACTTTCCTAGATATACTGCCTTAGCTTTTTTGTTCTGTGAAATCTCTTTTGGGGTTCCAGAAACCAGCACACGGCCCTCACTAATAATATACCCTCTGTCCACCATGGTAAGAGTGTCTCTAACATTATGATCGGTAATTAAAACTCCAATTCCTCTATTCTTTAATTGCATCACCAAGTCTTTAACGTCACTAACGGCAATTGGGTCTATTCCCGCTAGAGGCTCATCCAGAAGAATATATCTTGGGTTAGCGGCAAGAGACCTTGCTATCTCCAATCTCCTTCTCTCCCCCCCAGAAAGGGCAGTGGACTCAACCTTCTTCAAATGAGTGATAGAGAATTCCGCAAGCAACTCATTTAATCTACTAACCCTCTTGAGGTAAGATGGCTCAACCACCTCCAATACAGCCATAATATTATCCTCAACACTCAACCCTATGAATATAGAAGGCTCCTGAGGCAAATAACCTAATCCTAACCTAGCCCTCTCATGCATCTGCAGCTTCGTAATATCCTTCCCATCCAAATAGACGGCACCAAAGTCAGGCTTCACTATACCCATAATCATATAGAAGCAGGTTGTTTTACCAGCCCCATTAGGCCCAAATATGCCAATTACTTCACCAGTCTTCACAGAGAATTTTATATCCTCAACAACCTTTCTTCCTTCGTATGATTTTCCTATTTTCTTTGCTTCTAACACTTTCTTATTTTTTAATCCACCTAATCAAATATAATCGCCCTTACCCTTTTCTTATTCTCTTTTGTGCCATTAGTTATAGAGAAAAACTTTCTTTCTGTATCATAAATCACGGCCTTTCCTCTAAAATTATTTTTACCCTGCATAAGCATAGCATTGCCAGTCAAAAAAATCTTCTTATCTTTTGATCTATAAATTGCATTATTACCCGTAGCCACGTTACCACCTTGCTCTATCTGCACATTTTTCTCAAATACAATTGACTCAAAACTTGATCCATCAGATTTTAATACATTCTCCATCCCTCCATAAGATACGGTCATAAGATCGCTGTTAATATTCAAATCTCCCTGCACAGCGATAACTTTGCCTTGGTATCTAGCAATTTTCTTACTATAATTTATACTCAGAGAATTAGATTTTACCTCCAAAGGCAAGGACTCTTCTGCAGAAACAAGAAAAGAAAAGAAAAGAAATGGTATCAATAAAAACGATTTATTCATTTTTGTGCAAATATGGATTCAACTGGCCCTAAAAAATCAATCAATTTCTTATCTAAATAACTAACAAATCCTGACTTAGAAATCACCTTTCTACCCTCCCCAGAAATAGTTGTATGATCCTTATTAAAAAACAAATTTTTCTTAAAATCAAAGCTCACTCTCTCAGTTTTTATATCGTATTCAGAGTTATAAATAATCACAACATCTTCATCTAAATGCAGAAGGTTATTACCCGAGTCTAACACTCCTTTCTTAGAAACAAAAGAAACCTTATCACCCTGGGCTGTGTAGTAAATGCCATCTATTTTTTGCAAATCAAATTTTCCAGTCACATTTTCGTTGGTTTCAGATACATTAATTAGATATTTCCCTCCATCAGCATCATATCCCACCAACTCCGAACCAATCATCTGAATTTCTGCTTCTGAAACGCAGCAACACAAAAAGAAAGGTATGAATAGGAATAAAACTCTCCTTACCTCTCTACTCACATCGCGCCTTTAATCCCACTCTCAAACAATCATGCATATGTATAACCCCCTGAATCCTTTGATTCTCATCCACCACAACAAGTTGCATAATAGATTGATCATTCATTATTTTCAATGCATCTATTGCTAGCATCTTTTCAGATACAGATTTTGGAGTAGTACTCATAAAATCTTCTACGTTGCTAGAATTAAAGTCTTTCTTGATGTTTCTTCTAAGATCCCCATCCGTAATCATACCGAGAACAACCTTATTTTCATTTGTAATTACCAAACACCCAGTTGCTTTCTCGCTCATCAGAACAAGCGCATCCTGGACTTTAGTTCCCTCGCCAACCACTGGCAAATCATCTCCCTTACGCATAATTCCTTCTACTGACATCAGGCTATTACCTATATTACCTCCTGGGTGAAAACTGCGATATTGCTCAAGCGAAATATTTTTTGTATGACTGACACATAAAGCTAATGCGTCCCCCAACACACTCATCATAGTTGCAGATGTTGTGGGGAATCTTATTTTATCAGAAATTTCAGAAAATTTTGGCAACAATAGACAGGCAGTAGAAGCGCTATACAATACAGAGTCTTTCTTACCCACTATCCCAAACACCTTTACACCCATTCCCTTGCAATAAACAAGAACATCCATAAGCTCTTTTGTTTCTCCGCTATTAGAAAGGATAATCACAATATCTTTATCTCCAATAGATCCTAAATCTCCGTGACTTGCCTCATTAGCATGAACAAAAAACGATGAACATCCTATAGAAGAAAAAATAGACGCTATCTTTCTTGCCACTATTCCGCTCTTGCCAACGCCACACAAGATTACCTTTCCTTTAGTTTTTAGTATGGCAGATACAACAGCATCAAAGCTCTCGTCCAAACTTTCTGTTAAATCTAGCAACGTTTTAGCCTGCAAGGAAATAGATCTTTGTGCGATTTCTTTATAACTCATCTTATCTATGCGAAAAAATATCTACTTCACCCCAACCAAGGACATCTAATTTTGCCCTCATCGGTAGAAATTCAAAACATTCCTCTACTAAACCCTGACGATCCTCACGCTCAAGCATAGAGTTTAATTCTTTTCTTAAAGCGTGCAAATGCAGTACATCTGATGCTGCATATTCTTGCTGCTCTTTAGACAGCTCTACTGCTCCCCAATAGGAGCATTGCTGTTGCTTAGAGATATTCACCCCAAGAAGCTCCCTACAGATATCTTTCAAACCATGTCCCTCTGTATATGTCCTTGCTATCTTAGAGGCAATTTTTGTACAATAAATATTCTTAAGCTCTATATCTAGAAATTTATATATCATTGCAATATCGAACCTTCCGTAATGAAAGATTTTGCATATTTTTGGATTAGATAAAAGCTTTTTTAAATTAGGTGCATCGTAAGAATCAAGATTAAATCTGACTAAATGAGCGTCACCATCGCCGTTAGAAATCTGTAATACACAGAGCCTATCTCTATTTAAATTTAAACCCGTTGCCTCTGTATCAATAGATAAATCTCCCTCTAATACAAGAGATTCTGGAAGATCATTGTTGTAATAGTGAATAGTTATAACAGTAACCGTAATTAAATTCATAAAAAATCAGATAATCATCTCTGATTGTTGACTACAAAAATACAAACAATCTATAATTAGGGTCATCAGTATTTGTTTACAATATTTATAATGCAAACAAGTGAAAATTTCAAACTATAACTAGAAAATGAACCAGGAAATAACTGTAATTTTTGGCGGAACAGGCTTTATAGGAAGATACATAGCTCAAAAACTGCTAAGAGAGGGGTCTCTTGTCAAGGTTTTCTCTGAAAACCCAGAGAAAGCAACCGATCTCAAAACAAGCGCAAAATTAGGGCGTCTACAAAACGAATATATAGACATTACTAACGAAGGAGAAGTAAAAGCAGCGATTACTGGCGCAAATACAGTCATAAATCTTATAGGAATAAAATCCGGATCTGCAAAGGATTTTTTTACCACGCATGTATTATTCCCAAAAATGCTAGCGAGGCATATCAAGGCCTTTGGAATCAAAAAATTCATACATTTCTCAACTATTGGAGTAGATAAAATCTACGACTCAAAATACGCTCATTCAAAGTACGAAGGAGAGCAACGAATACGCACAGAAACATCAGATTATGTTGTGATACGACCAAGCTTAGTTTTTGGGCAACAAGATTGCTTCTTACACAGGTTATATTATTCACTATCAAACTTCCCCATACTCATTACATCAATGCAACAAATAGAGTTTAAACCTATTTATGTTGGAGATGTTTCGAATGCCGTACTTGCCATACTAGAAAATTATGATAACTATAAACGCAAAGTGATAGACTTAGTAGGAGAAAAATCATACTCCATGAACCAAATATTAGAAATGATCCAAACCTCTACAAAACAAAATACAAGACTAATCAAATTACCAAAACCTCTGCATAGAAGTTATGTTCTTCTTTCCAGACTCCTGCCAGAACATCTAATGAACAAAGAATGTACGTATATACTAAGATGTACCCACAAAGCAAAGAAAAATATTTTCGATAGAATAGGATACTCACTATCACTCCAAAATTTTATCAACTCTTTGAGTCAATCAGAAGAAGCATGAGAACAATAATCTTAGTACTCTCAATGCTTCTATGCGCATCCTCCTGTACGAGAAAAAACCTTCTAAACTCGACAGACCCAGCAGTAGAAGAATATAATCCAAGGCTATCCGAGCAATATAAAATATACGAAGTTCTTGCAACTGACAACATAGCTTCTGTTGCAAAAAAAACAGATGTAAGCGCGAATATTATAATAAGGTACAACTATCTCAAAAAGCCTTATTTACTAAAAACTGGAGAAATGTTAAAAATTCCAAATATTCAATCACAAGAAGAAGACCTTATAGACGCCGTAGACTCACTAGAAGATATAGACAAAACTTCTTCAAGACATATACAAATTTCGCCAAGGAAGTAATCAAACAAAAACCAAAAGAAGACCCAAAACCAGGAACTGCTGCTTGGTGGTGCCCAGCATATGCGGCAAAAGAAGCATCAGCAGCTGCTGAAGAACCAACCAATTCAACAGGAGAAGATGCATCGCCTACTCCCGTAGAACAACCCAACGCTGATGAGCCTCACCTCTCCGGAGTGATAGAATAGCTAGCATCCTCAGATCAAGAACACCACACCAGAAACAAGATGATATTAGGGTAACCCAAAAAGATGTATCTCAGTCAACTTGTTGCCAAAAAACCTCTGAACCGCATAATATTTTATATAGTGACAAAGCTCAGAGAAGAGCCTTTGATTTTATTTATTCTACTCAATACACTTAAATATACCGGTAGTTATAAAATATGGTAAAAAAATGAAAGCAACATTATCCGTTGGAGTGTGCAAAGCCGCATTACATCAAGTAGAAGAAAAGACAAAAAGAGCAGAAAAAAGATAATGAAGATATAAATAAAACCTCTTCAAAACATATATAAATTTCACCGAGGAGATGAGCAAAAAAAAACCACGAAAAGACCCAAAACCAGGAACTGCTGCTTGGTGGTGCCCAGCATATGCGGCAAAAGAAGCGGCGGCAAAAGAAGAGGACGCAAAAGAAGCGGCGGCAAAAGAAGCGGCGGCAAAAGAAGCATCAGCAGCTGCTGAAGAACCAACCAATTCAACAGGAGAAGATGCATCGCCTACTCCCGTAGAACAACCCAACGCTGATGAGCCTCACCTCTCCGGAGTGATAGAATAGCTAGCATCCTCAGATCAAGAACACCACACCAGAAACAAGATGATATTAGGGTAACCCAAAAAGATGTATCTCAGTCAACTTGTTGCCAAAAAACCTCTGAACCGCATAATATTTTATATAGTGACAAAGCTCAGAGAAGAGCCTTTGACATCACGTGGCTCAAGATGTTGCAGGTTATCCTGCGACTGAGAATAATGAATGTTGTGATGTTTTTGGTTCTGTACCATATTCTTTATAGAACAAAAAGATATATTTCTTCTTAGAAAATTCATCTGGTTTGGCACTCAATCTATATCATCTAGAAGAAAGAACGGACCCATCATATCAGTTATTCATGTTGCAGCATCCCCACATACTTTAGCACATATAGATCATCAGCAGAGAATCAATCAAAGATTGCTTAAGCTGAAGGGATTTTATGATAAAGTGAGTCTCTAATTAGTAATATAGAGGATTTATGACTAAAAAACACAACCCGCATAACATCAACGGCTACAATTTACTTAACCCAGTTAGTCTTTTTGGGAATTTCTTTGAAGTTATAGCTATGGTCTTGATTCATACATGGGGACTTTTACGCACCCCTTTTTCAATTGCAGAGACTGAAGAGCGTACAAGTTCTCAACCAGAAGGTCTTGAAGGTGAAAATGCTGAAGATAATTCTGATAATGGCACTATAGATCAAAATGAAGCTAGCGGAGATGAAAGTGTATCAAGCGGAGACCCTGAAGAACATCACGAAAATGACGGAGTAGAAGGTGATGCTGCACATACTGTACCTGAGTTTGAAGAGCCACTTGTGGCTATTGGATTGCTTGGAGACGCAAATAGCCTCGTCATAAGTCCTCTGCAAGATCATGAAGGAGACCAAGATGGTGCTGCTAGCGGATCTGGGAATACAGTAGCTGAAGATTTAGCACCTAACACCATATTTGTTGAAGAACTATCTGGTGGCGAATTAACTCTTGAAGGTCCCATATCTGCAGAAGGTAGTATAGCTGTAGAGCCTGCAACTCAACATACTCCAGGTATCGAAGACGAAACTGAAGAACATCACGAAGGAGAGTGTGGTATCGATGAAGCCCCCGCAGAAAACTCTCTTGATACCCTAGGAGAGAGCCAGGATGCCTTAAACTAGAAGCTTTAAAATCAATAGACCAAGGGCCACGAAGGCTCTTGGTCTTAACTATATATCAATATCTCATCGATATATCCTAGTAGAATGAGTATTCTTGCTACACCCTATCTAGAATCCAAACACCAAGAGACAAAACAAACACCTTATTCTATTTCCTTTATAAACAACTCAAAACGATACCTGAATACTTTTTGAATATAGATTGATCAATAACAATATTCCCCAATTTTCTTCATATTCAAGAAATGCAATGCTCAGTAAAGCCACAAGGGAGCAACAACTTCATAAGGAACATGCAGAGATGCTCTTCGAACAAGAAATCAGGATTTCTTTTTTACGACATCTAAAATCCCATTTATTGAACTTAGTAGAGACTGAACATGCCGAACATGAATATCTCACACCAAAAACCCTAGGTAATTGCATACACAATGCTGCGCTAGACTTCGCAAGCGTCTATCCAGAAACAGATGCTTCTCCTTATATGCAAACAATTGACTAATCTGCAACAGACGAAGCACTTGCACATTTTAATCTGCAGTTAAGTCGATATTTGAAGAATTAAAATAACAGTCGGAGTTTTACTACTATAGCTCATTTTAATACCACCTTATGCAGACAAGTCTTTTGTCTTTTGTAGCCACAATCACGAAACTCCTGAATATTCACTGATTTTATTACAGTATTAAGTATTTAGGATAGGTCAAAAATTGGCCTATTTGCACCAGTCCATTTTGGAGCCCTTAAATCACCTTCCCATTTTTTTGTTAGCTGTTTTTGATAGGAAATTCGCACGTCTTTTTCATCTTTAAAATCAGTACAATTAAAGTCAAAAAATCTTACTGATATTTTATCTTTATAATTATCGGTCTTTTTGGAATTAAAAAGATCGAATAAGTCTTGCCACGACTTATGAGGCTTTATTTCTGATTTCTTTCTTATTCTCTCATCTCTTCTAATCTTCTCTTTTGCTAGCTCATCAAAATATTGTACCGTCCATGAATAGGTGTCAATATTTTTTCTAACCCAAATTGCACAAGGATGGTTAAAATGAGTATCTTTATAAAGTAGACTGTCATCACAAAATAAATAACGATAAGCAGATGACAAAAGCTGCGCAGTTTCAAGAATCATCTTATTTAGCCTCAAATCATCTAAGTGAGCAGCTGCCTCTTTTGAATCAAATGAGGTTATAAAAATATTCATATTTTTGTCATCTTTTTTTTGTTTTGTTATAGAGACAAATCTATCGTCTTTTTATCAATTCCGCTTGTTCAGAGCAACTGAGTTTACGAAAGACTTTCTTACCAGAAGCTTCAACCAGAGGAACTACTACTGATGCTCACTACTCTCCCTTTTTTATTAGATTAGACTTTATAAATCGTTATCTTGATCTAAAGAGTTTGCATGATAAAAAGCTGGCGGAGTGAGAGGGATTCGAACCCTCGATACGCGCAAACGTATACTTCCTTAGCAGGGAAGCGCCTTCGACCACTCGGCCATCACTCCTTTATAGTGCTAGATAACTATAACTGCCTGGAATCTATACTATAAGCCAGGCCAGTGCAACCAAAATTTTCTGTAGATTCCCTCTTCTTAGAACTACAACAACACAATGTTAAAGTGACAAAAATACCAAACAATTCTTTAAACAGCAGCAGCATTCATTTCAGAATTTGACTCACCCCACACAGATAAGTTAACATCTTATACATGGTGAAAACTATTTTTTATTCAATTAAGGTGATCTATATGAAAAGAAAATTTATTAAAACAGCAGCAGCAGGGCTATTAGCTGTATCAGCACTTGCAGCATGTGAGCACACAGAAACCACAACTTCTAAGCATTCTTCTGGTAAAAGCGGATGTAGTAAAAATGACTGCGGTAAAAACAGTTGTAAAAAAGCTGGACACACAGTAGAAAAAGCATGGTGGCAGAGATAAGCTATCAAGATGGGGGTTACTAGTAAATGAATGAAAAATCAAAATTCGTCAAAGTTGCTGCGATGGGTCTGTTTGCCTTAGGTGCCATAGTGGCAGCAACTCCTGACGCATCTGCAGACAAAATGGTAAAATGCTACGGCGTTGCAAAAAAAGGAAAAAATGACTGCACACACGCACTTGGAAAGCATGGATGCGCAGGTCAATCCACAAAAGATTACGACCCTTGCGAATGGAAAGCGATGCAGAAATCTGAATGCGATAAAAGAGGAGGAAATCCTGCGCCTGTAAATTGTAGGAGGAGGTAAAATGCAATCAAGAAAAGCTATACCCGCACAAGCAGGTATAGGTCTTCGCTCACCACATCATGAAGAAATTCTTCAAAATTCACCAGACATACCATGGCTTGAAGTCCATACAGAAAATTACTTTGCTGAAGGCGGCGAAACCATTTCCTTTCTAGAAAAAATATCCTCAAGATACCCAATTAGCTTTCATGGAGTCAGCTTATCTCTGGGCTCTTCAGATGATTTAAGCAAAGGGTACATGAAAAAGCTGAAACAAGTAGTAGATAGATTCAATCCTGGCTTAGTATCAGAGCATCTATCCTGGACAAGTTATAACGGGATATACACACATGACCTACTTCCACTTCCATACAATAAAGAGTCCTTGGATCTACTCGCAAACCATATAGACGAAGTACAGCAGTATTTAGGACGGCGTATATCCATAGAAAACCCATCTACTTACTTATCCTTTCATAGCTCTACAATGCCTGAGGATGAGTTCCTAAACAGATTAGCCGATAAATCAGATTGCGGAATATTATTGGATGTGAACAATATTTATGTAAGCTCAAAAAACAACAAATCAGACCCCACAAAACATCTAGTAGAAAAAGATTTTATTACAGAAATACATCTGGCTGGACATAAAAATATAAAAATATCTACGGGTGACAATATGATAATAGATACTCATAATGATTTTGTTATACCAGAAGTATGGGATTTATATGAAAGCACTATCAAACGAGTAGGAGCAAAACCAACGATGATTGAGTGGGACGAGAACATACCACAACTGGAAGATCTGTTGAGCGAGTCCAGAAAAGCACAAAACATTATAGAAGAAAATGTCACTGAAAGAATTGCAGAAAGAATTTCTTAATTATATATATTGCGATGAAGCACTAACTATAGCTTCAAAAGACATAATTTCTCCATCTCTTAGAGAATCTATGTCAATATACCGAAGGCATATTTGGCATACTCTCATCTCAACGCTAGAAGCGCATTATATTTCGGTATCGCATTTCTTAGGAAAAAAAGGCTTTGTAAATCTTGCTGAACAATATATTTATCAAACCCCCTCAAAAACCCCTGATCTAGAAAAATACGGATTTAGCTTCACAGACTTCCTAAAGGAGCATTCAGAGGGGTACTTATACGACTTGTCGCAGCTTGACTTGGCTTATGTTAAGTCTTCTATCTCAAAGGACTACACCCCTACTCCAATAGAAGAATTCAAAAATATTAGCTCAGAAAATTTTGAGAAAATTATATTTGCGGAAAATCCAACGAATATAGTATGCGAACTATCCTATGATGTTTTTGATATATTCACAAAGATCAGACTAGAAAATGGGTTCAAGATAGAGACCCCAGTAAAAAACCGGAATATCATAATAGTCTCCAGAGACCTTGATAATAGAATCTCACATCAAAAAATCTCTCAGGGAGATGCACTGTTCCTATCATTATGTACAGAGGGAAAAAACTTATATGAAATCTATAATGAAACCAAGAAATCTATTCCAGATTTTTTCTTTCAGAGCAGCCTAACAAAATTGATCCAGAGCCGATATATAATTGGGTTTACAATAAATTAACCTTTTCCTCGTATAATACAATCTTTAGAAATTCAAGCGTAATAGAATATGAAAACATGTATACATAAAATGATTTGCAGAACAAGCTGTATAATGTCCGCATTCACTCCTTTGGTAAATTTAATTGCTAGATTATACATGGCAAATATTTTCTTCAAATCTGGTTTAGCAAAATTAGATAACTGGAATTCAACCTTATACCTATTCCAACATGAATATAAAGTCCCTCTACTATCTTATGGTCTAGCAGCTTTCCTGGCTACAGCTGTAGAGATTTTTGCTTCCGTAGCACTTGCCTTAGGTTTAGGAACAAGGCTAGCCGCTTTATCCCTCTTTGTTATGACCTTGGTTATAAACTATACATACCAAGAAATGCCAGAGAATTACTACTGGATGGTTATCTTTTCAATGATAATGGCGCAAGGAGGAAAAAGAATCTCCATTGATTACCTAATGAAGTTGAAATTCTGCCAGGGCAATTCCGAGATTCCATGTTGCAATCAAAGTTGCGGTCACGTCTTGACACCAAGAACAGAACAGGAAGATCTAAAGGATTTAACGGTCAACACTACAAAAAAGAAAAGCACAGCGAAGAAAAAGAAGAAATAAAGATACTTACTTCGATAATTCTAGAGACCTGTCTTCGATTGTTTTATTAAGCTTCTTAAGAAAATCTCGCCTTGATAAACCAGAATTTATCGGTGGCAATATATCTATTATCACCTTACCAGGAAGCTTAGTCCACTTCTTGTTTTGCCAAAACAGACCACTATTGATTGCCACAGGAACTACAGAAACATTGCAGCTATTATATATAGCTGCTACACCTGGATTATATTTCTCAGTTTTAATCCCAGGCTTTACCCTTGTTCCTTCCGGGTAAATAATGATATTTCTCCCCTCCTGAAGATGGCTTCCCACTTCTTTTACAATTTTTTTAATTGCACTAGCTCCCGCGCTTCTTTTAATGCAAATCATCTTCATGCGCATAAGATACACACCAAAAAACGGTATGTATGTAAGCTCTTTTTTTAGTATATATGTTGGGATATAGAATATATCCCAGAAGGCTATTGTCTCAAATGCAGACTGATGTTTAGAAGCTATTATGTATTTGCCCTTAGGCAAGTTTTCTTTACCTCGTACCTCATAGGTTATTCCACAGATGATATGTAGTAAAAATAAAGATACACGACACCATATGATCCCACACCAATATAAAGCCTTGCATCTAAAGATTAGAAATGGCGCAAAAAGCATAGAAATAGCAACAGTAGTAGTTGAAAATAATATGAAGAAAATTATAGATCTGAATGTATACCAAGCTATCAGAATGGGGTTATATGTTTTGTTCATACGCCAACCACAAAGTTTTATTATATTCTTTAAATAACAACATCACGGATCCAGGATTGGACCATATTTTTTTTATTTTAAATGTAGGAGGAAATACTGGATGCTCAATGATCTTCACTCCTGAAAGAACCTTTTTGAATTCTAGTGTGCTTCTTGGCATATGGTAATTTGCCGTAACCAAGGTAATTGTTTTGATATTATTATTAGCAATCCAATGTTTTGCCTCAATAGCATTGCCATTAGTATTCATTGCACTGCGTCCAAACTCTACCTTCTTCTTATGATTATTTATATAATCAAGATTTCCGTATAGCACTATTATGTCTTTATCTTTTACTTTCTTACTCACACCAGTGATAAATAATTTTTTAGATTTATTTTCTTTTAGTATATTAAAACCCTCTTCTATCCTTTTATTTCCTCCAGTCAGAACAATAGCCGCATCAGTAACAACCCTTCCGTTATCTGCTTGATGAGTTGGAACCAAGGTAATGAAATACATGAACCCCATAAACCATGAAAGAACCACAAAACAAACCATTCTATGTAATATTTTAAGCGCAGTCATATCTAAATACTCAAAATCTTC
The DNA here is from genome assembly GCA_047404135.1 of Rickettsiales bacterium. Taxonomy (GTDB): domain Bacteria; phylum Pseudomonadota; class Alphaproteobacteria; order Rickettsiales; family JABSSG01; genus JAHZKS01. Next base: position 130,464 of record JBDOIT010000004.1, read on the forward strand.
TTTATTTCTTCTTTCATTATTTTATCAAAATAATCCATTTCTATAGTTTTTCCAAGATCTTTAAATGAAGTAACTCCATACTGAGAAATCCCACAAGGAACTATACCATCAAAATTACTCAGATCTGTATCTATATTAATTGCTATACCATGATATGCAACCCACTTTCTCACCCTTACACCTATCGCTGCTATTTTCTTTTCTCCACCAGGAGTAACAACCCATATACCTACTCTATTGACTCTTCTTTCTCCTTTGATCCCAAACCTCTCTAGTGCATTAATTACTACCTCCTCTAGCTTACTTATATAAGCTCTAAGATCCGGATCTGAAGGTTCAAAAATCTTTTTTAGATCTAGAATAAAATAAACAACCCTCTGTCCAGGACCATGGTATGTATAATCACCCCCTCTTCCAGTCTGGCACACATCAAATTTCTCTTTCTCTAATAAAGATTTATCATCAGCACTAGTACCCGCAGTATAAACATCCTTATGCTCTAAAAACCATATAGTTTGCTCGCATTCACCACGAACAACTTTCTCTACGACAGACTCCATATGACTTATAGCAGTTTCATACGGCTCATGCTTCTCACTTTTCTTCCAGATAACTTTCATTCTAGGGCAGTTATTATTTGACTAAAAAAATTTAAAAATGTAAATTGTACTTCCTAGGGTTACTGTACCATATTGCTCGTATGCTTACCATACCCGTTGTTTTTTAATAGATATTGCCACAAGAAAAAATGAGAAAATTTTCATCCCCCAAGGTTTTACTTTCCTCTGTCTTGGTGATCTTCTCGATGCAGTCAAGCGCTTCTGGGCCTCATAACTGGCAGATGTACTTCCAAGACCCAGTATCTCCTGTAATGGAACGGATTTATTCCTTCCATGATTTTGTATTCTACATACTCGCATCTATTGTAGTCTTTGTATTATTACTTCTAGCTTATACATGCATGAGATTTAGAAAATCTAGAAATCCTATACCCTCAACTAGATCACATAACATCTTACTTGAAATAACTTGGACAATTATCCCTGTTGCTATACTGGCAATTATTGCTCTTCCCTCTATTAACATCCTACATTTTATGGAGAAAAAATTTGACCCAGACCTTACTCTTAAGGTAGTTGGTCACCAGTGGTATTGGGAGTATGAATATCCGGATCATGAATTCTCATTTGATAGCTATATTATAAAAGATAAAGATCTACAGCCTTGGCAACCTAGACTTCTCGAGGTGGATAACAGGGTAATAGTTCCCGTTGGGGCAAAGGTCAAAGTCCTCATTACGTCTTATGATGTTATACATAGCTGGGCCGTACCTGCGCTTGGAATAAAAACAGATGCAGTGCCAGGTAGGGTGAACGAAACATGGTTCCAAATTACTAAACCTGGTGTATATTATGGCCAATGCTCCGAGATATGTGGTGTAGGGCACGGTTTCATGCCTATAGCCGTAGAAGCTGTAACCAAAGAAAAATTTGATGAATGGATCTTAAGTAATAAAGAACCAAAAAAAGAGGAAAAAAATGTCGCAAAAAAAGCAGCATAACGATCACCCAACAGGGTATAAGAGGTGGTTATTTTCAACTAACCATAAAGATATAGGAACCATGTATCTTGTCTTTTCAATTATAGCTGGACTTATAGGGGGGCTATTCTCTGGAATCTTCAGACTTGAACTAATGCAGCCAGGTGACCAATTCTTGGGGGGAGATCATCAATTCTATAATGTGCTAATTACTGGTCATGCGTTAATCATGGTGTTCTTCATGATTATGCCTGCTCTGATAGGTGGGTTTGGGAATTGGTTCATACCACTTATGATTGGAGCGCCAGATATGGCTTTTCCTCGCCTAAACAATATAAGTTTCTGGCTTCTTATACCATCCTTCCTATTATTATTACTATCTGCGTTAGTAGATGGAGGGGTGGGTACAGGTTGGACATTATATCCACCTTTAAGTAATTCTGTATACCATTCTGGTGCAGCTGTTGACCTTGGTATATTCAGTTTGCATTTAGCAGGTATATCTTCGATTCTAGGAGCAATAAATTTTATAGTAACAATATTAAATATGCGCGCCCCAGGCATGCTTATGACAAAGATTCCCCTTTTTGCATGGTCGATTCTTGTAACGGCATTTCTAATATTACTCGCTGTTCCTGTGCTTGGTGGAGGCATCACAATGCTACTCACAGATAGAAACTTCAATAGCAGCTTCTTTAACCCCGCAGGAGGTGGTGATCCTGTATTATTCCAGCATTTATTCTGGTTCTTCGGGCATCCAGAAGTTTATATTATTATACTTCCAGGATTTGGAATTATCAGCCAAGTTATCTCAACTTTCTCTAAAAAGCCTATTTTTGGGTATCTTGGGATGGTATACGCAATGGGAAGTATTGGAGTAGTGGGTTTCCTTGTGTGGGCTCACCATATGTTCACTGTTGGTAGCAGTGTAGAAGTATTAATGTATTTCACGCTAGGCACAATGGTAATTGCGGTTCCTACAGGAATAAAAATCTTTAGCTGGATAGCAACAATGTGGGGAGGATCAATTGAATTCAAAACCCCAATGCTTTTTGCCATAGGGTTTCTATTTGTTTTCACTGTAGGTGGGGTAACTGGTGTAGTGCTAGCAAACTCCTCTATAGACAGAGTCCTACATGACACATACTACGTAGTAGCGCATTTCCACTATACAATGTCCTTAGGAGCATTATTAGCTGCTTACGCAGGATTTTACTACTGGTTCGGAAAGATGAGCGGAAAAATGATTCCAGAATGGTTAGGAAGAATACATTTTGTTTTAACGTTTATAGGTGTAAATGTAACCTTCTTTCCTCAGCACTTCCTTGGATTAAGCGGAATGCCGCGCAGAATCCCAGATTATCCAGATGCGTTTGCAGGATGGAACATGGTATCTTCAATAGGTGCCTTTATATCAATATTCTCTGCATTCCTTTTTGTATATATAATATTCCACTCATTTAAATTTGGGAAAGAATGCCCTAAAAATCCTTGGGGATCAGGTGCAACCACTTTAGAGTGGACACTCAGTTCCCCTCCTGAATTTCATTCATTTAGCACACCTCCAAAAATCAAGTAAATATGGCTGAAGCAATAATATCTGTAGATAGCACACTAGAGATCAAAGGGTCAAAGTTATCTGACTATCTTGAACTATTAAAACCACGCGTAATGAGCCTTGTGGTTTTCACTGCACTAATTGGGCTTTACCTTGCCCCAGGAACGATACACCCAGTAATAGCAACTCTCTCTATAATATGCATTGCCCTTGCATCTGGTGGATCTGGCGCACTAAATATGTGGTATGACAGAGATATAGATCAACTAATGGACAGAACAAAGAAACGCCCGATACCAAGTAAAAAAATACATCCTTCAGAGGCTTTAAATTTAGGGATATTCCTGTCAATACTATCTGTGTCTGTTATGGGTCTCTTTGTAAATGTGATCTCTGCTGGAATTCTTGCTTTTACAATTTTTTTCTACAGTGTGGTTTATACGATTTGGCTCAAACGATACACAGCACAAAATATTGTTATAGGAGGCGCAGCAGGAGCACTGCCGCCCGTGATAGGATGGGTATCTGTCACAGGAACAGTTACCATAGAGCCAATTATACTATTCTTAATTATCTTTATATGGACCCCTCCTCATTTTTGGGCACTTGCTTTACATAGTTCTGAAGAATACAAAAAAGCACACATCCCAATGATGCCTTTAGTTGCAGGAGAAAAATCCACAAAAATACAAATATTAGCCTATACAGTAGCCTTAGTACTGTTGACTATCCTACCCTACATGTTACATATCTCAGGTTTATTTTACCTATGCACCGCAATAGTTACTGGAATCATTTTTATATATTATGCAGTAAAAATTCTGCAACATTCTAAATACAATATGGCAACCTTTAGATATTCTATTCTGTATCTCTTTATCGTCTTTACATCTTTAGCAATTGATAAATTATAACTATGAAAAAATCCAATACCCACAAACAATCAAAGAACTATTTCTTACTAGCCATATTCCTATCATTGGTTGCAATGATATATTTAGCTAGCCTTGTAAAATTTGGGATCATTTAAAAAAACCCTTAACTATTTCTTAAGGATTTTATCAAATAATCATATTATATAAAATGATTTAGATTTACATGCCTGAAACTTGCAATCTTGCTAAGATCCTACTGGTAGAAGATAGTAAAAATGAATTCCTTCTGACTCAGATGCTCCTAAGAAGAGAAAATATAGTATTGGATATAGATTTATCTCGAAGCAACGATGAAGCTATAAAATATTTATCCACTAAAAAAGCAGATATCATAGTGATAGATAAAAGAATAGCTCTCCAAGAAGATAACAAACTCATCACATTTATACAAAATAGCAGTAACCTCAAAAAAATTCCAGTTGTGATGCTTTTTGGTATTTCAAATGAAACATCTGACATAACACCTTATTCTTGTGAACTCGGAGTAAATCTATGTCTAGATAAGCCTCTTAATTATGATAAAATCTCATTCCTTACAAAGCAAGTAGACTTTTTGTCTTTCCAGAGGTCTGGAAATCAAATATACTTGTGCAGTAATCTTTAAGTTCAATTCACCAGCTTATATGAAGAAGTTTCTTATATTTTTTACGATTTTATTCTCTATATACACTGCTGTTTGGTTCACAGCTTCTTATGTGGCAGAGATTAAAATACAGGAAAAGATCACTGAATTACAAAACAATGGGACCATTCACGGTTATTCTGGAAATTTTGAAATTACTGGTTACCCATTTAGATTCGCTATCAGCTTAGATTACCCTAGCTTCTCTTTTACCCCTAAAGACCATAATGGTAATTATAATGCTCTTTACGATGGCAGCATTGACTTGATATTAGGTATCTTCTCTAACTCGCTAAAAATCAAAACATCAGGAGATTTTCACTTAAAAGGACATACAAATAACCACCCTTTCCATATCATATCCTCAGGCAATCAAACTCAATATAGATTACAATTTCGCAAATTCTTATTATCCCCCTCTTTGATCACTACTTTTTCAGAAAACAAAGAAGATTTTAGCAAGATACTCATTAAAACCCTGAAAAGTCTTAGAATAGAGCTGTCAAACATGAATGTTATAAACAAACTCAACAATGGGTTACTCTTCAGAGCAGACAAAGGTGAGGCAGATATCAAAATCTCCCACGACTCTGAATATAATGTACATTATAGAGAAAATGCCTCAAAGGCTGTTTTTGGCAATGAATCTATACTTTTATGGAACCACGTTAAAATGATACCTTTGTTCAAAGATCTAATAAAACATATTCCTCTAAACATACGTAATTATATTGAGATATTTAAGCTAAATGAACTCGGAGAAATAGATTATGATGCAAACATCAAAATCACTACAGACGTTTCTAACTATACAAATGTATATATAGATTCCTTTTCTCTAAAAGACGATATAGAAAAAATAGATATCTCAGGAAGGATACTTATAGATAAAGATCACAAGAAAATTGATCTACATACTACTGATGCGCGATTTACCAAAAAATGGTATCAATTCATGAAAACCTATGCTGAATCTATTGATTTCAGCAAAGCAAACTTGCGTTTCTTTGCAGAAGAACCAAAAAATTCGATTCTATCTGCTATCCTATCACCTGTACAATCATTTGTTGATGCTATGTTTCTAAAAAAATCTTCTGATACAAAGCAAAGATATGTACCTAAATTACACGAATTAGGGAATATAGAGTCTAAAGTTAAGCTAAGCCTTGATACCTATGAAGATGGAAGTTTTGAGCTTGATCTAGACACCTTTAAATTATCAACTAACCAATATGCTATATCTGCATCTGGTGATATTAAAAATAAATATAAGAGAGACTCATATAACTTCGAAATCTCCCTAAAGTCTTATCCAAGATTTGTTGATATAACAACAAACTATATCAATAGACTGTCAGAATCTATGGGTTATAAATTCCTAATATTAGACACCTCATTTCAAATCTCAGAAAACACATCAAAAGCTATCAAAAAATTAGCACAGAAACTATCTAACAACCTTAACAATTCAACAATGGATTCAGAAATAAAAATTCAAAAAACACAAGAACATAAATACCCAGAAGTTGGCAAATACTCACCCAAAGAATTTAAAATTATTTGGAATCAATTCTTATTGCAATTAGTATCTGAACCAATAAGTAGCGCCATAAAAGATATGGCGAAAAAACTAAAAAATCACCCAAAAGCATCAGAGAAAGAGATCTCTTCCAAGAATTCACTAGGGAGTATCTTTAAAAGAATGGTCAATTAATGAAAAAAGATACTTCTATTATTCAAGACGAGATAGAAAAATTCTCATCTATGGCAGAGGAATGGTGGGACCCCAATGGAAAACTCAAAACTCTTCATGATATTAACCCTCTGCGCCTATCTTACATAAACAATGTTTTCAAAAAACATTCTAACAGTCCCTCTAAGCCTATATTCAAGGATTTAAAGCTATTAGACGTAGGATGTGGCGGAGGAATTTTATCTGAACCCCTTGCTAGGCTAGGAGGGAAAGTTACATCTATAGATGCTTCTCAGAAAAACATAGAAATAGCCAAAGCACATAGCAAGAAGCAAGGTCTCAAAATAACTTATATCAATACCACCGTAGAAGATCTATCTAAGAAAAAAAATGAATCCTTCGATATTATATTCTGTTTAGAAATCATAGAGCATGTGAACATACCAGAGGATTTTCTTGAAAAATGCATTACTATGCTCAAGCCCGGAGGAATAATTTTTATCTCCACTATGAATCGTACCATAAAGAGTTATCTATTGGCAATTATAGGAGCAGAATACCTATTAAAATGGCTGCCAATAGGGACTCATTCATGGGAGAAATTTCTTAAACCCTCTGAGATAAACTCTATAATAAGAAAAAACTCCTGCAGAACTTTTGATGTAGCTGGTATGGAATATAACCCCTTAAAGAAAGAGAAATGGTTTCTTACTAAGAGATTGGATGTAAATTATATCTTAACCGCATCAAAAGACTGAAGCTATTCAGGAATATAGCTTATATATCCTAGTACTCCTATATCGGGGGGTAAGAGGTATATTTCTTGATCATCATAATAACAAACATCTGACCCAAGAAATATTCCAACAACTATTCGTATACTAACCTCAAGGGTTTCTGTATTTGACAACAAAGCTCCTTTCTTGCTTACATTATTTTCTTCTAACTCTGTCTTTTCTTTAACATCGCATTCAATAGAATCTTGTGACCAAATATCAATGCTAGTAAAACCCTCAACATATCTTTCTACTGTGGAAACTGCATTTCTAACGCCTTCTACACACTTCCTTTCTTCCTGTTGATATTGCTTCAGTTGAAGCATGGCATTATTGTAGAACTCCATATAAAAAGGTTGCATTTTTTCCTGGAAGAGTAGATTTCTAATATCTAAACATTCCCAGCCAACAACATTGCAATTTATACCTTGAGGAGTGAATCTACAATAAGCACTTTGGTACCCCCCCTTAATTTTGCACTCACGTTCCAGATCTGGGTTTGTATAATGTAAATATTCTTTCCCTATAACTAATGTTACCATAAAGCCTCCTCATTGTGGCATGGTGAATATATCGAGAATATTAATGTCATTCAAGTATTTCTTTGGCTTAGGTGCTTTTCAACATATCCACCAATCCTTCTACCTGCCTCTTTGCAATGTTTATACAAATGAGGCTGAACTGAATTGGGCGTTAAATCCGAAAATACCTTGCATGCCGAAGATACAACTCCTTTTTGAACCGGACCTAAATAGCTTTCACTATCCTTATCCTTAATCCAATCCTTTGTCAGTTGCCTAGAAACCTGTCCTAAGCTTTTACAAATCAAAACATCTATAGGATAAGGCAAGGTAGTGGCAGTTAACATTTTAGCAGATTCCGATGTAATGACATATGCTGCGTTAGGAGCATAATCTGTAGCTTTAGTAAGACCTGGTGATTTCATTTGAGAGTAAGAAAATACTGTTTTTCTCATAATTTTCTCTGCTGATGATAATGATATCTTTTGCATAGTCGTTGGATTAACGTCAAATATAACTTTAGCTAACTTCCCCCCGGCAGAAAAAAGCGCATGGGTAGCTAAAGTATCCTCTATAGCATCACATGCAGTATATCCCATGAAGCTATAATCATCGTTGCACACACTGTCAAAAGCTCCATATGATTTTAATATTTTTAAAGCCCCCAAAGAAACTCCTGTTAGTGGGCATGTATATATTATAAAACCATAATATCCAACACTCAAAATATTCGCAGCCACATCAAAACTGTTTTTTATGCCTTCTCTTATATTTGAGGTTTCCTCATGAAACTTCACCGCATCCTCTAGTGAATACGGATCACCTTCAGAGTGTGTGAGTTCCAGATCGCAATCCAATCCTTCCTTGGAATAGATGTCATCAAAATTTATAAATTTATTTAGGGAGCATGAATTTTCTACCTCAGAAAGAAAAGATAGATAACCATCTACTGGCAAAAGATCCTCCAGATCATCATAAGAACCAGAAAAATTAATAGGCTCATGTATAGGACAAATCATTTCTACTTGAAAAAGCCAACCTACATGAACATCCTCTGGTAGAAGATCTTCAACATACGCACAAGTAGTATCGTCTCGATGAATCACATCGGTTAAAAAACTACTCTCGTAACTGACGTCTTCTGATAACATAACCACTCCTGTTATTTATATAGAAATATAACAGAAAAGTTACCTTATTGCAAGTCTTTTAAAAAGCATACATCTATCCTTGTGAGATAAGTCTTTTATGATTTTCTGTGAAGACAGCCCATATTCTAGCATAATATCCTTCACATAGTCACCCTGTCCCTCCCCAAACTCTAAGAACACCAAACCACTTTCTTTTAGATGCCTTCTTATAATAGGCCCAAGGCTTCTATAAGCATCTAGTCCATCTTCTCCAGCTTCTAAGGCTATGTTAGGTTCATACTCTCTTACGTCCTCTTGCAGATCATGTAGATCTTGGCTCTTTATATATGGAGGATTTGAAATAATTATATCAAATTCACCATCTATCTTTAAATCATTCCAATCGCTTTTTATAAATTCGATTTTATTATTTAACTTAAGATTTTGATAGTTTTTTTTTGCTACTTTTAAAGCCCCTTCTTTTATGTCCACAGCTACACCAGAAGCATTTTTCATATATTTCAATATAGTAAGAATCAAGCAACCGGATCCAGAGCCAAGCTCCAAGATCTTCACTTTCTTATCTTTCTCAATATTTTGTAATACACCTTCTACCAAACTTTCACTATCTGGTCGTGGTATCAGAACATTCTGATCCACAAAGAAATCCATACTATAGAACTCCTTTATCCCCGTAATATAAGATATTGGCTCTTTCTTTTGCCTTCTTGCGACCAGCTTAAAAAATTCCTCTTGGGTATTATTAGAAACCTCACCGTCATAGCTTAGAATAATCTCTTCCTGGGGTAACTTTAGAACCTTAGAAAGCAATACTCTAGAATCTACTCTGTATGAGTCTATATTAGATTGCTTGAGCAAAATTGCCCCTTCCTCTAGTAGCCTTTTGATTGTAATCATTAGACGTCTCTATTAAGAGATTCTTGTAAATATTCAGACATCTCATGATGAGTTTTAAAGTATATTTTAGGCCTACAATGCTTAAACCTATCGTCTCTATAATCGTCTTTACCAAAAAACACAGGTACACAGCCAGAATTATATGCTGTTTCCATATCTGTGACAGAATCACCAACAAACCAAATATCTTCCCCTGGGGTTTTGTATATCTCACTCAACACCCTCTCTACTCCAAATATCTCTGGCTTGTCCAACTTCACATCCCCAGACCCAACAATAGACTTAAAGTACTTATTCCATTTTAATAGGTCTAATTCCTTATGCATTAACCAATTTCTTTTGTTTGTTACTACGCATATTGGGATATTGTGTTTCATTAAGACGTCTAAAGTATCTTCAGCTTTTGGCAGAGGCTTAGTAGCATCCAGATTCTCGGAGTAATGTCTTCTATAAATGTCAGCAACTTCCTCCCAATTATCAGGAAAATACTGTGGTAAAGTATCTTTTAGAGATTTATGTATCCGGATTTTAGTATCAGCCAAACTCCAAGTCTTCATCCCATATTTAGACAATACATAGTTAAGAGACTCATGTATTAGCTCCCAGGTGTCAACAAGAGTATTATCCCAGTCAAATACCACAGCCTTGGGTTTAGATACCTTATAAGACTCATCAACGAGATCCATTACGCAACACCGGATTTTTCCTTAGAAGAAATTTTTGTAGTATGGTGGATATCTAAAAGCTTCAATTTTCTATGCAATGCAGATCTCTCCATTTCAACAAAAGCAGAAGTTTTTGATATATTGTTATTAAATCGTGCCATCTGAGCAGATAGATACTTCTTTTCAAATAACTCTCTAGCTTGCCTTAATGGCATAGACATAGAATCAATATCCACATCAAATACTGTAGCATCTCCATTATTCAGAATATTTGATGGCAGCATACTAGTGGTAATTTCTTCACAGCCTTTTACTGCAGCCTCCAACATCAACCACTCTATGACATTTTTCAGCTGCTTTATGTTTCCTGGCCAATTATACTGGTATAATATTTCTAATACTTTCTTGTCAATTGCCTTTCCTGGAAGATTAGATTTTTTTTCAAAATGACTTATAAAATGCTTACACAATTCTGGCAGATCTTCTATTCTATCCTTTAAAGTTGGGATCACTATAGAAACAGCATTAAGCCTATAATACAAGTCTTGCAAAAAGTTACCATCTTTCACCTCTTGCTTTAGATTCTTAGATGTAGAAGCAATAACCCTAACGTCGTATTTTCCTGATTTATTATCTTTTTGATCTTTGATCATTTTGAGCAATGCATGCTGTGCGCTCAAAGGAACATTTCCAACTTCATTGATGAATAATGTACCTTTATTAGCTACTGACATAATATTTGAAGTCCCTTCCCCAAACACGCTTTTTGCCACTTTATCATTTAATAGAACTGCAGAATTTAATTTAACAAAAGGAAATTTGTTGCGCTGAGACTTTCTATGAATTAGCTTTGCTATCAATTCTCTACCAGAACCTATGGAACCTTGGATCATGACCTTACTAGCTACTGGAGCAAGTTTGTTAATTAAAGCCCGCATCTCATTCACCTTCTCACTGCTCCCAACCAAGTCAGAGCGGTCTATTATTTTTTTCCTTAGTGCTTTATTTTCCTTCTTCAACTTTACATTTTCAAAAACCCTTTTGACTGTAATAAGTAATTTATCTGAAGTAAACGGCTTTTCTAGATAATCACTTGCACCCATTTTTATAGAGTTCACAGCAGTTTCAACGGTTCCATGACCACTAATCATAATGATAGGAACGGCAGGATACTTAGATTTCAATACCTCTAGAATACCCAAACCATCTAAGTTACTACCTTGCAACCATATATCTAATAAAATTAAGTCTGGAACTTGTTTTTCTATTTCTTTAAATGCCGCATCACTATTCTTAGCTGAAACACAATTGAACCTCTCTTCTTGAAGAATATCTGATATCAAATCCCTAATGTCTTTTTCGTCATCTACTACAAGAACCTTATTCTCACTCATAAAATACCTAAATTAACCATCTAATCCTAAGCCAAAGGCAAATAAATCGTTACTACCGCTTGACCATCTTGTCCGTTCTTCATTATAAGCTTGCCGTTATGATCATCAACTATTTTTTTCACTATAGCAAGGCCCAATCCTGTACCTTGATCTCTAGTGGTGAAATAAGGCTCTGCTATCTTCTCTATAGTTTCTTCATTAAACCCCATGCCATTATCTTTAATCACAATCACAGCACTATCCTTTTCTTTTTTCAAACTAATAGATATGGTCCCTACTTTCTTAGACTTCCTTCCCTTTGCCTCAATGGATTCTTCTGCATTTTTCAAAATATTTGTAAGAAATTGGTTAACTTGAGTTTGATCACAATACACCCTAACTGAATTTGCAATAGATGTTTTAAATTCAATATTATTGGATGCACATTTACGTGAAAATACTATTTCTGCAATCAATCTACTGATATCGTGCCTCTCCAATTCTGCTTTAGGCATCCTAGCAAACCTTGAGAATTCCTCAATAATTCTAGAGATATCCGATACATGCTTGATTATTGTGGCAGTATACTTTCCAAATGTTTCTGGGTCACTAACCTCATTTTTGTATTTTCTATTCAATCTCTCTGCACCTAGATGTATAGGAGTCAAAGGATTTTTTACCTCATGCGCAATACGCCTTGCTACATCAGACCAAGCAGCATAACGCTGAGCATGCGCCAACTCCGTCATATCATCTAAAGTAATGATATACCCTGTAGCACCTCCTTTTGCCTTTTCTTTTACAACCTTCATTAGCAATGTCAGAACCTTATATCCTTTACGAACGCTGATCTCTGTGCTTATACTCTTGCTTTTCCCCCTGGAAAGTTGCTGTATGAATTCACAAGACTCTGGAAGGATAGCACTCAACAGTTTTTTTCTAGCATCTCTTTTTGTTACATGAAGCAATTTAGCAGCTGCACTATTCACAAGAGAAATTTTGAGATCTGGTTCAAGCACAACAATCCCCGTTGAAACACCTGACAATACTGCCTCACTAAATTTTCTCTTATCATTTATTTCATTATACGCCGAAAGCAGCTTGTCTTGTTGCTCTGAAATCCTCTTAGTCATCACATTAAATGCACGAGATAAATTACCTATTTCATCATCTTCTGGCCCCTCTTGAACTTGGGCGCTAAAATCACCTTCTTGTACTTTCCTTGTCGCATTTACCAGCTTAGCTATTGGATTTACTATATTTCCTGCAAAAGAAATCCCTACATAGATTGAGGCCAACAGCAACAACATCGCTACCATGAAGAATAAGAAGGTAAACCTTATCTGAGTTTCCAGTATAGTGGTCTTCAGGTTGTTATATTTCGTTGCCGCCCCTTGGGATTGCTTTACATGATCTACAACCTTATCATCAATAAATTTACCTACAACTATAAAGCTGTTAGGAATCGAATGAAGAGATGCCATGGCTCTAATCTTGTTAGGAGTATCTTTGATCACCACAACCCCTCCACTAGATGCATGATGGTAATATTCGGATGGAAATATTTCTAAAGATAATGATGCACCAAACCTGCTACGCACCACAGGAGAATTATTTTGAAAAACCACCGCCTCAGACAACGCGTTTAAATCGACTAAAGAAGATACAACTTTAGTAAAAAGCTCTTTATTATCCACAAGGTGGTACCGCACAACATTATTATCTACTTCAAGAGCCATGGCCTTAGCGCGGATCTTTATAGCATCTACATGCTCTTTCAGATATGATTCAGCAACAACAACAGACTTATCCAGAGCCATGCTCACTCTTTTATCAAACCATGAATCGATAACAAATTGAAAGAATATAGTAGAAAATACGGCAATTAGAATAGCTGGTATACTAGAAAGCAAACAGAACATTACTAATATTCTTTTTCTCAGCCTAGATCCACCTTTTGATTCCTCTCTCCTTTGAATCCACAAAGATAAAATTTTCCTAGAAGTGAGAATAACCAATACCACCAAAAGAATAAAATCTACTGTAGAAAGAAGGACTATAGAGTAAGGGTGCTCTTTTATAAAATCCGCATTACCAACAGCATAATACGTTGCTATAGAAAAAATCAATGCTGCAATAGCAAGATATATGGAAAACTTTTTATAGGCAATCTTCGATTTTATTTCCTTTTCCCGTCTCATTAATTTAAATCAGATAACTCACAAAAATAATCTTCTATAGATTGAATTGATTCCTGCACCCCCTTCAATCCATTAAATCTCCTTCTAAAGTCTCCGGAGTTTTTTAACCCAGAGGAGTACCAACCAATATGCTTCCTAGCCATACGAATGCCTACATTCTGACCGTAGTAGTCTATCATGTCTTTGTAGTGAGATAAGATAATTTTTGCTTTTTCTTCAATAATGGGGTCTGGTAAAATCTCTTTGTGTTCGAAATAGTGCATTATCTGATTTATAAACCAAGGTCTGCCATAAGCACCCCTTCCTATCATAACACCATCTGCACCTGATTTTTCCATACATTTTTGAGCATCATCAATAGTATTGATGTCACCATTAGCAATCACAGGAATATTCACTGCATCTTTTACATTTTTTATAAACCTCCAATCTGCCTTTCCTTTATACATTTGACATCTTGTTCTTCCATGCACAGTAATCATCTTTACTCCTAAGTCTTCTGCAATTTTTGCAAGATTTGGAGCATTGCGACTTTCATCGTCCCACCCAGTTCTCATTTTCAAAGTAACAGGAACATTTACCGCATTTACAGTTTTCTCTAGAATCTTAGCTGCAAGTTTTTCATCTTTCATCAATGCAGACCCCGCATTTCCACCTACTACTTTCTTAACGGGGCAGCCAAAGTTAATGTCTATAATCTTTGCTCCTATATCTTCATTTAATTTTGCTGCATCTGCCATCACATCAGGATCACATCCAGCTAATTGGATAGAAGTTGTATCTTCCCCTTCAGAAACCTCACATTTCTGCATGGATTGTCTAGTCTGAAGAATCATTGCTCTACTGGCAATCATCTCAGACACTACTAATCCAGCTCCGCATTTCTTCACCAACTTACGGAATGGCATATCTGTAACCCCAGACATTGGGGCAAGTATTACTGGATTTACTTTGTTTTTCCCTATAGAAATTTTCATTTTTATAACAAATCCCCTCTTTTTTAAGAAAACTAATAATCCCACGGATTATAAGCAATGCATAGCATTTTTGCAACACTATTAATGGTGCTTATATCGCAAAAAATACTCAAAATCGAAAAAGCATCTTCATGTAAACATTCTGTGCTTAAACTTTAGTATAATTATGTATAGCTAATCCTTACCTAGAATGAAAGAAAAGCAAAGCAATCCCTCCCTATATAAAAGAGTCAAATTTTTTGCTAATCATAGGCTTATTTGGAGAATTTACGCTATTGGATCTGCAGTTTTAGTAACAGCTCTCTCAGGCGGAGCGGCTATCCCCATTGCTATGCTTGCTCTAACCTTTGTTGCCTCCTTGCTAGATATAGTCGGAAAGGTCAGTCAAACGCGATCTCTGGAGAAATACAGACTACAAAAATCTATGGCAGAGTCCATATCAAAGAAACATCAAAGGATTTCTTCACTAAATAAATCCCATGGTGGAATCCTTGATAAATTACCTAAAAGAGAAAAATCTACAGAGGTGCACCATATTAACTCAAAGCCACCTAAGAAAACCAGGTCCTTCTTAAGGACATTACGAGATATAGGTTTAGAAAAATCCTTATCTATAGTAGCGCTTGCTTCTGCCACAACCCCCCTTGCTACTGCTGCATATATCGCATCAACAGCGATGGGGAGTTACTCTATAAACTCAGAATTCAAAGAACGTGTAAAAACTGACTTTGAACGAGATCAAAGAAAGAAAGAAATCAATGAAGCATGCAAGGAAGCATCCATTAAACCTTACAAGAACACCGCGGGTCTTCATGCTCAGTTTAAAGAAGAGATGATTGATTACGAAACAAAGAAGAGACTATGTGATGTTGTAGGGTCAAATCACAATATAGACTCTGACACATTGCAAACTCTATATGGCAATATTAAAGAAGAAGTAGAAGGTAGAATAGATTTTCCAGATGTACCAAAATCTGTTCCCTTTATGAAGAAACTTAAGGACACACTCAACCCATTTCAAATGGAAGGAATAAAAGAATATGGAGATATAGACATAGACAAAGTTTCTCAATATGAAGAACCTTTATTCTCAACACGCTCATTACCCCCCCCAACAAAACACCCAACAAAAACACCACAGGCTAAAAAAGAGGCAAATTCTCCTCGTATTTACTAATTTGTCTCCACACATACTATAGCATGACAAGCTATACCCTCTTCCCTACCAGTAAAACCTAACTTCTCTGTTGTAGTCGCCTTCACACTAACATCTGACTCTGGTATATCTAACATCTCTGAAAGTCTTGATATGAATTTTTCACGATAGGGCGATACTTTCGGTTTCTCAGAAATAATTGTGATGTCCACATTATTAATTCTACCATTCTTCTCTTGAAGCTTCTGACATGCAAATTTTATAAACTTTTCTGAATCCATACCCTTAAAATCCGGGTTACTAGGAGGAAAATGCACCCCTATATCCCCTTCTGAAATTGCCCCCAAAATAGCATCTGTTAGTGCATGGAGCGCCACATCCCCATCTGAATGAGCAACAATAGAAAAAGCGCAAGGAACCTTTACACCACACAAAACTATTCCTGCGACTTCGTTGTTCTCTGAAAATTTATGTACATCAAATCCACTTCCAATTCTCACTTTAACCATTTATTTGCCTAATATTTTTTTTGCTAATTCAAAATCTTCCTTCGTAGTGATTTTGAAATTCAAGATAGAGCTCTCTACTACAGAAACGTCTAAACCGTTATGCTCACAGAGAGATGCGTCATCTGTAAAATCCAGATCCGAGTATTTTCTATGAAGATTTAATATAGTTTGATACTCAAATGCCTGAGGGGTCTGAGCAAGAAACAGGTTGTCACGAAGAATAGTTTTTTTGATAATATTATGCTCTGCGTATTTAATTGTATCCCTCACATTCACAGCCGGTATAACGGCTTTGGCATTATCTAGAGTAGAGATAATGGCTGCAATAGTACCTTCATCGATAAGAATGCGAGCAACATCATGTATCAAAACCTTCTTTGGAGAATAATCTTTGATTTCTTCTAATGCATTATACACAGATTTCTGCCTCGTGTTCCCTCCTATCACATGCGGAAGCAGGTCTATGCCAGAAACAGCAGATTCATACATAGAAACATAGTTGGAATTAACTGAAACGATTACCTCATCTATATCAGGATGGTTGTTAAACTTCTCTACAACTAGTCTTAATATAGGCTTTCCTGAGATTTCTAAATATTGCTTTGGGGTGTCCCCCCCATACCTCCGACTGCTGCCAGCAGCAACTATAATAGCAATATTATTTGCATTTCTTTTTCTCAACGATTTTGCCTTTTTCTATAGTAAAAACTCTATCTGCCTTATTAGCTATAGACATATTATGTGTAACCATCAATAGGGTTTGATCATATTTCTTTACTGTACTCATTAAGAGATCCACAACATTATTAGCATTTTTACTATCCAAATTACCTGTAGGCTCATCTGCTAATAGAATCATAGGTTCATGAATTAAACTTCTTGCTATTGCAACTCTTTGCTGCTCTCCTCCAGATAGATTAGATGGGTAATGGTTACGCCTTTTATGCAAATTTAATTTTGACAAAAGCTCACTCACCTTTCTATCTGAATTAATTGAAGAAGATTGAACTCTTAAAGGCATTCTTATATTCTCCATTGCGGTAAAATCACTAAGGAGATTATGTGACTGATAGATAAAACCTATATTATTTTTTCGAAATTCTGTTTTTGTAAATTCATCTTCATTTTGAAATTCCTTACCTTTTATCTTGAGTTTTCCACCGGAAGCAACATCTAGCAACCCCGCAATTTGTAAAAATGTTGTCTTACCGCACCCAGAAGATCCGACTAAAGCAACTATCTCCCCTTCATATACAGACATACTAGCGCCATCTAGTATAGTAATCACATCCTCACCATGATTAAACTTCTTTGATATATTAGAAATCTCTAGAATGCATTTCTTTTTAGTCATTTTTCATAGCCTCTACAGGAGAAATTCTACTTGCTTTAAATGATGGATAAATTGTTGCACATAATGAGACCACCAAAGATAAAACCACTATTCTTATTACGTCGAGGTTATCCACATGCGAAGGTAAGATATCCAGATAGTATACAATCGGGTCAAATAGGTTGGTCCCCATAATAGAAGAAAGAGTGTTTTTGATATCTTCAATATTATAGGCAAATGCAAGACCAACAATTACACCAAAGCTAGTACCAATTGAACCAAGAACCATTCCTAAGTATAAAAATATTCTCATAATACTATTAGCCGAGAACCCTATGGTTCTCAATATCGCTATTTCTTTAACCTTCTCAGTCACAAGCATAGTAAGAGAAGATATAATGTTAAATGCAGCTACAACTATTATGAAAGTTAAAATTACAAACATCACAACCCTCTCTGTCTTCAGGGCATCAAATAAAGACTGGTTCATTCTTTTCCAATCATAAACTTGGTACTTATGATCTAATAATCTAGAAATAATATGGGCAGACTCCTCTGTGTCTTCACCCTTAATCAAAAATACTTCTATAGAATTCACTGCGCCCTCTTTCTGGAATAACTTCTGCCCTTCTTCAAGCCCCATCATGGCGTAGCTACTATCATATTCACTTAACCCGCTAGAAAATACACCATCAACTTTAAAATCTTTTACCCTCGGTACAGTTCCAATAATAGTGGTGTTAAAATATGTGGAGATCACCTTAACGTAATCCCCCTCTTTTACGCCTAAAATCTCAGCTAGTTTCTTGCCCAATAAAATTCCGTTAGGGTCAGAGAGCTTATTTACTTTAGATAAGAACGAATATGCATGAGTATCTTGAGGCCTTATAGCCTTCACTATTGCACCAGTTGCCTTATTGTCCTTAATGATAAGAGATTGCTCGCTAATCACAGGCGTAGCCCTACTAACCCTACTAAGCTTTTCGATATCTCGAACAATGGATTGGTAAGAATCTATCTCTTGATCAAAATTCTTTACCATTACATCGCTGTTGAATCCTTTTAACTTGTTTGTCAATTCAATCCTATAGCCATTCATAACAGACATGACAATTATCAATGCCGCAACACCAAGCATAATTCCTATCAGTGAAAGAACCGAGGTTACAGACACAAAAGCATTGTTTTTTCTTGATTGCAAATATCGCATTGCGATCTGCAATTCTAATCTAAAATTCATTTTTAAATGTCTTTTCTATTTTCTTTATAATCTCATCAAAAGATGAGGTAGCCTTATCTCCAGTTTTTCTCTCTCTAATCTCAAAGCTATTATCTTTAGTTAGCTTTGAGCTACCAATAATCTGATAAGGAGCACCCAAAAGATCGTGTTTAGAAAATTTACTCCCAACGCTCGCAGAAGTATCATCATATAGAATTGCCAAACCCATAGATGTTAACTTCTGATACATTTTGTCACAAAATTCTGATACCTCTTTATTATCAGTATGCAAATTTACCAATGACACATGGAAAGGGGCGATGGATTTAGGCCATATAATTCCGTTGTCATCATTAAAACATTCTATCACTGCAGCAACTAATCTTGAAACACCTAATCCATAGCAGCCTCCAAAAAAATGAGATTTCCTTCCTGTTTTATCCATAAAACACACATTCATAGACTCAGAATACTTTGTTCCATAGTTAAATATGTGGCCGACTTCTATACTTTTTTTGTGCTTTAGCCTCTCATTAGGTACATTACATTCCCCAGGTTTGTGCATTTCATCTGCCATTGCATATAAATTACGCAGCTTTTGTACATCTGGATCTTCTTTATCTAATTCTACTTCGATATCCGAATCATAAAAAATTTCACTTTCCCCTGTCTCTGCTATAACATGAAATTCATGACTTAATGTGCCACCTATAACCCCAACGTCAGCCCTTAGCAAAACAGGCTTCAAACCAATTCTTTTAAGTATTTTAATATATGTCTCAATAATATTATCATATGTCACCACAGATGAATCCTTATCCAAATCAAAAGAATAAGCATCTTTCATCAAAAACTCCCTTCCTCTTAAAACGCCAAACCTAGGGCGTATTTCATCTCTGAACTTCCAATGAATTTGGTAGAATGTTCTAGGAAAATCTTTATGAGAATTTATATGTTTACGTATTATATCAGCGATTGACTCCTCTGCTGTTGGGCCAAATAATAAATTGTTATCATGGCGGTCCTTAATACGAAGCATTTCTTTTCCATATCCATCATAACGGCCAGATTCTTCCCATAATTCTGCAGATTGTATACAAGGCATAATCACCTCCAAAGCTCCAGAATTATCCATCTCTTCTCGTATGATTTTTTCAATATTCTTTAACACGCGAACTCCAAGTGGAAGCCATGAATATATACCCGCGCTCTGTTGTTTTATCATCCCAGCACGAAGCATTAGCTTATGGGAAGCAACATCTGCGCTTGCTGGCGAGTCTTTCATTGTTGGAGAGTAATATTTACTAAGTCTCATTCTAAATATCTTTATTTGTTACTGCATAAGAGAAAATAACCTATGGAACCCGCCAATATTTCCAAATTTTATCCCCTTTTCATTTCCGCTGATGGAAAAAAACACATCTTCGATATTACCACCTTTCTTGGATTTCGACGACATCTTTGTTATAATTTTTTCTAAATTAATCACTTTCTTCTTTTCCATAAACACTCCACAGGCTTTTAAAAAATTTCTCAAACTTTTGACATTAGTATCAATTCTACCAGAAGCCTTTCTTGTCACTAGATCACTTGATAATTTACCTGTAGTTTTTATATGATAATCATTGGAAGTTAAATCCATTTTCTTAATATTCAATACAAAAGACTTTAAGTTACTATTAATCATCTGAGTAGCCTTATAAGACATTCTTAACTTAAAATGATTGTCCCCTACTTCCCTAAGCCTTTCTTCTCCTCCAACTTCACTATGCAAATCTGCCTTAATGTTGTACAAAGACTCTCTTTTGTCTTTATTGTAATCCTTCCTTATGGTTATTTTATTATATCTTGAGATAGCCATAATTTTCTCTGTATTCCTATCCATGATGTCATACCCTGAATCAAAATAGCAAAGGTAACTCATAAATATTTTTAAATCAGGATTAAAGAGCGCCTTACTGAGCATAGACTTAGTTAACCCAAAATCTACATTAGAATCTTGCTGTGTCTTTACAACATAACTAAATTTGTTATCATCCGATGAAATATATAACTTTCTTCTTAGATCAAGTTTGAAATTCTTAACCAGCAAGTCGCTTTTTATCCATACCTTTTTCGTAAATAGATTAGTTCTTTCTCCTTCGTTATTTATAGACAAACCAAGCCTATTTACAGATAAAGCAAAATGAAACGGGAAACCTTCTAGATCTATCCCTTCGTGAGTGACTTTTTCTATATTTATGTGAGTATTAACGATATTTGCGGCATTACTTTTTAAATATTGCCCAACCATATACCAACAAAAAGAATATAAAGTTATCATCACAAGAGTAACTTTACACGCTCTATTAAAAAACAGGGATAGTCGTCTGTTCATTGATTTAATCAACCATCATGTTCCTTGTAGCAGAAGGTACCTTTACTTTTAATCCACTCAGCTCTTCTGTCATTTTAATTTGGCAACCTAACCTTGATGTTCTGGCAAGACCAAAAGCTAAATCTAGCATGTCCTCCTCATCTTCTGTTGCTTCAGTTAATTCCCCAAAGAACTCATCCTCTACAATAACATGACATGTTGAGCACGCTAAAGATCCCTCGCACGCCCCCTCTAGATCAACGTTATTTTTATGTGCTATTTCTAAAACAGAAAGCCCCAAGGGAGCCTCAACTTCTTTTTCTTCGCCATCTTTAAGTACAAATGTCATCTTTGTCATATTAAGTCCCTATATCTTTATTTACCTTACCCTTCAAGCTCCCCTGCGCGCCTTCGAATAAGAGCAGGCAGACTGACTCTACTGGTTCTTTTCTTGCGCTATCTAGCTTATGTCTATTATCTGAAATCGACCCCTCTTTTACTAAGGCAATTCTGGCACAGATGCTATTATATTATTCCTCAGTAATCAACCCTTTATCTTTCTCTGTATATGAAGATACTCTGGATGTAGTTTTTTCTTCATTTATTTTTGATTCTGTTAGTAATCTGGATTCATTATCTCTATGCATATTCTTCATTGATTGCTTCAAAGAATTCTCTACATCCTCACCGCTCAACCCATATGTAGGTATCACTTCAATAGATTGAATGACCCCGGTTACCTTCTCTTCCGCAGAAACAGTTAGAAGGCCATCACTGTCTATAGTGAAATTCACAACAATCCTGGGGCTCCCTGCTTCCATCGGAGGAATTCCCTTTAGTTCAAAATTTGCAAGAGACCTACAATCCTTCGACATCTCCCTTTCTCCTTGAGTAATATGTAGCTTTAGTCCAGTTTGCCCATTCTCGTATGTAGTAAACTCTTTCGATACAGAACAAGGAATCGTTGAATTACGATGTATTATTTTTTCATTCATCCCACCCATTATCTCAAGACCCAATGATAAAGGAGTAACATCTAGCAATAGATCCCCAGAACCGTGCGTGAGATTCTCTGCCTGCAAAGATGCCCCTATAGCAACTACCTCATCTGGATTAATCGAATTATAAATCTTTACCCCTTTAAATAGAGATATCAAAGCCTCTTTAACACAAGGCATCCTGGTAGATCCACCTACAAGAATCACTCCAGATATATTATTATATTCTAAATCTGCATCAGATAAAGTATTTCTGGTAACCTTTATTGTTCTATCCAAAAGATCTTTGGATACACTTTCAAAATGCCTCCTAGTTATACTGAAAGAAGTATTCTCAAATAAAACTTGATGACTTTTTTCTTCAGTAAGATGCTCTTTGATCTTTCTACCATGAGCTAGTGCTGCACTAAATTTTATACCCTCTACTTCTTTCTCTATCTCTTTAGCTATTAGATAATCAAAATCATCTCCACCTAAATCAGAGTCCCCTCCTGTAGAAACAACTTTGAATACTCCTTTTTGTATGTCCAATATAGACACATCAAAAGTCCCCCCCCCAAGGTCGTATACTAAATATGTGCCTTTATCTATTTGATCCAATTGATATGCAAGCGCAGCTGCCGTTGGCTCATTAATCATCCGCATCACATGCATTCCCACTGATTCTGCTGCCGTTTTCACAACGCGTCTTTGAACTTCATCAAAATATGCAGGAACGGTTACTACAATATCGCTCACATCTTCTCCAAGGTTATCAGAGGCAGCTTCTTTTATTTTCTGTAATATTCTGGCAGATATCTCTTCAACAGATAGGTCTAAGCCATTAAGTGAAAACAAGATTTTACCATTACGCTCAATGATACTTTCGAGCGAAGAGAACGATCTACCAATATCCTTTTTACTTTTGCCTATAAGCCTTTTTATAGATCTAACAAATACCGTTTTGTCTTCATTAAGAGAATTCTCTGCTTCACTTCCTACAGCAATTTCCTGGTTTATATTTACCGATAGAACAGAAGGAATCTTTTTATTATTATAGCGATCATAAAAAACCTGGGGCTCTTTATTGGAACTATATGCCACCAAAGAGTTAGTAGTACCAAAATCTATACCGACAGCAACTCTTCTCTTATCTGTTGTTGCATGAGGCTCTTGTATTTTTAATAATTGCATTACCCTTCTAGCTCTCTATATTTTAAATTTATTTCTTTAATAAATTTCTTTTTATACAACATCTTTTTGTATGCAAAAGATGACTCTTCAAATTCTTTATTCTGATAATACCTATTAAAATCTTCTGCGTATATCCTCATATCTTCGACAGAGTTACTTTTGAGTTCTCTAATCTCTTCAATAGTCTCTGCAGATGCTAGCTTTTCTCTTATCTCAAAAGCTTCTTCTAAAATTTCTGGGTCTTGTAGTATTGCATCTTCTCCACTTATATTAAAACCCTCTAACTCCAACAAATGTCTTGCTCTCATCTCATCTGAATTCAAAATAGAGTAAGCGTGATTTAGCTCAGCGGCTTTCTTCAAAGACTCGGCTTTACTCTTATCATCTGCATTGTAAAATCTATCTGGGTGACTTTCTGATTGTTGTTTGATGTAAGAGGAGCTCAAAGCCTCCGCATCAACACAATAAGAACGCTTTAATCCAAACACAGAAAAACAATCAATTTTTATTTGGTTATCAATCACAGATTGCCTCTCTTATACATGAAAAGATTCACCGCAACCGCATTTCCCTTTCTCGTTTGGATTCTTGAATACAAAGCCTGACTTAATCTTAGTATCCATATAATCCATAGTAGTGCCAAGCAAATACATTACCGCTTTAGGTTGAATGAGGATTGTCACACCCCGAACTTCAACTATTTCATCGTATTTGTCTACCGAATCTGCATATTCAATATAATATGCCAAACCAGAACATCCACCTTGCTTTACACCAACCCTTATGCCAACAGAAGGTTTCCCTCTGCTAGATAGAAGCTCTTGCACCTTTGTAGATGCAATATCTGTGACTTCAAGAACTTGATTAGATGCAGGCATTTTAATTACCTAAGAATTTTTTTTCTTGTAATCTGAGACAGCAGACTTTATCGCATCCTCCGCCAAAACAGAACAATGAATTTTGACAGGAGGCAAAGACAAATGTTTCGCTATATCAACATTTTTTATTTCCTGGGCTTCCTCTATAGTTTTCCCCTTAACCCACTCAGTAACCAAAGAACTAGAAGCGATAGCAGAGCCACAACCAAATGTTTTAAATTTAGCATCATCTATCACACCTTCTTCATTTATCTTTAATTGCAACTTCATCACGTCTCCACACGAAGGAGCTCCCACAAGACCCGTACCTACAGATTTATCTCCTTGATCCATAGATCCTACATTTCTAGGATTTTCATAATGATTCATTACTTTATCGCTGTAAGCCATATAAAACCTTTTATTAAATTAATGATCTGACCACTGGATTGACTTTAGATCTATTCCTTCTTGAGCCATTTCCCACAAAGGACTCATGTCTCTTAACTTCTCAACGGCTTTCTTTATTAAACCAATTGCAAAATCAACTTCTTCTTCCGTAGTAAATCTACCAAATCCAAATCTTATAGATGTATGGGCCAACTCTTCCTCCACTCCTAAAGCACGTAACACATAAGAAGGTTCTAGAGAATCTGATGTACAAGCTGAACCAGAGGATACAGCCAATTCTTTAGCAGATAATATCAAGGATTCTCCTTCTATATAGGCAAAACTTACATTGATACATCCAGGCCATTTAAACTCCTTACTGCCGTTTAAGTAAACATCTGGTATAGAGAGTATCTCTTTCTGGAATTCATCTGACAGCGCCTTGATTTTCTTATAATCTTCTTCCATGCATTCTCCTGCTATTTCAGCAGCTTTACCAAATCCAACAATCAAAGGCGTTGGAAGCGTACCAGATCTCACTCCCCTTTCCTGACCACCACCATTAATCAACGGCTCTAATCTAACACGCGGCTTACGACGAACATATAACGCGCCAATACCTTTTGGGCCATAGATCTTATGCGCAGAAATACTCATAAGGTCTATATTCATTTCATTCACATCCATATTGATCTTACCAAAAGATTGGGCAGCATCTGTATGGAATAATACCCCTTTTTCTTTGCAGATTCTACCTATCTCTGCAATAGGCTGAATTACCCCTATTTCATTATTCACAGACATCACAGAAACTAAAATAGTATCCTTACGTATAGATTCAGACAGCTCTTTGATATCCACCAAACCATCTGGCTTAACAGAGAGATATGTTATATTAAAGCCTTCTTGCTCTAGATGTCTGCACGCATCTAAAACACATTTATGCTCTGTTTTTAAAGTTACTATATGTTTTTTCTCATCAGATCTATAGTAATGCGCAGAGCCTTTAATTGCTAAATTATTTGCCTCAGTAGCGCCGGAAGTAAAAACGATTTCCTTTGCATCGGCATTAATTAAATCAGCAACCTTCTTTCTTGCGGCATCTATAGCTTCACCGGACTCCCATCCAAAAGCATGACTCCTAGAGTGTGGATTCCCGAATTTTTCGGTAAAATAAGGCATCATAGCATCTAGAACACTCTTATCCACAGGGGTCGTGGATTGATAATCCATATATATTGGCAATTCCATCTCTTCTTTAGCCATACTTTACTTCCTCCTCTTTTTTAAACACAGATTTCTGAACAACCTTCCATGCATCTATAAACTTATCTATTTCTGATTTTGTACTATTTAGTCCCAAACTTACTCTGATTGCATCATTATGCACTCCTTTTTCAAATCCCATAGCTTTGAGAACATAAGATTTTTCCACAATACCAGAAGAGCATGCAGAACCTGCGCTAACACAAAACCCACGAATATCAAAATTAATCATCTGAGTTTGATTATCTACATCTGGCATCGTAATATAACTTGTATTAGGAAGTCTTATAGTATTTTTTGAATAAATTTTAGCGCTCCCTTCAAAATTCGTAATCTCATCTTCAAAACAATCTCTCAATTCTTCAATGATTTTGAATTGCTTTATGCTTGCTGCCACAAGCTCAGCAGCCTTCCCAAAGCTTGATATAGCATAAAAATTCTCTGTTCCAGATCTAAATCCTTTCTCTTGCCCACCTCCTAGAATCAAAGGCTTTATACGAATCCCAGCTTTCTTGACAACAGAAGCAGCACCAAGCATCCCACCAATTTTATGAGATGAGATCGTTACTATATCGACATCCAATCCCTTTAAATCAACCACGATCTTTCCAAATGATTGAACCATATCACTATGAATAATTGCCCCATATTCATGAGAAACTTCAGATAATCTTTTTATATCTTGAATAACTCCTGTTTCGCTATTTGCATGACCTATAGAAACAAACTTATTTTCAGATTTGCTATTTTTCAATGCAGTAACAAGGAATTCTTCATCTATGATACCTTCTTCATTCACCTTCAAAAAGGTAATATTACTCATTTGTTCTGCAATTTTAATGACAGATGAATGCTCAATAGGGGATATAAATAAATGATAATCAGAGAAGCTCTGCAAGATCATGTTATTGCTCTCTGTGCCAGATGAAGTAAAAATCACATCGTGACTTAATTGATCTATATTTAAATTACACATTATAGATTTTCGTGCATCCTCTATTAAACCTTTTGAATACCTACCCCTTGAATGCAAAGAAGATGGATTAGAAGGATCAGATAAAAGTTCCACAACATGTCCTACCACGTCTGCATGCATGGAAGCAGTAGAATTGTGATCTAAATAAATGATACTTTTATTCACACTAACCCTCGAAGATCCAACTTAACATTACCCTTCAGCACATCTTCAACTGATATAGAATCAAAATATCTGAATATTATATCTCCAAGCCCCTTCCACAGTGAGTGCGTCGTACACGATCCTTTTGTAGGACTACATTTAAATTCAGCACTACATCTTGTCATTTTAAAAGATCCTTCTGCTGCTAAAATCACCTCTGAAAGCATAGTTTTATTTTGTGGCTTGGTTAGAAGGTAGCCTCCTCCTGGTCCTCTTACCGAACGGACAACACCTTCTTTACGAAGTTTGGAAAAGATTTGCTCGATATATTGCAGAGGAACCTTCTGCCTAATAGATATGTCGCTCAAGGAAACAGGCCCATGAGCTTCGTTAAAAGCCACATCCACTATAGAAACTATAGAATATCTAATCTTAGAATTAATCTTCATAATCCAAATGCATAAAATTACAACCAAGGCATACAAGAAATAACCGCTATTCTCGGTCAAGTATTTAATAACCCACCTCTTTAGTCAAGTACTTTTAACTTTTTATTGATTTCTTCTATTATTAGTAGTAGATTTTCTTCTCTATAACATGTTATCCTTACCTTTCAATAATTTATGTTTTATGCCAGAAGTAATTATTAGCGGTTCAGAAGGTCGTATCGAAGGTAGATATCACCACAGCGAGAACCCAAACGCACCTATAGCACTAGTATTCCACCCTCACCCTCTACATGGAGGAACAATGAACAACAAGGTGGTATATAATTTATATCACTGCTTTGTAAAGGCGGGATTCTCTGTTTTAAGAATAAATTTCAGAGGAATAGGAAAATCAGAAGGAGAATTTGACAATGGACTGGGAGAGCTTACAGATGCAGCAACTGCCCTAGACTGGCTACAACTACAAAATCCAACATCTTCGTCTGTATGGATAGGAGGCTTTTCCTTTGGTTCTTGGATAGCTATGCAGCTTCTAATGAGAAGACCAGAAATACAATCTTTCATCTCAATTGCCCCTCCGTTAAACAAATACGACTTCTCCTTCCTATCTCCATGCCCAGTTTCTGGAATGATCTTGCAAGGAGACTTAGATAGTATTGTTCCTGAGTCTGAAGCCGGAGAGCTTGCAAGAAAAATCCCCAGACACAAACATATTGATATTTATTACAAAGTGATAAAAGGCGCTGATCATTTCTTCAGAAAAAAAATGGATGAGATGAACAAGAATGTTACGAAATACATTGTCGAAAGATTGAATGCACAAAAACCCGTAAAAACTAAAATCGATAGAAGGCGCCGCCAGACCGTTCCCGAAAAACCCCTGTAGTTGTTGGAGAAGAAATCGGCAAATTACACAAACTTCTAACTGCCATAAATGCAAACGCTTGAGCTTCAACAAATTCTGCATCTATAATATTATTATCAAACACCCTAAAATTATCAAAATTAATGATTTTGAATCCGTATTGCTTACTTAATATATCTAATAAAAATCTATTTTTACTACCTCCACCGCACACCATCCATTGCTTTGGTTTATGCGGCATAAATTTTTGTGAATTCTTAATAGAAAGAGCAGTAAGATGAGTAAGAGTAGCAGCCCCATCCTCAATACTCATTCCATCTAGCTTCTTTACAAACGATTTGAATTTATTTCTGTCCAAAGACTTGGGTGGCTTCTGCTTAAAAAATTTATGCCTCATAAATAAATCTAACACCTCTTGATTAGGGATACCTTCATGAGCAATCTTACCCTCATCATCATAATGCCCTCTTCTATGGTCATGAACCCAGTCATCAATCATAGCGCATCCAGGTCCTGTATCAAAAGCTATCAATTCTTTATTACTTCCTACATACGTTACATTGGCCACACCTCCAATATTCAAGACAGCAACAGGTTTAGATAATTTTTGACACAAAGCATTATGAAAAAATGGCACCAAAGGAGCGCCTTCTCCACCAGAAGCAATATCCATCCTCCTAAAATCAGACACAACATTTATTCCTGTACTCTCTGCTAGCAAAGCTGAGTTACCTATTTGCATTGTTTTTCTCTGCGAAGGATTATGGTATATAGTTTGCCCATGAAAGCCTATTACATCGATATCCGATGGTTTCATCTTAGCTTTTTGCAATAACCTCTTCACTATAAGCGCATGCTCTAAAGCAAGCTCATCTTCCACATCTAAAAGAAGTTTTATACTATTCTTTTTATTCACAAGATTACGAATTTTTCTTCTCAGTGAATCACTATACGAAGAAGCTATAGTCTCACCAAGGCTGTATATCTTAGTTCCATTAGTTTTGATGATAGCGGAATCTACTCCATCAAAAGACGTTCCACTCATCAAGCCTATTGCAGTAAGAATTTTTTTTGGTGCCACAAGAAAAATCTATTTGTGATGTTTGTTAAATATAGTCTCTGCAAATTCCCAGTTAGCTAGATGATCTAAAAATACAGAGAGGTAATCAGGTCTTCTATTATGATAATCTATGTAGTACGCATGCTCCCACACATCGCACGTTAGCATAGGAACCAAACCTTCAGTAATAGGGGTTTCTGCGTTAGGTGTTTTCATTATTTTCATTTTTCTTTCTGACAAGTCATATATCAGCCAAGCCCAACCACTGCCAAATTGAGTTGCACCAGCAGTTTTAAATTTCTCAGCAAATTCTTTATAAGACCCGAAATCATCCTCTATCTTTTGTAGTAAGTCTTTAGAGGGCTTTCCTCCTCCGTTAGATTTCATAGAGTGCCAAAAAAAACTATGGTTCCAAATTTGTGCTGCATTATTAAATATCCCAGCTTTACTAGGATCCTTAGAAGAAGACTTGATTATTTCCTCTAAGCTCATATCTCTCATCGTACTTTCAGCAAGTGCTTTATTTAAATTCTGCACATAAGAATTATGATGCTTCTCATGGTGAAAAGAAAAAGTTTTACTACTCAAATGAGGCTCCAGTGCGTCCTTAGCATAAGGAAGCTCCGGGAGCTTGAAAGGGAATTTATTTTGGTTTACTCTTTCGCTTATAGTTTCTGAAATTGTGTTATTCATATGACCTCAAAAAAAATTAAAATGGTAATTTATCCATAATATGACTGTCCAGCATCTTATAAAAAAATTGTAACCCAAAGAAAGACATAATAAACACAACTGTTGAAGCAATGATTATACCCACTACGCTAATAACCATACCGATAAAAGCTACAAAACCATCTTGGTATAAAAGTCCCACAGACATAGTTAATATTCCCATACTTGGTACCGCGTTTCCAAATAATATTGGTAATGTTATAGATATAGAGCATATCAATGACAATATACCAATAATTCTCTCAGAAGACCTTGTAGTAAAATGAAGATATCTTGGCCTTAAAAACCCAGATAATTTTTTAAATACTGGCTCTGCTTTATCAATAAACCCCTTAAATGTCTCTACCTTGATTCTCTTTTTTTCAAGCCATTGCGGAAGCCACGGAGATTCTAAATTATAAATCATTTGAAATGTAAGGACACATAGTGGAATTCCAAACAAAGTAGTAAATCCTGGAGGTGTAGGAATTGGAATAGCAGTCGGAAAAGAAACGATAGCTATAAGAAATATAAGCCCCTCTTCTTTGAGGCTATGCATTATATCTCCAAAAGTTATAGTTTCCCCCTTATGACTTTTCAGAACCTCTCTCAAAGAGTGAATAAAATGCACCTCCTTCTTTGCGGGGGGATTTGCAACTTTCTTTGACTTGGTGCTACCCGTTTTTACCATTCTTCACCTTGTTGATCCTTTTCTTATCCGAGTCTTTTTCATCCTTAAATTCGTTCTTGAAGGATTTAAGACCTTTACCCAAGTCACCCATTACCTTTGGAAGCTTTCCAGCGCCAAATAGTATAAGGATAACAAAAAATATAATTAATAATTGGGTCAATGACACTCCCATGGTTACCTCTTATTTTTAAAGCAGTATAGCATAGTCCAAATAGATAAGTAAACTTATTCACTCTTATCCAGAATTTTTTCTTCAAATTCAGAATAACTTCCTTCATGCCAATGTATTTTATCTCTTTCAAAGGCTAAGATATGAGTAGCTATTCTATCTAAGAACCATCTATCATGACTAATTACCAGCACGCAACCAACAAAGCTATGTATAGCTTCTTCTAAGGATCTCAAAGTATTAACATCCAGATCATTGGTTGGCTCATCAAGGAGAAGAATATTTGAAGGTTTGCGGAGCATTTTTGCCAGATGAACTCGGTTTCTCTCACCACCAGAGATCTGAGAGACATGCTTCTGCTGGTCTCCTCCCTTAAAGTTAAAGCTAGCACAATACGCTCTACTTTTTACAATTCTCTTACCGAGCTCTATATTTTCCATTTTATCTGAGATCTCTTCCCAGACAGTATTTTTGTCGTTTAGAGAATCTCTAGACTGATCTACATAACCAATCTGCACAGTTTCACCTAGTTTAATATTACCCTCATAATCCTTATCTTGACCAGTAATCATTCTAAATAAAGTAGTTTTACCCACGCCATTCGGACCAACAATACCGACAATTGACCCTGGGGGTATCGTTACATCAAAATCCTTAAACAACTCTCTGTCTCCAAATTTTTTAGTCAAGTTAGTTACTTTAATTGCTATCCCACCAAGCCTTGGTCCGTCAGGAATTACTATTTTTGCAACTCCAACATCATAATCCTTCTCCTGCCCCACAAGCTTTTCATAAGCGTTAATTCTAGCCTTGTTTTTGGCTTGCCTTGCTTTTGGAGACTGATTTATCCACTCTAGCTCTCTAGAGATTTGTTTCTTACGATCCTCCTCTTGTTTGTCCTTGCCCTTCATTTCCTTATCTTTTTGCGCAAGCCAAG
Source organism: Rickettsiales bacterium (assembly GCA_047404135.1). Lineage (GTDB taxonomy): Bacteria > Pseudomonadota > Alphaproteobacteria > Rickettsiales > JABSSG01 > JAHZKS01. The sequence goes on from JBDOIT010000004.1 coordinate 162,632, forward strand.
AAGAGTAATTGCCCTGCCACGGGGTGCACCTACCATGATCTACCTCTAATATCCATTCAGTAACGTTGTTTAAGAAATACCTATCATGAGTTACAACAACCACAGTTCCTTTGTAATCTTTCAGTTTTTTTTCAAGCAACGATACAGCCTCCGCATCCAAATGGTTTGTAGGTTCATCAAGTAGTAGCATGTCTGGCTTTTCCATTAATAACCTACAAAGAGCGACACGCCTTCTTTCACCACCGGATAATTTTTTCACATCAGCATCTTTAGGGGGACAATTCAGAGATCTCATCATCATCTCTATTTCCCTGTCAATCTCCCATCCATTTAGCTGATCTATTTTCTCCTGAACCTCACCCTGCTCTTCTATCAGAGCTGTCATTGTATCATCAGACATGGGTTCGCTAAACTTCTGACTAATCTCATTAAATTTATTTATCAGCTCAGTAACCTCACCAGCTGCAGACATTATATTTTCAAAGACATTTTTATCTGGATCCAATTGTGGCTCCTGCTCTAAGTAACCGACTTTAATCTTATCTGCACTCCAAGCTTCTCCGTCAAATTCTTTATCAATACCCGCCATAATTTTCATCAAGGTGGACTTACCCGAACCATTGTGACCAATTACACCTATTTTTGCACCTGGCATAAACGACAGATAGACATCTTTTAATATGTGCTTATTCTGGCTGTTATATTTATTTAACCCCTTAATAACGTAAACATACTCGGTCATAGAAAATCACTGATAATTGAAATACGCACCCAATATATTGCAACCCCTCGTATCTAGCAACGAAAATACCACTATTTTCAGGTTAACTATATATTAACACTTATACCCGAGAATTATATGTAGTTAATTTTGAATTTAATTATCTATATGCCAAAAAAAAGCAATAAACCCAAGAGTAGAGTGCTATTAGACAGACCTCTAAGTTGGCTAGAATTTTCAGAGAATGGCATAGATATAGCTGTATTGCTGGAAGGAGTTATATCGGACACAGTATCTCTGGCAGGACATGCCTCTGCTTCCCTAGATGTGATATACTATGGGCTATCCAGAGGGATTCGAAAAGCAGGAGAAAGGGACTTAGCCCAACGTGCGGCAAAAGACAGAGAGGCTCTCTCCAAAGACGTATGTGAGAAAGCAGAATCACTTATAGAAAAAAATTTGAAACGCCACTCTGCCGCTGCTTGGACAAAAGCAAAGAAAGATTTTACACAAACATATGAAACTAAAAAGAAAAGTATAGAGGAAACCAAACTCCTCTCCACAGACATTCCCGAAAGAATTCTTTCATATGATGTTGGCGGATACAACGTGCTTGAATCTGTTGTACAAAAACACTTAAATGACCCTCACTCATCGGAATCACGAAAGTTACCTATAAGAGCGCTATCAGATGCTCTAGATGAATTTAAATCTTACTCGCAAGCAGGCACCGCAGAACTTCTTTCTAAATTATCCCTAGCTTCAGAAAAAGTTGGCTCTTCTTTATATGAATCTTCTATGAGCATGTTGAGCGAAGAAGCATTAGAATTAGCTGGATTATCTGCACTCGCACAAAGAGTAATGAAGAAGAATCTCGCTGTAGTGGATTCCGTCTTTAGTGGTGAACAACCTATCTTATCATACATAACAACCACAGCTGCAGGCCCCGTGGCTTGGTTGGCCAAGACTAAAAAACATAGATTTGCACTAGCTGGATTATATGACGGCTTAAAAACACCACAAAAACCACCACAAAAAACACATCGAAAACCTAATGCACAAAAGCGCTATGATGAAAAAATTCAACGAAGAAAGACTGTAGATGTATATGGGTCCTACACCCCAAGCTTTCTTGACACTCTAAAGCATAAGTCTGGATGGAATGAGTGGCGCTCAGCATACGATATAGTAAAAGAAAGCTACGAAAAAACGGACGAAAAAGTAGACAAAGGTATGGATAGCTTGTTACTAAAAAGCACACTAAAAGCTACATCACAAGAGAATTTGGAATTGAGAAATGCGTTAAAACATCATGAACCAGAGTTGCATAGGGCTTTTTCTTACTATGACCAAATTAGAGCTGTATCAACAGCATCTCATATGTGGTTAGATGCAAATATATACAGATCTTCGCGCTATCTTGGTTCTGCAGCAAGAAAAGCAGCAGAGTGGCTTTCAAGTGGCTCAGCTTCTTCATTGCAGGGAGATCAGGCCTTCCAGGCTGCAGCAGAAGGGCTTAAGTCTGCAAAATTCACTAAAAAACCAAGACAACATCCCGCGGCCAAAGGAAAACACACAAAACAACATCAACGGAAAGGATTTAAGAGATGAGCGTAGAAACAGAAGAAATGTTTGAAATCAAACTTAACACTCTAGAGACACTCTTTGTTGAATCTGCAACTGGTGGGATATCTATATTTATTACCTTGGCACTCTCAGAGGATGATAAAGGAGCAAATGAAACTATGATCAATAATTTTCGTCAACTCTTTGCAAGTCATCTCTCTGGAGATGAGTTAGACCATCATATAAAAAACATACAAGAGATCCGAGCGCTTGCTCTCCAAGACGAAACATTGATGACTTCCCTGGAAGATAGAATAAATACAATCTCTACAAGCATTGCTACAAATTTGGTAGTTGATGAAGAAAAACTAATGCTTACAGGAGACCTAAAAACAAAAGAAGACTAATTCTTACCCTACTCATATAAATTAAAAAACATTTTTTTTCAAAAACAACTGGAATAGAACCTAAATCTTTGATATACAAGTGCAGTCTAAGAATGTTCCTCGGTAGCTCAGTGGTAGAGCAAACGACTGTTAATCGTTCGGTCGCTGGTTCGAATCCGGCCCGGGGAGCCAGTCCGCACGGCTGGACAAATTAACCATCATGTCAAGGGGTTGCGCAAGGCATACTCTAGTTTTGCACCCTTTAAAGAAAGGTTTGAATCTTGAAATTTACCCAATTTTAATACCTATAGAGTATATTAAGTCAACAGTGGATAAAATGGCACTAATCAATAAAACATCCTTTTTGAGGAGAACGAGTTAAAGTTAATTCTTGAATTACTAAAAAAGATAACTTACTAAGCTTACTCAAGGGCTTTTTGTCTAAGGTTAAAATAATAAACCTATAACTTTTAGTAAAAATGAGAAATGAATTAACATACAACACTCTGTTTTTTGGTTACGGATATGTTTCTCAGTATTTCTGCAAATCTTACCATTTAGATAACTTTATCCTTTCCGCTTCAGTTCATCGCTCAAAAGAAAAATATTTTAAAACTCCACACAACATAGAAACTGTTAATTTTCTGGAAATCGATGGTTTTGTTCTGGATGATTACAATCATTTTATTATCTCTATACCGCCATTTTATCAATTAAAAACAGACGTTATACTTGATAAATTTTATGACTATTTCCTGCATCGTAAAACCCCATATAAATTAATATATCTTTCTGCAACTTCAGTATATGGAGATCATGAGGGCAAAAGAGTTCAAGAAGATTCAGACCTCAGAGCTGATTCTAGCAATGGTCTAGCAAGAATATCATGTGAAAATAAATATCTTGAATTACAAAAAAATGAATTGGCTAATATTATTATACTAAGACTGTCCGGAATTTATGGAGATAAACGAAATACCATACTAGCAATCTACAATAAAGAAATTACCCAAAATAAACTATCCAACAGAATGATTTCTCGCACCCATGTTGCAGATATTGCATCTATCATTAAAAATGTTGTGCTATCATCAAAAATCAAGAATCAGATCTTTAATGTTTCTGATAATAACCCGTGTCCAACAAATGAGGTTAATAATTATATTTGCGAAGAATTGTTAAAAATAAATAAATTATCAATTGGAAGTTATTTAAAAGAATCTAGACATTCTTCATTTTCCCTGGATAATAAGATTGTTGATAATATAAAACTCAAGAAAACACTAAATTATGAGTTTATATTCCCTTCATATAAAGAGGGGTTAAAGCAAATTTTTAAGCAATTAAATTTAATCTAGATGAAGCAATGAAAAAAATATTATCCTTGATCTTGCTAACAATCCCAAATATTGCAATGTCTTATGAAACTGCAAAGTATGAAGTTGTCAAAGTAATCTCTGACAAAATAGAAATAAGAGAGTATACCCATATGACTTTAGCAACTATATCAACAGATGATAAGTCTCAAAATAATAATTTTAGAACTCTATTTAAATTCATCTCTGGAGACAACGAGCAAGAACAAGAGATAAGCATGACAACTCCTGTTTTCAGGCAAAATATTAGAAACAAGCGATCTATGTCCTTTGTAATGCCTGATAGATTTTCCAAGGGTTCTATTCCAAAACCAAACAATAAAGATATTAAAATTAAACTTTTAGAAAATGCTAAATTTATTGTAATCAGATTTTCTGGAAGGTCTGTAGATAGGAATTTCAATAAATACCAGAAAGCTCTAGAAAGAGCCGTTGAAGAAAATGCTCTAAAGGCTGATTTGAAAAATCCAATTAATGCCTATTATAATGCACCATGGACAATACCTTTCTTAAAAAGAAACGAGGTATTATTTAGGCTAAATCAGTAATATCCTTCCAATCGCCCTGGAGATTAGGTGTAAAAAAATGAAATAATAAATTTATCTAAATTATAAATAATGAAGATAGCAATAATAGGATCAGGAATATCAGGCTTGTCTTGCGCTTGGTTACTCAATAAAAAGTATGACATAACCCTATTTGAGAAAAATGACTACCTAGGAGGTCACTCTAATACAGAATCCATTTCTTATAGTGGTAAAAAAGTATCTGTTGATACTGGTTTTATTGTTTTTAATTTTAAAACTTACCCAAATTTCAAAGCTTTCCTTGACTTACTCGGGGTTAAAATTGCCAAAAGCAATATGTCATTTGGAATTAAAAATCTAGATAATGGTTTTGAATATAGTGGCAATAATATATATAGTCTTTTTGCTCAGAAAAAGAATCTTTTCAATCTTAAATTCTTAAAAATGCTTAAGGATATTATAAAATTTAACAAAAACGCAATTAAACTTATTGAAGGCGGTGGTGGTATAAAAGACAAAACTTTGAATGAATTTATTGATAAACTAAAACTTGGTGAGTATTTTAAAAATTATTACCTTTTTCCAATGGCAGGAGCTATTTGGAGCTGCCCACTTGAATTGATCAAAAACTATCCTGCCAAAACTTTTCTGCTTTTTTTTTACAATCACGGTCTTTTGACTGTCAAAAATCAGCCTCAGTGGCATACGATTGATGGAGGATCAAAAGAATACGTTAAAAAGATGAGTGAAAGCTTTAATGATAAAATCAAGCTAGGGTGCAGAATTGTCAAGTCAGAAAAAGCAGGAGAGAAAATTATCTTAACTGACGATAAGCGTAAGAATTATGAATTTGATCATGTAATCTTTGCTTCTCACGCAGATCAAACTTACAAAATAATCTCAGACAAAACCAAAAAAGAGAAGAAGATTTTATCAAAAGTAAAATATAGTAAAAATATTGCCGTTCTACACAAAGATAAAAATCAGATGCCAGAAAATGAAAAGGCTTGGGCGAGTTGGGTTTACCTATCTAAGAAGGCGATAAACAAGGTTTCACTTAGCTACTGGATGAATAATTTACAAAAAATAGATCATTCACGACCTCTATTTGTCACTTTAAATCCAATTGAGAAAATTAATAAAAAGGATATTTTTGGTGAATATGAGTATGAACATCCAATTTTTGATAGTGGAGCTGTTGATGCTCAAGAAAATTTAACCACAATACAAGGCAAAAGGAATATCTGGTTTTGTGGTGCCTGGACAAAATATGGCTTCCATGAAGATGGTTTAAATTCAGCAATTAATGTTGCGCAGCAATTTGGAATAGAGGCGCCATGGAAAAGATGATAAAAAAGCCCTTGTTAATTAAGGGCGACATTATGCACCATAGGTTCTTTCCTAAAAAGAATCATTTTAACTATAAGAGCACATATATTTCTTTTCCTATATCCCAAAAAGTGCAGCTTAAGAAATCCCTATTTTCACTGGGTAAGTTCAATTTATTTGGATTCTATAATTCTGATTATGGAAACAAAGATGCAGGAGACCTTAGGGGTTGGCTTGATACGATTCTAAAAGAAAACAATATTAATAATATACAGAAAATTATCCTAGTTACACATCCAAGAGTTGTTGGGTACGCCTTTAACCCTGTCAGCTTTTGGCTATGCCTTGATGATAAAAATCAATTAATTGCAGTACTCAGCGAGGTCAATAATACTTGTGGACAAAAACACAATTACCTTTGCTTTAAAGATGGATTAAAGCCAATAGAGTCAAATGATTGGATTGAAACAAAAAAAGAATTTTATGTTTCCCCTTTTATAAAAATTAAAGGAGAATATAAATTCCGATTCGAATATAAAGAAGATAGTATGAGTTTTTATATTAACTATCTAGTGAAGGACAAACTACAGCTGAGCACTTTACTAAAATGCAATTTTCAGGAATTTAGCAGTAAGAACTTATTAGTTAGCTTTCTAAAGATGCCCTTTCTTGCTTTCAAGACAGTCATATTAATTCACTATCAAGCTATAAAATTATACTTCAAATCTATCAAATATTATAAATGCCCTGAGGCGTTAAAGAAAAATACAACTATCACAAAACATGAAAAATAGAATCTTTAAGCATCTAGATAAGGCCAACCGCGGCTACTTAATTATAAGCAACCCATGTGGCAACGAAATAGATATTGGTGATAAAAGCAGCAATATTAAAGCAGATATTAAAATAAATGATTGGGCTCTGATCGATTTGGTCTTATCAAAAGGTGATATTGGTTTTGGTGAAGGTTATATAAAGGGTCTTTTTACTACCAGCAATTTAGCTAACCTTCTTTTATTTATCTCTTTAAACCAAAAGAAACTAGAGCCTTTATTTCATAGCAATATTTTATATTCAGCTTTTTTTGGAATCAAGAATCTATTTAGAAAGAATAGCATTAAGGGCAGCAAAAAGAATATCGAGTATCATTATGATTTAGGAAATGATTTCTATTCAGCGTGGCTCGATGATTCAATGAGTTATTCATCAGGAATATTTTGCAAAGAAGATTGCCTATTAAAGTCCCAAATCAATAAATATCATAGAATTCTAGGACAAATCAATCAAAATGGATCGGGCATTCTAGAAATAGGGTGCGGCTGGGGCGGTTTCATCAATGAGGCTCACAATAAGGGTTACAACGTAAGGGGCTTAACCTTGTCAAATGAGCAGAAGATATATAGCGAACAATTAATAAAAGATAAGAAGTTAAATGCCCATATTGCTTTGCAGGATTATAGGATGGAGCAGGGTAAGTTTGATAATATAGTCTCGATTGAAATGTTTGAGGCGGTTGGTAAAAAATATTGGGATGATTATTTCATCAAGATCAAAGAATGTTTAAAAAAAGAAGGAAGAGCTGTGGTGCAAACTATTGCAATAGGAGATGAATTTTATAAAAAATATCTAAAAACTTCTGACTACATCAGGGAATATATCTTTCCTGGAGGGTTCTTGCCATCTCCATCTATTTTCAATAAGTTGGCTAATAGTCATGGCCTTCATGTAGTTGATGAGTTTGGGTTTGGTGAATCTTATGCTAAAACTTTATTGAAATGGCTAGATAATTTCAATAAAGCACAAAGTAAAGTTATGAATTTAGGGTACAATCAAGAATTTATTAGAAAATGGCAGTTTTACTTAGCTTATTGTGCAGCTGGCTTTAAGTCAAAAAGAACTGATGTAATTCAATATTCACTGGCGCATGCTTAAAATAATAGCTCTATTTCTGCATTAATATTACCTGTAACTGAAAGGGATTATTTTCTACACGAAGAGTTTGGTTATAAAATTTGCAAGCATCCTAAATTTACCTTTTTACCACTGAAAGAATATGATTTTTATTTATGTGATAATGATAAAGATTTTTTATATCCAGAAGTTAAAAAAAGTGATGTAATTAAGTCTAAATACAACAAAAATGGGGTTATCAGTTTTTACCACAATGAATCTTTAACAGAAAAAACGACTTAAGAAAAATTCTCAAAAATATTCTTAGGTATCTGGCTTTACAAAGATAATAAGTACAAATCAATGACAAAAGATTTATTTAGGAAAAATGAGTAAAATTAATAATACAAATCTAATATCATATTCTCTGCTTGCTTTCTGCCTGTCCTCTATTGGTCTACCTATATATATTTATCTACCAAACTATTACGCTGATAATTTTGCTGTTAGCTTAAAAACTATGGCTGTTATTTTATTGGTTACTCGATTAGTTGATACTATCCAGGATCCAATATTTGGGATAGTAAGCGACAAATTACCTCATTTAAAAAAGAAAATAATATGCTTTTTCTCCCCATTACTTGGCATTTCATTTTTATTACTATTTTACCCCCTAGCTACTTCCAATATAGAATTATGGCTAACTATATCACTAATTGCTACATACAGTATCTTTAGCATAATTTATATCAACTATCAGTCATATGCAGTGGCTTTTAGTAGTGATTACCATCTAAAAACCAAAATCATTTCATATCGTGAAGTTTCTTTTATTCTTGGAATAATCTTCTCCGCTGCTAGCCCAGCAATTTTATTTAAATATTTTAGCGAGACCGACTCCTTTTTTTTTATTGGATTGGTTTATTTGGCTCTAATCATTATATTTGCTACCATATTCTATTTTCAGGCTCCTAGAAATAATTATCAAAGCAAAGTCAATAAAGGTGCCCTTAAGAAGATATTGCACAAACCAATTTTACGAAAATACTGTGTGATATTTTTACTCAACGCCATATCGTCATCGATTCCCGCAGTTCTAATATTATTTTTTGTTGAGAATGTCATCAACGCTAAACATTTGCTGGGCATGTTCTTGCTTCTGTATTTCTTTGGATTGCTGCTTGGGGTTATGCTATGGACAAAATTATCTAAAATATTAAATGACAAAATTAAAACTTTTGTACTCTCAATCACATCCACAGTTTTTATATTTGGCTGGTGTTATTTTTTGGGCGAAGGAGACATATTGTTGTATGGCGTTATTTGTATTTTATCTGGAATTGGATTTGGCGGAGACTTTGCTTTATCATATTCAATCTTAACCGACCTTATTCAGAAACATAATCTGCAAAATTATGAAACAACTATATTTGGAATCACAAATTTTATTATAAAAATCTCATTAACTCTAGCTTCATCTGCCTTAATCTACTTCATTGGAGCTCTTGAAAATGATCCGTATAATAAAAAGCAATTTATTTCTTTTTCTTATGCATTACTTCCTATAGTCTTTAGAAGTTACGCAGCATTTATTCTTTATAAAAACTTTAAAAAGTGATGACTAAAAAAACTTTATTTAAATCAATCTCAATTATTTTATTATCTATGTCTCTATTTTCATGCTCAATCATTAATCCAAAAGATTACAAAGAAAATAACCCTAAATTAGATATTAGAAGCTATCTCAATGGAAAAGTAAAAGCTTGGGGAATATTAGAGGATCGAAGCGAAAAAGTTACTAGGCGCTTCACTGTAGAAATGGAAGGAAAATGGAGTGGCAATGAAGGAGTTTTAGAGGAACATTTTACTTTTGATGATGGAGAGAAGAGTAAAAGAATATGGACAATAAAATTCAGCGATGATCATCATTTTACAGCATCTGCTGGTGATGTAATTGGTGTAGCAAAGGGTTCTCAGTATGGCAATGCTTTGCAAATGGAGTATGTTCTAGATCTTGAAGTTGACAAAAAGAAGAACACCAGATACAAAGTAACTTTAGATGATTGGATGTATCTTTTAGATGATAACACTTTAGTAAATAAATCTACAATCAAGAAATTTGGTATTACCTTTGGTAAGTTGACAATATTTTTCCAAAAAAAATAAATGACTAATAGCAATTACTACAATGATAAAAATATTCTAGTACTTGGTGGGAGCTTTGGCATTGGTAAAGAATTATGCAAAGAACTTTCTAATCTTGGATCAAACCTAGCTATTGTTGCTCGTTCAAAGGATAAAATAGATAATTTATGTAAAACCCTAAATGGAAACCATCTATCAATTGCTAGTGATGTTTCTAAAAAAAGTGATGTAGATAAATTATCTACCATTTTAAGTAAAAAATGGAAAAACATAGATATAATAATCTTTTGTGTTGGCGCTTATCGGCCAATGAATATTGATAATTTTGATCTACAAACAGCAAAAAACATCATAGACATAAATTTGAACAGCTTTCTAAATTTTATTGATTCATTCCTTCCGTCATTTAAAGAAAAGAAAATTGGTCATTTAGCAATCATTTCAAGCGTTGCTGGGTATTTCGGAATGCCAAATTCTTTAGCTTACGGAGCCTCAAAGGCCGCTCTTAGCAACTTATCAGAAAGCTTGTTTTATGAATTAAAACAATATGAAACTAAAGTTCAATTGGTCAACCCAGGATTTGTTAAGACAAGGCTGACTGATCAAAATGATTTTAAAATGCCTGGGATAATATCAGCAAATAAAGCTGCTAAGATAATAATAAAGCATTTACCACAAAACAGATTCGAGATTAAATTTCCATTTATTTTCACTTCTTTAATGAGAATTTTATCAATTCTGCCTTATAAAGTCAGGTTTTTCCTATTAAAAAATGAAAAATAAGAATTTAAATGTTGTTGTCATAGGTGCAAGCGGTAGCTTGGGAAGTGAGTTTGTTAGACAGTTATCTGAGGACAAAAAAGTGAAATCAATATTTGCATTTAGTCGTTCAGAAATAGAATTTAACGATAGCAAAGTTGAGTCCTATTTTATTGATATAGAAGATGAAGAATCTATTAAATCCTCAGCCAGTAAGGCAAGTAAAAATGCCAATATTGATATAGTAATAGTTGCAACTGGGCTTCTTCACTCCACAAATATTAATCCCGAGAAATCTTTAAGAGATTTATCAAAGGAAAAGTTCTATCAATTATTTAGCGTTAACACAATAGCTCCTGCCATCATAGCCAAGCATTTTATGCCAAAACTAAATAAGGGCTCAAAGTCAATTTTTGCTGCCTTAAGCGCCAGAGTAGGAAGCATTTCTGACAACCAACTAGGTGGGTGGTATTCTTATAGGTCATCTAAGTCAGCTCTGAATATGGTGTTAAAAAATATATCCATAGAAATAGGAAGATCCAACAAGGACGCTATTATAGTTGGCTTGCACCCGGGAACTGTTGATAGTGAATTATCCAAGCCATTCCAAAAGGCCGTTACAAAAGAAAGGCTATTCACAGCAGAATATTCTGTTAAAAAGCTATTGGAAGTTTTGGACAGTCTAAGCTCTTCTGATTCTGGAAATGTAATTGATTTTAACCATAAAAAAGTAGGTTTTTAGAATAATGATTAGTGATCGGGCTTTTAATTATATATTAAAAACAATTTATTTTATCCATAACTCCTTGTTCAATAGGTTGCTAATTAGCTCTATTGAATCACCACTGTCATTAAGGCAGGGAACGACAGAAAACCTCTCCCCTCCAAGATATAAGAAGAAATCTCTATATTCCATATCAACTTCTTCCAAAGTTTCTATGCAGTCAGAAGCAAAGCCAGGGGTTATTACAATTAGATTCTTCACACCTTGTTCCACCAATTCTTTCAAAACATCAGAAGTATATGGCTTTAACCATTCTTTGGGCCCAAATCTAGATTGGAAACTAATGTGATTTTCTATTTGAATTTTTTGCCTTACTAATTCTTCATTAAATAGACGATTTGTTTTATGGCAAAAACATGAATAAGGATCACCTTTTTCAAAATATATTTTTGGGATTCCGTGATAAGATGACAAAATTGCATCAGGCTTGAAATCTAAATTTTTGATATGATTTTTAACGCTATTTACCAAAGATTTAATATAAATCTTATTATCATGGTATTGCCCTGCAATCCTAATTTCTGGCTGCCATCTAATTTTTTTTAAAACCCTGTATACCTCATCACATACAGTTGCTGTAGTAGCGGAACAGTATTGGGGGTACAGGGGAATAAATATTATTTTTTTACATCCCCTTTTAATCAAGTCATCAATCTTTGATTCAATTGATGGATTTCCATAGCGCATTGCATAATCAACAATCAAATTCGGATGTTTTTTACTAACTAGATCCTTAAGCTTTTTAGCTTGAGATTTGGTGTAGAATTTTAAAGGTGACTCATCAATATCCTTCATCCAAATTTGCTGATACTTCTTACCAGTCGCAAAGGGTCGAAGTGGCAGAATGAAGAAAGCAAGAATCAATTTCCATAGAACTATATTTACCTCAATAACCCTTTTGTCGGACAAGAACTCTTTTAGATATTTTTTAACTGCAAAATATCCATAACCATCTGGTGTTCCTAGGTTAAGAACCAGAACTCCTGTTTTATCCTGGATCTTTGGGTGCTGATTGGGTAGGTTATTTTTACTCATTATTTTTAAGATTTTTATTATTATCTTTTGCTTTTTGATAAAACTCCTTAAATTTATCGCTTTTTGCAGCAAAGAACTGGGCGCTGTGATTAAAGTGAAGCTCATCAGTTATTATTGTTTTTATTCTACTGCCAACTCCTCTAGATGCATCAAAAATAGTCACTTCGTTTTAATTTGATAACTTTTTCACTAGTGTGATCCCGGATATTCCAGCTCCTCTTAGTGCTATTTTCTTATTTGCCACCGCCTATTCATTCTTACCTCAAATATTTTGGCACTATTTGTTTAAAAGACTTTAAATTACCAATAATTTTATCAATATTATCATTCTTATTGCTGGAAATATTGTCATATTTTAATAGCTCAACTTGATCTGGAGTTAATAGATATATTTTAAAGAAGTTTAGTAATCTAGCCTGAATCTTCGCAATCGAAAATGGCAGTTTTATAAAAAATCTTTTCCTACCTGTTGTCTTAATAATAAATTGCATCAATTCTTTAAAACTTGACACATCAGGACCGTAGCTTTCAAAGATTTTATTTTTGTATTTTTTGCCATCTTCAGCAAGCAATACAATGCTCTCAACTAAATCTCCAACATAAATTGGTGCAAATTTTGCTTTTCCACCTCCAATAAGAGGCAAGAAAGGAGATATTTTTGATATTCTAGCAAACAGATTGAAAAAATTATCACAATCACCAAAAACTATACTCGGCTTTATTATATTGTAATTCTTAGAATTTTTGATAACTACCTTTTGACCATCTAATTTTGTTTGAGCATAAATAGATGTTTTGCAAGACTCTTCAATTCCTAAAGCTGAAACATGTATCAAATGTTGCTTACCAGAAATTGTTTTCGATAAACACTCGGGGAATTTATGATGAAATTTAGAAAAATCACCTTTCTCATCTTCAAATAATTTTCCAATCAGGTTTATAATTACATCATAATCCTTCACTAAATTTTTTACTGAATTCTCGTTAAATATATCGATGGTTTTGACTTGAAGACCTTTGATAGCAACAAATTCATCCAATGCTCTTACCTTATCCCTACAAACAACGCAGATCTGATGACCCTTCTTAGAAAGCACATGCGTTAAAGGCGATCCTATAAATCCAGATCCACCAAATATTAAGATTCTTTTACTCATAACTTATAGATTTTGATAAAAAGCCAACTTATATTCAATATTAATTTGTTTTGGATAAATCACAATTTAATAATATAAAAAAACTATAATTTGGCTAAGAAATAACCTTCGCTTATCTGACAATACAGACTTAAGCCATACCCGCATAAAGGGATAGCCCAGATTGTTCAAATCATTCGAATTTTCAATATAAAATAATTTACTAAATACAAAGAAGTGCACTACTTATTTTTGAAGTCCCTCTTTGGAGCTCTAGATTTATTGAATGCACGAGAATTACCTGGCTTCTTCTTATCTCCAAACTTACGACCTGAACCTGATGCAGAATCTCTGTCACCAAACTTACGACCTGAACCTGATGCAGAATCTCTGTCACCAAACTTACGCTTTGAGCCTGATGCAGAATCTCTGTCACCAAACTTACGACCTGAGCCTGATGCAGAATCTCTGTCACCAAACTTACGCTTTGAGCCTGATGCACCTCTTTTATCTCTAGGTATGCGAGATTTAGAAAATCTAGAATTTGACCTAGGTTTTCTGGATCCACCTCCTGGAGAAGACAAGCCAGAAGATTTGATATGATAAGGTTGATCTTCGTCTATCTCAATTTTATCCTTTATCAGCTTCTCAACAGATCTTAGCATTCCAACTTCTGAATTATCACAGAAGGAGAGTGCAAACCCCTCTCTGCCTGCTCTACCAGTACGGCCAATCCTATGCACATAGCTTTCAGCATCCTGAGGCATATCATAGTTAATTACATGAGTAATCCCAGGAACATCTATTCCTCGTGCAGCAATATCTGTTGCCACCAACACATTTTTCTTGCCTCTTCTAAAATCTCTTAGAATCCTTTCTCTGACATTTTGTGATTTATCTCCGTGTATCGCATCAGCTTTAATATCTTGTCCTTCAAGAAACTTTACTATCTTATCAGCGCCATGTTTTGTTTTTGAGAAAACTACACATGTTTGAATCTGCTCTTTCTTCAATAAAAGATTCAATAAGGAAGCTTTATCTGCTTTCGCAACTCTATATACCTTTTGAGATATTTTCTTAGCAGAAGACTCTTGTGGCTGAATTTCAACCATTACAGGCTTTACAAGCATAGAAGATGCTAGAGATGCTATATCTTTAGGCATTGTTGCAGAAAAAAGCATTGTTTGCCTTTCTTTCGGAAGCTGCTCAATAATTCTCTTCACATCTGGCAAGAATCCCATATCAAGCATACGGTCAGCTTCATCAAGGACCAATATCTCAAGTTGGCCAAAAAAGATTTTCTTTTGTTTGTGCAGATCAAGAAGGCGTCCAGGAGTGGCAACTACAATATCCAGACCTTTCTGTAAATTCCTAACTTGGTTATGTATACTAACTCCACCAAATACAGTTGTATACCTCAAACCAAGATCCTGACTGTATTCACGTATATTATCAACTACTTGAGAGGCTAATTCCCTTGTTGGAGTCAAAATTAATGCACGCACTTCTTTTGATCTTGCTCTTACTTTATTTTCACACAAATTATGTAAAATTGGCAAAGAGAAAGCAGCTGTCTTACCAGTACCAGTTTGAGCTATCCCTAGTAAATCTTTCTTGTCCAATAGATGCGGTATAGCTTTTTCTTGAATCTCAGTTGGAGAAGAATAACCTTTTTTATCTAAGGCGTTAAGAATTTTGTTATTTAAATGAAGGCTTTTGAATTGTACCATATTTTATCTGATTTAAAATTTATAAGGGGAAAATAATCAGATTGATATAGAAACAAAAAATGCTAAAAGATCAAAACGAAAACTTATACTGAACTAAATGTGAAAAGTTATTTTTTATCACCTTCTTCAGTTGAAGCTGACTTTGTTTCAGCTTTAGCGGGGTGTTTTTTTGATGAAGAAAAATCAAAGCTACCGAATTTCTCATTAAATTTGCTAACTTGAGCATTACTTGCGTTAGCAGATGCAACACCTTTCTTAGTCCAGGCTGGGTGCTTTCTGAAGTCAACATCAACAAAAAGCTTATCCTCAGACAAAGAGGAGTAAGTTTCAAAAGAATCTCCTTTAGGGAATTTAATTGTAACTTTATTATATTTTGGATGTATATCTTGCTTCATATCGCTATTTTTCTTCTTTTTTTACTTTTTCTTTAGACGCAGGCGCCTTTTTTGCGGAAACTTTCTTTGCCGTTGCTTCTTTAGCTTTTAATTTCTTAGCTATTCTCTTCTTTGGTTTATCTTCAACTTTCTTTTTTACTTCAACCCTTGCAGTTTTTTTCTCCTTACTGTTACCTCTCTCTAAAGCGACCTTAACTTTATTACGCAAAGACTTAGCTGAAACAGTCAGCTTTTTAGGCTGAATATTTAATAGAAAACAATCCAACCCACCTTTGAAATCAACAGTACGCAATGTTTTTGCTGCAATTCTAAATCTAATAGATTGATTCAAAGCCTCACTAAACAAAGTTACTTGTTGTAAGTTTGGTAGAAATTTTCTTCTAGTTTTTCTTTTGGAGTGAGAAACCTTGTTCCCTGAAAGAACTCCTAAACCTGTTAATTCGCAAGCGCGTGGCATCTTTAAACCTTGGTAAATTTACGATTAAATTACGAGGTGACAATCTATTAGTTTTCCGAGGCATAGTCAAGAAGTTATTTCAAAAAACTGCAATTTTTTAGCAATATTTAAAATTACTGTTTTAAGCTGCGTCTATCTAGTATCTCCTTAAAACCTTCGTAGCTTAAGCTTCCTGGCACTAATTCACCGTCTATAATGAATGTTGGAACCCCTCTTACTCCTGCATGTTGTGCAATCCCAAGGTTTTCATCTATCATCTTCTGAACCTCCGGAGACTTCATCTCCTTTGATAAAGACTCGCTAGCAATCCCTAACTTAGCGGCAATTGTGCTTATTGTATTATCATCAATAGAAGGAGAATTTATTAAAGCCTCATGGAAATCAGAGAAATGCTTTCTTGATAAATTCCATACAGCTGCAGATCCTCTAACCGCATCAGCAGAATTCTTTCCTAACATAGGGATAGGTAGCAATATCAGTTTAACACTAGGATACTCCTTCATAACACGCTCCATGACCAAGTGGCTTCTTCTGCAATAGCTGCACTTATAGTCAAAAAACTCTACTATGATATCTTTGCCGTCAGGGTTACCAAGGTAGATTTTACTCTCAGTAATCTTATTCATATTGTTTTTGAGGTAATTCTTAGCGTTACCCTCTCTCTGCTTGTCCATCTTAGCGTTAAGATTTTGTAGCGCTTTTGCAACGATCTCAGGGTTGTTTTCTATATACTGACCTATAATTTTCTCTATGTCCTTTTTGCTTTGTTTATGGGAAGGAATAGGGGAATTTCTTGGAACTATAGAATCTCCTGAATGAGCACTAGAATGCACATCATTAGTCCTTGGAGAATTCCCTATGTCAGGTGTAGCCGTAGATGTCTTTACTTGTTTACGAGAGCTCACCTTCTTTGTATCCTGTGGCCCCTTGTGGTTTTTATCACCAAAGTGTATATACTCTTGTGCGGCAAATAGAATGATAACAAAAACAATAAGACCTCCAATGATCATTCCTTTGCTAGGATTAAATCCACCTGAATTCTCTTCTTCACCTGGATTTTCTGGGGTATCATTTCTTTCCTCTGAACGTTGATCCTTTGGAGCTTCTTGGTTTTCATTTGAATTTTGATTATCTTCGTCAGTCATAAATAACCTCTATGATTTTAAATTTTTTATTTGCTTCATTATATCGTCAATCCTGAGATTTAGTCTAGTACGTTTTCTAGAATTTCTTTTAGCACTTATAATAAACTGCTCTGCATCAGCAATTTTACCACTCATAAAAGCCTCTTCTGCTAGCATCAGGTTAGCATACCCTAAATCTCCTAACTTTCCATAAGCAGTCCCAAGAACTCTATAAATATAAGGATTCTTTATATTTTGTAAAATCACAGACTCAAGCAAAGTCACCACCTCCTCTAAGATATTCCTTTTTTCATATTCATCTTCAACAGATTCAACATAATGAGCTGAAGAAACCGCGTATTCTGCCTTTAATATGGGGTTATCTATATAAGAAACTGCAATCCTGTACGATTCTAAGGATTTCTTAAAATCCCCAGACCTAAATAAAATTTGCGCCTTCATCTCATGCAGATACCCATTATGAGGCTCTATCTTGATTAGGTTCTCTAATACAGACAGAGCCTCATCTGTTTGATGAATACTGTATAGATAAACTACATCACGATATTTTTGTGAGAATCTATCCAAATCAGAAGAAGTATTCTCTCCCTCTTTAGGAATCTCGACATTTTTCAGAAACCCACGCAACTTAGCAACTATCCTAGAATATTGCTCTCTTTCAGATGCTGTAGACCCACCACCTCTAGATTCACGCGACAAAGCATATTTTACAGAAGATATTCTACTTCTACTTAATGGATGAGTCCTACTATAAGGGTTTGGTTCTTTGTACCCCCTCCTCTCCATAATATCAAAATAGTTCAATAGCTTCATTAAACCTTTTACAGAGTTGTTACTATCGTGTAAAAATCTAACAGCCGCTTGATCAGCTGATGCTTCTTGTGTTCTAGAATAGGATAAAAATTCCTTATAAAAAACATGAGATGGCCCCATAAGAGAACCCATAATAGCTGTGGGGTTTCCAGAAATCGCAGACAACGCTCCAAGTAATCCTGTTGCAAGCATAGATTGGTTTTGTATCTCTCTGATCTTCTCGTCTCTTCTGACTAAATGCCCCCCAGCAATATGTCCCAATTCATGAGCAACAACCCCTTTAAGGATATCAGGGTCATTAAATCTAGCTATGAGCTCTGTGCTAATGAAGATATTCCTGCCATTAGCAACAAAAGCATTTATGCTTTTGTCCGCTATTACATATATGGTTACCTCCTCAGGATTAGTACCAGATGCCTCTAATATAGGACCCACCAGCTTTTTTAACACATCTTGTATTTCACTATCCACTATCTGAAGCGCATAGGAAGGAAAAGATAGAATCAAGACAACAAGAGAGGAATAAATTATTTTTCTACTAGCCGCCAGGAGAAGGGTCGAAATGTTTTTTAAATTTATCAGATTCATTTTTGTACTGTTCTGCATCTTTTAACGGCTCTTTTTTTTCAGTAATCTTAGGCCATGCATTAGCGTACTTCCTGTTCACCTCAATCATCTCGATCAAATCTTCGGATTCAGGTTGAATGGCCTCTACCGGACATTCTGGCTCACACACACCACAGTCAATACACTCATCTGGATTGATCACAAGCATGTTCTTGCCTTCGTAGAAGCAATCTACTGGACAAACTTCCACACAATCAGAATATTTACATTTTATACAGGATTCAGTAACTACAAAAGTCATACAAATATTTATTTTTCTATTTACTTAACTAGATGATATATGCTTAATACGCAATATTTTTTTTCTCATAATTTCTGTATTGACTCGAAAAATTAGTATAAAGACAAAAAATGAAACACAAGCGAAAAACATCAACAAT
This sequence comes from Rickettsiales bacterium, assembly GCA_047404135.1. GTDB lineage: Bacteria > Pseudomonadota > Alphaproteobacteria > Rickettsiales > JABSSG01 > JAHZKS01. Next base: position 181,833 of record JBDOIT010000004.1, read on the forward strand.
AAAGGCACCATCATAGATGAATGAACAGAAGTCCCACTAGTTTTTATAATGCTGGCAGGCTGATGCAAGGTACTCCACATATTGACAGAAAATTTTATAATAGGAATATTCACCAATCCTATTATAGCTAAAATAGCTGGAGCATCATTTTTTATTAAATCCTCCCTTACAGAGTTAAAAAGAGATGTATAGCCAAGATAGAAAAAAAACAGTATGAGCATCGATGTTAATCGAGCATCCCAAACCCACCAAGCTCCCCATATTGGCTTACCCCACATTGCACCCGTCACTAAAGTTACTGCAGCAAAAATAGCGCCGATAAAGGCAGCTTGATTTGCAAGAAGGTCCAGGAAGTTATTACGCCAAATTATATATACAATGCTACAAACTCCCATAAACATATATATACCAAGAGCCATCCATGCAGATGGAACATGAACGTACATAATCCTTACAAACTCACCTTGTTGATAGTCTAAGGGGGAGCTAAAAACAAAGTATCCCCCTACTGAAAATAAGATTACAGAGGATATTCCACTGATATATCTTGCATATCTTTCTGTTTTGAAAAAGAATTTTAAATCTATCATCTAAGCCCTACAACTGACAGTATGCTACCTTCGTGCTTTTTTCGTCTGTGACTAAAGAATTTTTCTTTCATCAAAAAGGTGTTTAATTTCGTATCGAATACCCCCCTCAATCCCATGCCACACAGGCTTCCTTTAATATATCCAGGAAGGTCAAACATGTATTTTTCCTTTTTTTTTCCTGGTATAAAAAATCTCTTACTATTCTTGTCTTTCAATAGAAACTCTTCTAAAAATTCTGCCCCCACCTCATAAGATTCTTTGCGTATACAAGGGCCAATAACAACTTCAACAGATGGTAGCTTTGCACCCAAACCTTGCATCTTCTTTACAGTTTCCAAGGTAACTCCCTCCAAGGCACCTTTCCATCCAGCGTGCGCAGCACCTATGACTTCATTCTCTTGATCAATAAAAAGTAAAGGGACGCAGTCTGCTGCCTGAATAGCTAATAGGATCCCTTTTTTATTTGTAACTTGGGCATCTGCTTCATGCTCTTCACCTAGATCCGGAACATCCTTAACTTCCACCACTCTATTGCCATGCACTTGTTTCAAAATAGATATATGAGAATATCTCTCCCCAAACATATTTATTATTCTGGATCTATTCTCCTGTGTATTCTTATCTAAATGCAGCAAGAATTTATGTGACTTCAGAGGAGCCTCTTTTCCTAAAAATCCATATACAGCATTTTGAGGGGAATAACGATTATGAGTAATAATAAAATCATTTTCTACTTTGCAAAAATCAGGCATATATGTTATTTAGTTAGAACTCTTTAAAGACGGACCCGAGTGAATAGTATAAAGAAAAACGCAGCCAATGCAACCGTTGCTGCGATGATAGGAAATGCATTAGAGCATTATGATATGTCCCTATATGGTTTCATGGTTCCAGTATTAATTTCTATTTTTCTTCCTGAAGTTGAAATGTTAAATGCCCTAATATTAACATTTGTATTCACACCAATAAGCATCATTGTTAGGCCTATAGGAGCACTAACCATAGGAAGAATCGGTGATATATATGGCAGAAAAACCGCTTTAACCGTAAGCATTGGAGGAATGGCTGTAGTAACAGGAGCAATAGGATTACTGCCCACATACGAATCTATAGGTATTTGGTCTCCTATATTATTTTTAATATTACGTAGCACCCAAGGGTTCTTCATTGCAGGAGAAAGCTGCGGAGGAGCTGTTTTTGTTTTAGAGCATAGAGAATCCAACAAAGGTTACATGAGTGGCTTATATGGAAGCTATGCAGTAGTTGGAATGTTAGCAGCCGCAATTATTGCAACAATCACAACCTTTTTCCCAGAAAAATTCTGGAGGATTCCTTATTTAATAGGGTCGCTTACTGGTATAGTTGGTTTTTACATAAGAACTAATATTTCAGAAACTCCAAAATTCTTAAAATATAAAAACGTTAAACCTGTAAGAACAAGAGATGTGATAAAAGAATATAAGCCCTTATTCTCTGGAATCGGAGTATCGGCTCTTCATAGCGCCTTATACCTGCTCCCTGCTTACCTCATGAATTCTTTACTGCCCTTAATAACCCCCTTTAAACTACCTGTAATTATGTCAATTAATACAGGTACTACTATTTTATATATGATTTCCTTACCGTTTTTTGGAAAGCTTGCAGATAAAACCTCTGCTACGAACTCCATGATCCTAGCAGCCATAACAACAATGCTCCTATCCTACCCACTGATTTCTCTGATATCCTTTCATAATCTCTATCTATTGATTGCAATGAAAGCCGCTTTCGCGATTTTAACTGCATGGTTCTGCGCTCCTTTCTACTCATGGATGCACGGATTGTTTCATACAAAAAAAAGATACACCTCCATTTCACTAAGCCATTCTTTAGGGGGGCAGCTAGGAGGATTTATGGTACCTGTTGCAATATGGTTGTGGAAGCACACGGAGTCCCTTGCGTCAATATATGGAATATTGATTTTTTGCTCTATTATTTCTATCCTTTCTCTGGTAGGATCGAAATTTCTAAAAACACATGACTAAGCTTTTATTAAGAAATATAGATTTTAAAAAAATACTTTTCCGATATGAGTCTCTCTTTCTAGATAATTTTAATATTATTCCAGTATTAGGATGCGAGTTAGAGTTCTACTCAAAGATACCAGAGCAAAAGCTACACAAGTCTATCTCTAATGAAATATCCGCAGAAGAAGGAGATGGTCAATTCGAATTAAAATTCTCTCCTGTTAAAAGCCCCCTAAAGCTTGTAGAAAACATAGAGGCAACAAAAAGAGATCTGCAAGATATTGCGATTTTTTCTGCTACACCATATGTAGACCAACCCTCTAGCGGAATGCATATACATATTAATTTCCTAGATGCAGAACAAAACAATATATATATCCGCACAAATAGCAAAACTCCAAAAGCTCTTGCCTACTCTATAGGAGGGTTACTAAATACTATGGAGGAATCTTGTGTGTTTTTTGCCCCCACCCAAAATTCATATCAACGCTTTACAAATCCAAGCATGACTGCCCCTTCAAAGATATCTTGGGGTATAAACAACAGAACTGCCGCCATTAGAATAACCCCTATGGAGAAAGGCCCAAGACGAATCGAGTGCAGAATAGCAAGCTCAAATGCAGAACCCGCAAAAGTTATCGCAGCAATATTAGCAGGAATTCACTTAGGGTTAACAGAAAAAATTATACCACAAGAGCCCACATACGGAATTTGTTCGGACCCACAATACAGATTAAAAGATTTGCCGAAAAGTCTAGCGGAGGCGAAAAAACTGGCTATGCGAGGAAATATATCTTCATTATTGACAAGTATGCTCGTGGAAACCTAGCCTTCCTGATCTGATATTTTTTTCTTAGTTGCCACAGAAAAATCAAGACCTAACTCCCTCAGCTGCATAGGGTCAACAGATGAAGGCGCTTTCATCATTAAGTCTTCAGCTTTTTGGGTCATAGGAAATAAAATCACTTCACGTATATTCTCTTCGTCAGCAAGAAGCATAACAATTCTATCAATACCAGGAGCAGCACCACCATGAGGAGGGGCGCCATACTTAAAGGCGGTAACCAATGCTGAGAATTTTTCATCCACATATTTTTTATCATAGCCAACAACCTTAAATGCTTCATACATCATTTCTGGCTGGTGGTTTCTGATAGCACCACTGCAAAGCTCAATACCGTTACATACAATGTCATACTGATATGCAAGAATTTCCAAATAATCCTCTGTGGTTTTAGCATTCTTTAATATGTCCATTCCTCCTTGAGGAATGGAAAATGGATTATGACTAAATTCAATTTTTCCAGTTTTTTCATCCATTTCAAAATATGGATAATCAATAACCCAGCAGAATTTGAAGCAATCCTTTGAAATTAAATCCAATTCTTCCGCAAGGTGGGTCCTTACAAAACCCGCAAGTTTAGCGGCCGCTAGTTCTTTATCGCAAGAAAGAAAAACGGAATCTCCATCTTTAATACCCGCAACTTCTTTCAGTTTATTTAACTCATCTTCTTTCAATAATTTTGCAATAGGGCCTTTAGCGGCTCCATCTTCATCAAATATAATATAAGCAAGACCTTTAGCGCCGTGGGATTGTGCAAATTCAATTTTCTTATCAAAGAAACTTCTCGGCTGCCCTGAAGTTCTAGGAGCCGGTATCGCACGAACTTTTGCGCCCTTCTTAATATTCGATACAAAGATAGAAAATCCTGAATCCGCAAAAATATCTGTTACATCAGAAATAATAATTGGGTTCCTCAAATCTGGCTTATCGCTACCATATTTGAGCATAGAATCCTTATAAGTGATTCTTGGGAAAGGAAATGGAGTCACCTTCTTGTCTGAGAAAGTTGTGAATATCTTATGCATCACAGGTTCAATTGCATTAAATACATCTTCCTGTGTAACAAATGACATCTCCAAGTCTAACTGGTAAAACTCACCAGGAGATCTGTCTGCCCTTGCATCTTCGTCTCTGAAACATGGAGCAATTTGGAAATATTTATCAAAACCAGATACCATCACCAACTGCTTAAATATCTGTGGAGCTTGAGGCAAAGCATAGAATTCACCATGATGCAATCTGCTAGGCACCAAAAAGTCCCTAGCGCCCTCTGGAGAGCTAGATGTAAGTATAGGTGTTTGGAATTCCACAAAATCTTGCGCAACCATCTCGCTTCGCATCATGTTTATAACCCTAGAACGCAGTATAATATTATTGTGAACCCTCTCCCTCCTAAGATCCAGATAACGATATTTCAGACGCATATCCTCAGCGCAATCTTCGTCACTATTCACTTGAAGCGGCAAATACTCAGATTCAGACTCAATAATCAAAGAAGATACCTTTACCTCAACCGAACCCGTAGGCAAAGTATGATTGACAGTCTCTTCAGTACGCTTCACTACGGATCCTTCTATAGTAATAACGCTTTCATTCTTTATGTGCGATGCCTGCTCAAGCAGAGGATTATCAGAACTAAATACAAGCTGCGTAATCCCATAATGATCTCTTAAATCAATGAATAAAAGGTTGCCATGGTCCCTTTTTCTATGGACCCAACCAGATAATTTTACAATTTTATCAACATCAGCAACGTTAATTTCATTGCATTTATGACTTCTATATTTGTTATTCATTGAATTTTTTTATGAATTTAAATTAAGATAGCACAAATTTATATATCAAAAATTGATATAATCCAAGCGGTTTTGTTTTTCAACGATATCTTTCATAGCTTTATCAGAGTCTCTGATGCCATGAAAGAATTAACCTTTTCTTAATACTTTGGGGGCATAATAGGGTTATTATTTAATCAATAAAGGTAACAACATGCCAACACCATTATCAATTGAAGCCGTTGGTACAAGCACAATTGCTTCCGCGGCAGAAGCTTTTGAAGATATCCAAGACCTAAAACTAAAGGAAGTATTAAGTAAAGTGCAAGAAACTTTACAACAGATGGTTACGCATCTTATGGAGGAAAGACAAAGAAAGGAGGAACAGACTTTTGAAGCACGTATGAAAAGAGCAATGGGCTTTATGAAAACAAAACTCACTAGTCTAGCTTCTAATCTTGGAACAGCCGCAGAAAAAATACAAAAAGCTTTCGTAGGATTCTTTGAGAAGATGGCCTCCGTTGCAAAAGCTATTTCCGCAAAAGCAAAGGAAATGGGAGGTAAGATTTATACCAAATCTGGTGAATTCAAGGATTATGTAAAAGAGAAAATGGGCAATTTTGCTGATTCTACGAAAACTTTTTATGTAGAAACAATGAAACCAATAATAAGCAAAGCAACAGAACCTGTAAAAAGAGCTTTTGACAGCGCTGTAGAAAAAATCAAGCCTATCATGCAGTCTGCCTCAGATCGTGTTGCGTATGGATACCTAGGGGCTAAGGAAAGCATGGGTAAAGCCGCAAGAATAGCTGGTGAAAAGCTAGCTGCAGCTGGTACTAAAGTAGAGCATTCCGCGTCGACGAAAAGAGCCGCTAAGAAAAAGGGACCCGAAACCAGCAGGGGAATGTAACCCTTATATAGGGTCCTAACCTTAAAAAAAAGAAGCCACCCAGAAGGGTGTCTTCTTTTTTTTTACCCCTATTGCATTACTCAAAAAAACTTCTATGCTCTTCTAAAAATAAAAAAGCACCCAAAGCGCAATGAAAAAACTATATATCTCTTCTATCGCAATATTATTAACAAGTTCTTCACTTGCCGATCACCATATTCCTGGAACATCTAACAACTTTGAATTAAACATTGGTGGTCAGATGTATTTCCAAGCTGGAACACGGTTTAATAGCTCAATCTATTCCATAACTCAAAATAATAAAGATATAGGGTTTGACTCCTCTACCGCAGTGCATCTTTCTTTAAAAAGCACCCTTCCAAATAACTGGAAATACGGTATGCAGCTGGGTATCAGGGGAAATAACGTATCTTCATCCAAGGCAGGAAGTGACTTTTTGGATCGTACCTATCTGTGGTTGGAGCATGATAATGTCGGAAAATTTGAATTAGGAAGTAATGCAAGCGCATCTACATCTATGGGAATAAATGGAATGTCTGTTGCTGTTGCATCTGGTGGTGCTGATGGCTCTTGGGGAAAATATATAAGCCTTGATACATCCGCTTTAGGTGCAACCGGTGTTAGTGAGGGGAATTTTTTAACTTTCCCTGGATTATTATTTAATGAAACAAACTTTGATTCTACCAATACTCATGAAAGATCTAGAAAGATCACCTACTACACTCCAAAATCGAATGGGTTCCAACTTGGTATCTCATATACTCCCGATGTAACGAATAATGGAGGTTCCTCAAGCACCCCCAGTACAAGTACAACCGCAACCAGACAAGAAGGGAATGGTGTCTCACTTGGTTTAACTTGGGAAAAATCTATAGACATCAAGCAAGATGTTAGCCTAGCTTTCATTGGTGAGCGCGGACAAATAGCTAGAAGTACTTTAGATAAAACAACTAACAGGAACTTCTACAAATCCCAAGCATTTGAGGTTGGTGGTAATTATAGATACGATAAAATTCATCTTGGTGCCTCTTATGGGTATCATGGTAAAGCGAATCTTGAGAAAATTTCGGGTTTAAGCGATACATCCTTTTATACTCTAGGTGCTCAATATGAAATTACCCCCTCAACACGCACTAGTATTTCTTTCTTACATACTGAGAAATTGAAAAATAAACTAGATGTCGCTGGTATTGGAATCGAGACAGATGTAGCAAAAGGAGCATTAGCATATGTAGATTTAGCGCATTTTAAAGCAAAACAGACTCAAAACTATTCTGCTGTTGCTTTTAATGCTCCTGGAAACGCCTCTATAACACCATCTATATATCAAAGCAAAGGCACAGCCCTAATTTTTGGATCACAACTATCTTTTTAATTGACCTTTAAGGGCTATTCTTTATGGTTTTAGTAAATTGATAATAAATTCACTGTTTCCAATGAGATCTATATTCCCCGCTATGAATTTCCATGCTAAATTTTTGTTAACAACGCTTTCTTTGTTTACTATGCATTCTGTAGCAGATGTAGCACTTCAAAGTACAAACATATGCAAGGTCAAACTTGGAGCTGAGCTCAGCGTTGAAGCTGGAACAAGGATACAAGATTCTAAATATAGAAACACTCCAGTAACAGCCAATAACGGGGATATCGGGTTTAATTCTAATGTTGCCGCGCATTTAACAATAGAAAATTATACAGTTAACAACTGGAATTATGGAGCTCAAATAGGCCTTACAGCAACTACCCAAGGTTCAGCAAAAGCAGGAAAACATTATTTAGATAGAACATATCTATGGACTCAGCATGAGGGCATAGGGCGCTTTGAATTAGGTAGCAATATAAGCTCTGCGGTTGAAATGCAAATCAAGGGCGATAAATCCGGTGGTTGGGATAACTACATTAGTGTTACCACTTCTGCAGGTGTTGTAAAAAATAACTTCTTAACAGCTGCAAAGCTTGTATTAAAAGAAACTACATTTAAAACACCAAATGAAAGATCGAGAAAAGTTACTTACTACACTCCTAAGATAAAAGGATTCCAATTTGGGGCATCTTATATCCCAGACGCAACAAACAATGGTTCCTCTATCTCAATGCCTACTGTGTCAACAAGCCCATCTAGGCAAGAATATAACGCTATAGCCGCCGGCGCTACTTGGGAGCATGAATTTGCACAAAAACAAACTCTAGAAGTTGCATTAGTGGGTGAATACGCTTCTGTAAAAAGAAGTACAACCGATGCAGCACAAGCCAGAACATACAACAAGTCGAAGGCAGTATCTATAGGGGCAACCTACGCTTATGAAGATTTGGAGATAAGCTCTTCCTATGGAAACCACTTCAAAACTAATACTCAGAAAATTGCTAATATACCTAACGCATGGTTCTGTGATTTAGGAGCAGCATATCAATTAACTGAAAAATTAAGTATTAATGGATCTGCCTTTTACAGCAAAAAATTCTCTAACCCTATCACTTTGCTTTCTATAGGAGCTGAGTATCAACCAGTCTCAGGAATTAAAAATTACGTAAAAGTTACAAATTTCAATATGAAGCAAAAGAAGACTTATACTAGTATTGCAAATAATGCAGTAGGCACTTCATCAATCTCTTCCTCGGACCTTTCAAACAAAGGGACCGCTCTAATCCTGGGGACAAAATTTAAGTTCTAAACACGAGGCATGACTTTTTTACAATGTCGCTGCAGAAAAAAGAGAGTTCTTTGCATTTTACAACTTGCAATTGCATGTCCACCTGTTATGCTCAAACCTTGAAAGCAAAAAATGTAAAATTTTAGCTTTGCCTCCTCAAGGAAAAACCCACTAATTTATTAGTGGGTTTTTCCTTTTTCTATCAACATCTAAACCAATTCTTTTTTTGACTCTTTTTCTGAGATAAATCTCTCTGCTTCTAAAGCAGCCATACATCCACTCCCCGCAGCTGTCACTGCTTGTCTGTAGGTTTTATCCTGCACATCACCTGACGCATAAACACCCGGAACACTAGTAGCTGTACTATCTGATTCAGTAATAATATATTGCTCTGAATCCATCTTTAATAGACCTTTAAATAGTCCTGTATTAGGAACATGACCTATGGCAACAAACACACCATCTACTTTAATATCCCTCTCTTTTTTTGTTTTGATATTCTTTAATTTCGCACCTGTAACTCCAAGGGGGTTTTCATCTCCTACAACCTCTTCAAGAACATTATCCCATATCACTTCTATTTTTTTATTAGAAAATAATCTTTCTTGAAGCATACTCTCTGCACGCAAACTATCTCTCCTATGAACAAGCGTTACTTTGCTCGCAAAGTTTGTTAGATAAATCGCTTCTTCTACAGCCGTGTTGCCACCACCAACAACCATCACTGCCTTATTCTTATAGAAGAACCCATCACAAGTGGCACACCCTGACACACCAAAACCTTGGAATTTCTTCTCGCTTTCAAGCCCCAGCCATCTAGCCTGAGCACCTGTTGAGATAATAATTGTATCAGAAGAATATGTTTTTCCTGATTCTCCTGTAGAAGTAAAATTACTAGACTTTAAATCTACATCTTTAATATGGTCATTTATTATCTGAACCCCTACATTTTTAGCTTGTTGTTCCATCTGTTGCATCAACCATGGCCCTTGTATAATATCGGCAAATCCAGGATAGTTTTCAACATCTGTAGTTATTGTAAGCTGCCCCCCAGGTTGCATTCCTGTCACTAAAACCGGCTTTAAATTTGCACGCGCCGCATAAATTGCTGCAGTATAACCAGCTGGACCCGAACCTATTATTAACACTTTAGTATGAAAATTATTCAATTTAACCTCTCTTAATGTTTTTTTTGTATTCTAGATAAATACAAGATAGCTCTCAACTACTTTTTAATAAATCACATATCACCCCTTCTCAATATTTATTTATTAGTTGCCGAATACTATTTTATGGTGTAATTTTCATACAATTATTTAGAACACTTAAGGTGGGCCATGAAAACAAGAAAAGTCTTTGCTATCCTACTAACATCATCATTTTTAATAATAAACTCCTCTTACGCAGCGGTTGGATCAAAATATCCAAAATCTGCTCAAGACCTAAGGAATGAAAGAGTTGGCTCTGTTCTGAACAACTCCGATGGATCAAGTGGCTTTAATCTATTTGGTAAAAACGACAAAGAAGAGAGTTCTGGTGGATACAAAGGATTAGGAGTAAATGCATTCTTATGGAAAGCTTCTTTAGAAGTAATTGGATTCATGCCTATCGCCGTTAGCGACTCATCTGGAGGTGTAATAACAACTGAATGGTTAGAAGATCTAGACCACCCTGGAGAGAGATATAAAGTGAATATACTCATTCAAGACACCTCCCTTAATGTTCAGGCTTTAAAAGTATCTGTTTTCAAACAAAGATTGGCTGATTCTATATGGAGAGACACAAAGCCTGCAGAAGAAATAAGAGAAGACATTGAAGATAAAATCTTCACTAGAGCTAGAAGCTTAAAAATATCTCAAGAAAATGCAGGATAATTACAATTTTCTAGAAATAGAGAAAAGATGGCAGAAACGATGGGATGATCTATCTGTTTTCTCTGCAGAAATAGATAATACTAAGTCTAAATACTATGCATTAGAAATGCTTCCCTACCCTTCTGGGAAAATCCACATGGGACATGTACGGAACTACAGTATAGGCGATGTAATTGCTCGTTATAAAACTCAAAAAGGGTTTAATGTATTGCATCCTATGGGCTGGGATGCTTTTGGCCTGCCTGCAGAAAATGCAGCAATTGAGGAAAAAACTCATCCAAAAAAATGGACCTACGAAAATATCGAGAATATGAAAGAGGAGCTTCAAAGGCTAGGATTTTCATATGATTGGAACAAAGAGATTACTACATGCGACCCTTCCTACTACAAGCATCAACAAAAGATTTTTTTAGATTTCTTCAAGAATGGTCTGGCGTACAGAAAAGAATCCTTAGTAAATTGGGACCCTGCAGACCAGACGGTGCTTTCTAATGAGCAAGTTGAAAATGGCAGAGGGTGGCGTTCTGGTGCATTGGTAGAGCAAAAAAAATTAACCCAGTGGTTTATCAAAATCACTGATTTTGCAGATGATCTGGTGAATTCTCTAGAGACACTAGAGAATTGGCCAGATCATGTAAAATTGATGCAAGAAAAATGGATAGGGAAATCCCGTGGTTCAAAAATTAAGTTCCCTATAGTAAAGTCAGAAAAATATGTTGAGGTATACACTACAGTACCAGAAACAATCTTCGGAGCTTCTTTCTGCGCTATAGCATTTGATCACCCTATCTCACAAGATCTAGTAAAGAAGAGTCCTGCTCTAAAGGTATTTATAGAGGAATCTAGCCTATCTGGAACCTCAGAAGAAGATGTAGAAAAAGCTGAGAAATTAGGCTTTGATACAGGAATTAAATTAACAAACCCTGTAAATCCAAACCACACGATCCCTCTATTCATTGCCAACTTTGTGCTGATGGATTATGGAACAGGAGCTATATTTGGTTGCCCTGCTCATGATGCGCGTGATTTTGAATTCGCAACAAAATACAAGCTACCTATTAAAAGGGTTGTAGAAAGACCTCATAAAGACACTGACCTGCCTTTAAAAGTAGAGCCTTCCGACATATTGATAGAGTCAGCATTTTTAAATGATCTCACTTCGAAAGAAGCTAGAGAAAAAATCATAGACTATTTCGAGAAAAAAAATATAGGACAAGCCACAACTCAATATAGATTACGTGACTGGGGTGTTTCCAGACAAAGGTACTGGGGTTGTCCTATACCTATGATACATTGCCCTAGCTGTGGCGTGGTTCCAGTGCGCGAAAAAGATCTTCCGGTTCAACTACCTGAAGATGTAACAGTTGGTGGCAATGGAAATCCATTGGACCATCACCCTACATGGAAAAATGTTAATTGCCCTAAGTGCGGAAAGGGCTCCAAAAGAGAAACTGACACATTAGACACTTTCTTTGATTCTTCATGGTATTTTTTGCGTTACTGCAATAATGAAACATCAGATACTATTGATAGAGATGCAGTAAAATACTGGTTACCTGTTGACCAATATATCGGCGGTATCGAACATGCTGTTCTACATCTTTTATACGCAAGATTCTTTGTAAAAGCTCTTTCTAAATGTGGTTACCCACATATAGACGAACCTTTCTTAGATCTTCTACCGCAGGGAATGGTTACTCATATGAGTTATAAGGACAAAAAGGACAAATGGGTTGATCCTTGCGATATTGTTAATCAAGGTGGGAAGATAGTTCAAAAGCAAACTCAGGAAGAAGTCTTTCCATATCGAGTTGAGAAGATGAGTAAATCTAAGAAAAATGTAGTTCCACCGCTACCTATTTTAGAAAAATATGGAGCAGATACTGCAAGATTATTTACTCTTTCTGATAGCCCACCAGAGAAAAATATAGAATGGACAGATTCAGGAGTCGAGGGATGCTACAAATTCTTGAATAAACTATATATTTTTACTAAAGAGTTTATTAGAAATATCGATATCAACTTATCAACAAATTCTAAAGAATTAAGTGATTCTCAAAAATCTCTGCAGCAAAAACTTCATTCCACGACAAAAACTGTATCAGAGAATATAGAAAACAAACATCTAAATAAAGCTATAGCCAGTATACGTGAACTTACTAATGGAATCTATAGATACAAACTAAACTCCAACTCTGACAAAGCACTTGTGAAAGAAGCTTTAAAAGTCTCTATTCAACTTCTTAATCCTTTTGTTCCGCATATTACAGAAGAATTATGGAGCATTCTTGGAGAAACCAGAATCATAGTAAATTCTCATTGGCCATCTTATGATGAAGCGATGATACAACAGAATAGTAAAAAAATTGTTATACAAGTTAATGGCAAATTGAAATTAGTCTCAAGTTTCTCACAAGAAGCAACTGAGGAAGAGATCAAATCTTATGCACTGAATGAAAGCAAAGTAAAGGCATCCATAGCTAACAAAGAAATACGTAAAGTCATATATGTACAGAACAAACTAGTAAATATAGTAGTATAATCCAGATGAAACATATTGCTCTTATTACATTCCTACTCCTTGCAGGATGTAGCTTTACACCTTTGCACAAAGCAACTGAAGAGAATTATGATATACTTGCTCAAATAAAACTTGGCTCTATCAGCGCTTCAAAAGCCTATATATTCAGGAATTATCTCATTGAAGAGCTAAACCCTAATAGAATTGATTCAGAACAAAAATTCATTTTAGATATATCAGTAAGAAACTCTACACAAGACCTGTTAGAACAAAAAGACACTACGATTTCTAGATCTGAAATGACTGTAGTAGCAAATTATCAATTTAAAGATCTAAAAAATAAAATTATTAAATCTGGAGAGATAAAATCCACAGTAGGATTCGAACAAAACCTCTCCTCGTACTCCTCATTCATACAAGAAAAGGAGGCGTATAAAAATGCATTAAAAGATATAGCCAGGTCTCTAAAAAGCCGTATAATTGTATCGTTGCTCAATAAAAATCTTATTATTAATGAAAATATTTCCAAATAACGAAAAGATATTTTTTGATAAAGGTTTTAACCAATATAAAGCAATACTAATTTTCGGACAGGATTCTAGCCTTGTACTAGAGAAAATTTCACTTTTAGAAAAGAAAATAATTCAAGAAGATAATAATGCATCCCTCTCCAAGATCACACTTGATTATCATGATATAGAGCAAGATTATTCTATTTTCTTGCATGAAATACAAGCGATGTCTCTTATAAGAAAAAAGAAGTTTATCCTCATAGAAAACATTGCTACATCTATAAAAAAAGAATTTAAAGACATAATATCATCTTATTCTTCTGAGAATCTAGTGGTGATTAAAGCAGGGGTATTATCGCCCTCATCCTCACTAAGGAAATTTTTTGAATCCGAAAAAGACCTTGCAGCTCTGACATGCTATGCGCCAGATAACACACAAATCAAACAACTACTTTTTAAAAAGACGCAGGAGAAAAAATTAGACTTACCGAGGGAATGTGTTGATTTTATTGTAAAAAACTCTGGAGGTGAATATTCCACAATTTCCACTGAAATAGATAAAATATTATCCTATGCAGAAGATGGGAATGAAATCACTTTAGATATTGTAAAAGAGATATTAAGTGAGTCTTCAGAAAAAAATAGCTATGACCCACTCATCAAAAATATTATCTCAGGAAATTTCATTGCTGCAGAAAAGGAATTCACTAAACTGACATATTCTGGTGTTCACGTAGTCGCAATATCAAGAAACATAGCCACTCACTTTATAAAGCTATTAAAAGTTAAAACTCAAATACTTCAAGGGAAAAATGAAAAAGAGGCCACATCCTCAATAAAGCCTCCGATCTTCTTTAAGAACCTACTGGACTTCCAAGTAGGCGTAAAGAAATATTCTATACAGGATCTCGTCTTCGCTATCAATTCCCTCACTAAAATAGAAGAGAAATGCAAAACTCAAAATATAGATAGCAAATTGCTTTGGGAGAGAGAGTTCTTTGATGTGTTTCTCGAAAGAACGGCTATTCAACCATAGAGTTGTATCTGTTAATTTCTTTGTTCAAACTAGATATAACATCATGGTATCTCTTGTTTATTTTTTTGATATCCTCTGAATGGTATGACGCCCTATCGCTGATATATCTTTGATACTGCCTGGCCATATCTTCAAGTATCTTTACTTTTTCATGAGGATCAGCGGATTGATCTTGTAGCTTTATTAGATCCTTTTGAGACATCTCGTCGAGAACGGAATCTGGCATCATGCCAAAGACCCTGTTCAGTCTGTGTATATCTTTAATTCTATTATTTGGTAAATCGAACCCTCCCTTGCTATTTTTAGATTCCATAATTGATTTATTTAGTATTTTACTAAAATTCTCTGGTATAAAATTCGATACTAAACCTGCCCCCCTAGATAGCAAAAGAATAGATTCTGAATTCTTTGCCCAACCAGGAAGACCATGGTTATCATAAAATACATCAGATTTATCTTTCACTTCGAGAGATGGGTATACAAGAGTCATAATGTGAAATACGAAGGATGCTAATATACATCCCCTTATTAACCCAAATAACAATCCAACAAATCTATCTATTAGGCCACCTGCTAAGGGGCTTACAAGAACAAATAACACTCCATTTATAAATGACATTATCACAAAAAATAGAATAAATAACACCGTGGCAGTCACCACAACAGAGAGAGCATGACTCAACAAAAGCATCTCTATAATAGGAGAAAAAAGAAAGCCTAAGTTAAAAGCAAGAAAGGCTATGAAGATTAACCCTGCAAATGATATCGCTGATTTCACAAACCCTCTTAGGAACGCAAAAATTATAGAAGAAGCTAAAAAAGATAAAACTAATATATCAAACGATGTCATAAAAGATACGTCTAGGATCTTACTCATTTTTCAATATTATTTACTTAGCTGCAGCCGCAACCGCTGCCATACTTATAATTTCCTCAACGGGGGCCTCTGTTCTGACAATCTGTACAGAGTTTTTAAACCCTAATAGCATTGGACCTATAAACGCCCCTCCTCCAGCTTCTTTCAAAAGCTTAGATGATATATGAGCAGCATGCAAAGACGGCATTATCATGACATTAGCGGGCCCAGATAGTCTACTGCACGGGTATTGACTCTTGCTATCCGGATCTAATGCTACATCTACTGTCATTTCTCCATCATACTCAAATCCAAGGTTTTTACGTGAATCCAAAATACTTACTGCTTCACGTATATTTGTTGTGCGCTCGTAAGTTTTTGAACTACCAAAACTCGAGAAAGATAAGAATGCAACCCGTGGCTTTTGTCCAAATTCTTTGGCCTTTGCCGCACTTTGTATAGCGATGTTTGCAAGCTGTTCTGCTGAAGGTGCAATATTTACAGTAGAGTCTGCGATGAACAGCGTACTATTCTTTGTAATTAGCACAGATAGGCCAAAGATCTCTTGGGATCTCTTGTTCTTGAATACCTTGAGTATATCTTCAAGAGTTGTCTTGTAGCTTCTTGTGTAACCTGCCACCATTGCATCTGCATCACCACATTCTAGCATACAGGCAGAGAAGATGTTTCTGTCGCTTTTCACCATCCTGCCACAATCACGTTTTAACATCCCCCTACGCTGCATTTTTTCATAGAAGAATTCTATATACTTATCAGTCTTGGGAGAAACCTTAGCATTTACGATCTCAATAGCATCTAGCAAATCTTTATCTGCGAAGCCTTCAACAGCTTTTTGTATTTTTTCTTCTCTACCTATCAAGATAGGAATGCCATATCCATTATTCATTACAGATATAGCGGCTTTAATTACAGCAGATTCTTCACCATCAGCAAATATGATTTTTCTGCGTTTTGCTTTTGCTCTTTCAAGCACGCTATTCAACAAGTTTGCTGCTGGGTTTAATCTATATACTAGCTGTTGTTCATATTCGTCAAAATTTTTAATACTCTTCCTAGAAACTCCAGATTTAATTGCAGCTTTCGCCACAGCAATAGGAATAGTTCTAATCAATCTAGGGTCAAAAGGAACTGGTATTATATAATCCTTACCAAATACAAGTTCTTTCCCTCCATAGGCTTCAGAGACCTCATCGGGAACAGGCTGGCGAGCGAGCTCTGCCAAAGCTTCAGCAGCTGCTATCTTCATATCTTCATTAATTGTTCTCGCTCTTACATCAAGAGCACCTCTGAAAATATAAGGGAATCCCATAACATTATTAACCTGGTTTGGGTAATCAGAACGACCCGTGGCTATAATAGCATCATCTCTTGCTTCCTTGATATGCTCTGGTTTTATTTCTGGATCCGGGTTAGCCAAAACAAAGACAATAGGGTTTTTTGCCATAGATTTAATCATCTCTTTACTCACTACATCTTTTACAGACAAACCAACAAATATGTCAGCACCATTCATAGCATCATCTAGAGTTCTGTCTTTTGTATCAGAAGCATAGGCTTCCTTCCACTGATTCATGCTTTGCTTCCTCCCCTTGTAAACAACACCAGCAGAATCACATAATTTAATATTCTTTTTAGGAACGCCGATTTTCTCTAACAGGTCCATGCATGCTATAGAGGCAGCGCCTGCTCCATTAGAAACAATTTTCACTTTTTTGAAGCTTCTTTTAGTCAAATGCAAAGCATTTATTAAACCAGCTAAAACAATGATAGCAGTACCATGTTGATCATCATGAAACACTGGAACGTCCATAATATTACGAAGTTCTTTTTCAATGATAAAACAGTCTGGAGCCTTTATATCTTCTAAATTTATTCCACCCCAAGTCGGTCCTAAATATTTTACACAATCGATGAACTCTTTTACATTCTCAGTATCTACTTCAATATCCACACCGTCAATATCAGCAAATCTTTTAAATAAAACGGCCTTTCCTTCCATTACTGGCTTAGAGGCTAGAGCTCCTAAATTACCAAGACCTAACACAGCTGTACCATTTGTTATAACGGCCACAGAGTTCGCTTTTGATGTATATTCATAGGCAGAGTCAGGATCATCGCTAATTGCTACACATGGATATGCTACACCAGGAGAATACGCTAAAGACAAATCTCTTTGAGTAAGAAGCGGCTTTGTCGGAAGTAAGCTTACTTTACCAGGGCTTCCAGAGGAGTGGAATTCTAGAGCTTCCTTAGGTGTAATGTTTTTTTTCTTTTGACTCATAAACTTTTGATTCTATAAATTTTATACTGCCTATTATAGACTACAATTTTGTTTGCGCAAAATATAAAATATCGATCCCTAAGGGGGCCGCTTCTTTAACCCCCCAACCAGCATTGTCAGCAACTACAGCAATAGCGTATTTAGGCTTATGTACAGGAGCATAAGCAGCAAACACAGCGTGGCTTCTCACACTCTTATCCTTTTCTCCAAGCGTATCTCTAGAAACAACTTGAGCTGTACCAGACTTCCCTGCTAATTTATACTGATCCTCTGTAATTCTCAAATTATAACCAGTTCCATTTTTATTATTAAAAACCCCATTCATATGATCCCTGATAATATTTAAATGCTTTTCTGGTATATCCAATTTTTCTATCTTACTGCTATTTTTATACAAACTTGGCTTTATTTTAAAACCAGATGAAATACGGGACATCATAACTGCAAGTTGCATAGGCGTAACAAGGTTATAGCCTTGTCCTATAGAATGATTAACTGTATCACCAATAAGCCAGCTACTATTGTAATGCATCTCCTTCCACCTTCTGCTAGGATTAATCCCAGCAAGCTCTCCGGGTAACTCCACCCCTGTTTTTTCTCCAAACCCTAAGGTATTAGCAACAGAATGTATGTTATCTATAGTAGCATCCCTACCCATCTTGTAGAAATAAGTGTTACAAGAGTGATATAGAGCAGTTCTCATATTCATCCTTCCATGCCCAGATTTCTTCCAGCATCTATATACCTGGCTACCAACTTTTATAGACCCTCTACATATAACCTCTTCATTCGGATCTACCCCTGCTCTTAAAATAGCTAAAGAAGTTACTACCTTCCATACAGACCCCGGTGGGTATAGTTGGTTTATTACCCTATTGGTTAATGGGTTTGCCTCATTACCAGCAACCTTTTTCCAATCAGTCTTACTGATAGGAAAAGAAAACATATTAGGATCAAAAGAAGGCCTAGAAACCATAGAGACAATATTTCCAGTTTCTACCTCGATCACAACTGCAGAAGAACCTTCGGGTTTTAGTGTGTTATATACATGCTCTTGTAGCCTACTATCTATAGATATAGAGATATCGTCTCCTTCTACACTGCGGTCTTTATCCAACTCCCTTACAACCGACCTATATGCATTTACTTCAACTTTCTTAACGCCAAATCCCCCTATGAGCTTGTCATTCATCTCCTTCTCAGTTCCTGTTTTACCAACCCTAAAACCGCTCACGCGCTGCAGTTTATATTGTTCTATCTCTTCTTTATTTGGTATCCCAA
Source organism: Rickettsiales bacterium (assembly GCA_047404135.1). Taxonomy (GTDB): domain Bacteria; phylum Pseudomonadota; class Alphaproteobacteria; order Rickettsiales; family JABSSG01; genus JAHZKS01. The sequence goes on from JBDOIT010000004.1 coordinate 200,991, forward strand.
CATACCCAACAGTATGTGCAAAGAAATTCTTTAATGGATAGAATCTCATATATCCTTTGCTTATATATACACCTGGCAAGTTATTCTCTGATTCTATTCTTACTACATCCCTCCAAGAAAGCATCTCTTGTATTAATACAGGATATAAATAGATAGCTTTACTGATTGTTTTGATAATATGCTCTTGTTCTGTTTGAGACAAAGATATTATTTTAAAAACATCCCCTAAAACCTTTTTATAATCTTTTCCTCGTTGCCTGTAGAAATATAGCTGATAGTTGATCTTATTCTCTGCTAGAGACACGCCGTTTCTATCGCAAACAAGTCCACGCCTTGGCTCCAGCAAGAAGAACTTTATTCTGTTTCTCTCTGAAAGAGTTTTGTATTTCTTAGATTGCAAAATTTGCAAAAAAAACAGCCTTACTGCTAGACCAAATAAAATCAAAGCCTTTATTGATAATAAAATAAAGGATCTTCTGGAAAAGATCGCAGACTTAAAATCCCTAATGTCCATCTTCTTGACTCGATACTTTATTCCTGATTATTCCAAGCGCACAATGTATTGGTATATATACTAAGATTGTAGATAACACTCTAATCGAAAACAGGTTCAACAAGAAAGAGATATTGACTCTCATATAGAAGTGTAAAAATATTATTTTAACAATAGAAACTATAAAGATATTCAGTGTAAATATCAAAAATATCACTACTAAGGATTTACTTTTTATAATGGAAGCTTCTTTTTGAGCCAATAGTGAGATCAGCACAAAGCTAACTGAAGACATCCCCATAGGAGACATCATAAAATAATCTTTAAAAATACCAAAAAATATTAGGAGTAATAAAGGAAGAACCTGCGGTAAATAGAAACGCCAATAAAAAACGATGATTATTTCATAAAAAGGAGTATATTCAGCAAAGTATAAAGTGCTGTTGTAAGAAGAACCAAAAATTACTAGAAATACCAACAGAAATGATGGTATTATATATGCTCCTTTACTTACTTTATACATAACGAACCCTTATTACTTAGTATCTTATCAAATAAAGATGAAACGTATATACAAAAATCTTCTTCGCAACCCATTCTCACAAAAAATATTGGGGTTACTTATTTTTTTATATATAAAGTTTGTAGATGCAAAGGAGAAGGCAATAAGATGATTTTAAGACTGTATACATTGATTAATATCATCTTCACGCCCTTTTTAATGCTACTTCTTCTACTCAGAGTTGTGCAAAAAAAGGAAGACCTTAATAGAATCAAAGAGAAGTTAGGAATTTCTGATAGAAAGAAACCTAAAAAAAAGGTCATTTGGTTTCATGCAGCCAGTGTCGGGGAGACTATCTCTGTAATCCCGCTACTAGACGCTCTCAAACATACTTCAGAATGTGTTATTCTATTAACATCTGGTACTTTAACATCAACAAAAATCCTAAAGTCTCATCTTTCAAAAAATATCATTCATCAATTTATTCCTTTGGAGAATTATTTTGCGATACGTAACTTCTTGAAACACTGGAAGCCAACATTAGCTGTTTTCTTAGAATCTGAATTTTGGCCATGCATACTTAATGAAACTGCAAAAACTACAAAAATTATTTCCTTAAACACCAGGATATCTGATAAATCCTTTCAGTCTTGGAAATCTCACAATTACTTTTTTAAGGAAATTGCATCTCTTTTTAGTTTGTTCCTTCCTCAAAGTATCTTGGATAGTAAAAGATTAAAAACTCTGGGAGCAAAAAAGATAAAACATATTGGCAATCTCAAATATGGATCCCCCTCACTACACTTCCATGAGCAAAAATTTTTACATCTCAATGAATCGCTCAAAGGGAGGAAAGTTGTTTTATTTGCAAGTACCCACCCTAAAGAAGAGAAAATTATTACAAATATATTCCACGAATTGAAAGATCAGCATAAATCTTTAATCTTTATAATCGCACCAAGGCATCCACATCGCGGCAACAAAATCTTCTCCATGATCAATAGACAAAAATACAAAGCAATATTGAGATCAAAATCCAGAAAAATCCCCTCTGATACAGATTTTTATATCTCTGATACCGTTGGAGAGATGGGAACTTTATTTAGAATTTCCCCTATATCTATAATCTGCGGATCCTTTGTAAATATAGGAGGACATAACCCCATAGAAGCAGCAAAGCTAAAATCCTCTATTATCATTGGTCCATATTATGATAATTTCAAAGAAATATGCAAAGATCTCAAAAAAAATAAAGCAGCTATATTTGTAAAAAACCAAAAAGAGTGCGTGAAGGCAATTAATTTATTGCTCTCTGACAAATACACCTCAAGGAAATATGTTTATAACGCACTTACATTAATTAATTCAAAAAATAATCTGCTAGAAGGAATTGCATCAGAAATAAAAAAATATATAAAATGATTAGAACGCCTAAATTCTGGCAAACGCTGAATATCTTTTCTCTACTCCTATACCCGCTCTCTTTGCTCTACAGGATTATATTTGCGCTTTTATATACACTCAAATCCCCAAAGAAGTTTTCTACAAACATTATCTGTATAGGCAATGCGATTGCAGGGGGATCAGGAAAAACTCCTTCCACAATTATGCTAGCCAAAGAATTAAAAAAACAAGGTTATAAAGTTGGGTTAGTATGTAAGAACTACAAAGCAAATATAAAAGACCCTATAAAAGTTACAAAGAAACACAGCCCACCTGAAATTGTTGATGAAGCAGTATTATTATCTAAAATTTCAGATACCTTTACTGCAAAAAACATTACAGATGCCATTACTTTAGCAGATAAGCAAGGGTTTGATTTTATAATAACAGATGATGGATTACAAAATAACAGATTCCATAAAGACGTCTCCATATTAGTAATAAATGGCAACATTGGAGTAGGAAACAATCTATGCATTCCCGCAGGTCCTCTGCGCGAACCTATAAAAAGTGCCATCTCTCACTCTCACTATGTGTTTTTTATAGGAAAAGACAAGCACCATTTAAGCAGACTTATTGACAAAGAAAAGTTAATGCATATAGAACAAAAAAACCTTTCCTCCCCTAAGAAAAACACAAACTATATTGCTTTTACAGGTATTGCATACCCAAGCCTTTTCTTCGAAACCTTAGAAAAAAATGACTATAAAGTCCTGCAAAAATTCCCCTTTCCTGACCATTATGTTTACTCAAAGCATGATTTAGGCGCATTACTTAAAGTTGCTTCTAAAAACCAAGCAAAGCTTATTACAACAGAAAAAGATTTCACAAAGATAGATCAATCTCTCCATTGCAAAATAGACATCTTGCCTATAGAATTTACTGCACAAAATGTAAGCCCTCTGATTGATACTCTGAAGAAAATAAAATGAAAAAAAGGACATTAATAAAAAAAACAAAACATTATATTAAATATATTTTTGCAAAATCACTTTATCTTATATTAGAAAATATAAGCATAGAAACAGCTTCAAATATAGGCTCCGCTCTAGGAAAAATAGCTTACCTACTATCCTATAGATCTAAAAAAATTGCCCGAACCAATCTACGAATTGCTTTTCCTAAGATTTCAGAAAGAGAAAGTAATTTTATTATAAAAAAAATGTTTGATAATTTATACAGAACCTTCTGCGAAACACCCTCTGTATATAAATTGTCGGATTCAGAGTTAAGTTCTAGAGTTACAACGAACCACTCAAAGTCTTTTAAAGCTTTCCAAGATAAGCCTATTATTTGCATTTCAGGACATCTTGGAAATTGGGACATTTCAGTAAGATGCCTCAGGCTTCTTAAACGTAATATATCGGTAATATACAAAGTTTTACATAGCCCAAAAATAGATAAACTCTACCTCTCAAGCAGACTTTCATTCTATAATAACATACCACAAAGCACGATTGGGCTAAAAAAAGTATTCAAAGCAATAACAAACAAAGATGGTGTCTGCTTTCTTACAGACCAAAAGGTAAATACTGGAATGCCATTGAAATTTTTTGGAAAAACAGCAATGACTGCATCAGCACCAATGAAACTTGCTCTCAAATTTGATTTACCAATATGGTTTGGATATGCATCCAGAATTAAGGGAGCGCGGTTTGAAACGCATTTTGAAGGACCATACACCGTCAAAGATCTATTGAAAAACAAAGAGAATGTCTCAAATAAAGAACTAGCTCTCACAGAGATAATGAATGAGAAAATAGAAAACTGGATAAAAAAAGACCCTTCTCAATGGATTTGGACATATAAACGATGGGATAAGAGTTTTTATGAATGATATTGCTAGATTGCACAATAGAGATCTTACCTATAGAATTTACTGCACAAAATACCAACCCTCTTACTCGCATTATAAAAACACAAGGTAAATGAAGAAAATAACACAAGCAAAAAAAGTAATGCATTGTATCGAGTATATTTTTGTAAAATCACTGTATTTTATATGCGAAAATGTAAGCATGGAAACAGCTTCAAATATAGGGGCCGCTATGGGGAAAGTAGCCTACCTAATCTGCCATAAATATAAAAAGATTGCTCGAACTAACCTACGAGTTGCTTTTCCTAAAATTTCAGATAAAGAAGCGAACCTGATTATAAAGAAAATGTGCGATAATTTATTCAGATCTTTTTGCGAAACACCCTCTGTATATAAATTGTCGTATTCAGAGTTAAGTTCTAGAGTGAGAGTAACTCATTCAAAGAGTTTTAAAAAAATTCAAAAGCACCAATCCGTCATAGCAATTACAGGACATTTTGGAAATTGGGATATGACTGTAAGAATCTTCAAGAGACACAAAGAAAACATGTCTGTCACATATAGAGTTTCAAATAATCCAAAAACAGACAAACTCTACCTCTCATATAGAGTACCAGACTTTAATAACATACCGAAAGGCACTATGGCCCCAAGAAAAATATTCAAGGCTATAGAAAATAAAGATGCTGTCTTATTTCTTGCAGACCAAAAATTAAACACAGGAATGCCTGTAAGTTTTTTTGGAAAAACAGCAATGACTGCATCAGCACCAATGAAACTTGCTCTCAAATTTGATTTACCCATATTTTTTACACATACATCCAGAAGCAAGGGAGCTCGCTTCGAAACACACATTGAAGGACCATACACCATCAAAGATCTATTGAAAAACAAAGAGAATGTCTCAAATAAAGAACTAGCTCTCACAGAAATAATGAATGAGAAAATAGAAAACTGGATAAAAAAAGACCCTTCTCAATGGCTTTGGATTCACAGGCGATGGGAGAAGAGTTTTTATGAATGATGTTGCTTAGAATGCATTATTTTTGTATAACCTTAATTATAAAAAAATACTTTTAGCTATGGATACACATAAAATAATTCAAGGATCCCTATTAAAAGGGAAAAAAGGCCTCATAATGGGAGCTGCAAATGATAAATCAATCGCTTGGGGGATAGCCAAAGCCGCTCATGCAAATGGAGCTGAATTGGCATACACCTATCAAGGAGAGATGTTAAAAAAGCGTGTAGTGCCTATGGCAGAGCAAACTGGCTCAGATATGTATTATGAATGCGATGTCACTGATGAGAAAAGCATGGATGCTCTATTCGAAGACATCAAGAAAAAATGGGGACATTTAGACTTCCTAGTACATTCCATAGCATTCTCAAATAAGGATGAATTAAAAGGAAAATATTTGGATACTTCTCTAGATAACTTCTTACTCACCATGAATATATCTTGTTACTCTTTCACTGCTGTCGCTAAAAGAGCAGCCCCTCTGATGAAAGAGGGTGGTAGCATGATTACTATGTCATATTATGGATCAACAAAAGTAATGCCGCATTATAATGTAATGGGTGTTGCAAAATCTGCATTAGAAACAAGCGTTCAATACCTAGCTGTAGATCTAGGTGAACAAAATATTAGAGTCAACGCTATCTCGGCTGGGCCTATTAAAACTTTAGCAGCATCTGGAATAGGAGACTTTAGATACATCTTAAAATGGAATGAATATAACTCTCCATTAAAAAGAACAGTGACTACAGAAGAAGTTGGTAACTCAGCTCTATTCCTACTAAGTGATATGGGAAGCGCAACTACAGGACAAACTATATATGTAGATGCTGGTTATAATGTTATTGGTATGAAATCGGTAGATGCACCGGATATGACTACTAATAAATAAAGCGAAATATTGATTAAAAAGAGACGGAAGTAAAAGTACTTACCGTCTCTTTTTAATGTCTAATTCATCCTGTTACGCAGAGAGTCCGGAGTCTTTGTCTTCAGATTCCAAATCTGTCACTGCTTCAACAGAGAATGTATCATCCTTTTTCTTATCTTCTTCTATTTTGTCTGCATCCTGAGCTTTAACTATCATATCTTTGGTATAAAAACCTGTACCAGCAGGTATCAAGTTACCAACTATCACATTCTCTTTTAGACCTGACAACATATCAACTTTTCCGGATACAGCAGCTTCAGTTAATACTTTCGTAGTATCCTGGAACGATGCAGCAGAAATAAATGATCTAGTCTGAAGAGAAGCTTTTGTAATACCTTGCAATATTGGGGTTGCAGTGGCAGGTTTATAACCTTCAGCAACAGCTTTCTTATTTATTTCATCGAATTCCTGCCTATCTAATTGCTCGCTTGCAAGCAATGTAGTTTCTCCAGCATTCACAACTTCAACTTTCTGTAGCATCTGCCTTAGAACAACCTCGATATGCTTATCATCAATTTTTACACCTTGAAGTCTGTAAACTTGCTGTACCTCTGAAACCATGTATTTTGTTAAAGCTTCAACACCCATCACTTTTAAGATATCTTGCAACACAGGGTTACCATCAATCAACAAGTCACCTTTCTTCAGGTAATCTCCTTCATTAACAAAGATATGCTTACCTTTAGGAACTAGATATTCTACCGGCTCTAATGATTCATCAGTAGGTTTGATTACAATTCTACGCTTAGATTTGTAATCAGCACCAAAAAATACCTTACCTTCGATTTCATTAATCACAGCATGGTTTTTAGGCCTCCTTGCTTCAAATAATTCAGCAACCCTTGGAAGGCCACCAGTAATATCACGAGTTTTTGTAGATTCTCTTGGAATACGAGCAATAATATCACCAGCATTCACTTTAGCTCCATCTTCAACATTCAGAATAGCGCCTATTGGCAAGAAGTATCTAGCTTCCAACTCATTTGCCAAGATTACCATGTCACCCTTATCATCTTCCAGAACAAGCCTTGGTCTTAAATCAGCGCCTTTTGTTTTTTGCTTCCAGTCAACAATAACTTTATTAGAGATACCCGTTTCTTCGTCCATAGCCTCTTTGATGGAGATTCCCTCAAGAAGATCTTTGTATGCAATAACACCAGCGCGCTCGTTTATGATGGGGATTGTATATGGATCCCATTCTGCAACAATGTCTCCTTTTTTAACTTCGTCTCCATCGCTGATAGATACAGTAGCACCGTAAGGAACTTTAAACCTTGACCTTTCATTGCCTTTTTCATCGCAGAAAGCCACTTCACAGCTCTTACTCATGATTACTTTTTGAGAATCCGTATTTGTTACGAAGTTTTTATTGAAGAATTTTACAACAGAATCTTGTGCAACCTGAACATTAGAAACCTCCACTCTCTTAGTAGCAGCACCACCAATATGGAAAGTGTTCATGGTTAACTGTGTACCAGGCTCACCAATAGATTGAGCTGCAATCACACCAACTGCTTCTCCAACACTTATCAAGTTGCCATTAGATAGGTCACGACCATAACATTTTGCACAAATACCGTATTCTAATTCACAAGTTATTGCAGATCTTATCATTATTGAGTCTATGCCAGCTGAGTCAATTCTATCTACAGCATCTTCATCAATAAGATCATTTTTCTTGATTATTAATTCACCGGTAATTGGGTTCTTAACATCAGAGCACGATACTCTACCAAGAACAGTTTCTGAAAGAGGAAGTACAACTTCACCAGCTTCAATAATTGAGCTTGCTACTATACCCTTTGATGTTCCACAGTCATTCTCTTGAACTATTAAATCTTGTGATACATCAACCAGCCTTCTAGTCAAGTAGCCGGAGTTTGCTGTTTTCAATGCTGTGTCCGCAATACCTTTACGAGTACCGTGAGTAGAGTTAAAGTACTCTAACACGCTCAACCCTTCCTTAAAGTTGGATTTGATTGGACTCTCAAGAATCTCGCCATTCGGTCTAACCATAAGACCTCTCATACCAGCAAGCTGCTTGATCTGTTGAGCGGAACCTCTCGCACCAGAATGTGCCATCATATAAATAGAGTTAATGCCTCTTTGCTTGTTAGAGTCATACTTGCTTGTATTATCAGCAGAGAAGGCTGCCATCATGTCTTCCGCAACTTTGTTAGTACAATGCGCCCATTCGTCAGTCACTTTATTATATTTTTCTCCCATGGTAATCAAGCCATCCATGTACTGTCTCTCAAACTCTTCTACTTTTCCACTAGTCTCATCTAAGTGTTTTTGTTTTGTTTGAGGAATTACCAAGTCATCTTTACCGAAAGATACACCTGATTTACATGCGTGTGAGAAACCTACTTCCATTATTTTATCACAGAAAATCACAGTAGCTTTCTGTCCACAATAACGGAAAATCATATCAATAACCTTAGAGATCTCCTTACTTGTCATTAGCTTGTTAACCAATGCAATGTTTGTATTAGGATTTCTAGGTAATAACTGAGCTATTTTTAGCCTACCAGGAGTAGATTCAACAAGTTTAATCACTTCATTACCATCTTCATCAGACTGGGGAATTCTACATTGAATCTTTGTATGCAAGCTAATTGTTTTCTCTTCTAGAGCGTGATTCACTTCATTCATATCCATGAATGCTCTTCCTTCACCCTTCTCTCCTTCTACTTCTATTGTTAGGTAGTAGATTCCAAGAACCATATCTTGAGAAGGAGTAATAATTGGCTTGCCATCAGCTGAGCTTAATATGTTGTTAGTAGACATCATAAGAACTCTAGACTCGATTTGAGCTTCAATAGACAGAGGTAAATGGACCGCCATAGTATCACCATCAAAGTCAGCGTTAAATGGTGTACATACTAATGGGTGTAATTGTATCGCTTTACCTTCAACAAGAACAGGTTCGAACGCCTGAATACCAAGCCTGTGAAGAGTTGGCGCACGGTTCAGTAATACCGGGTGCTCACGAATAACTTCTTCAAGAATATCCCATACTTCTGGTCTTTCCATCTCAACCATTTTCTTGGCTGCTTTCAAAGTAGTGGATATACCATACATCTCAAGTTTAGAATAGATAAACGGCTTAAATAATTCTAATGCCATTTTTTTAGGCAAACCACACTGGTGAAGCTTTAATGTAGGGCCTACAACGATTACAGATCTACCTGAATAGTCAACTCTCTTACCAAGAAGATTCTGCCTAAATCTACCACCCTTACCCTTAATCATATCACTCAAGGACTTAAACGGTCTCTTATTTGCATTCTTAACAGCTCTACCCCTTCTACCATTATCAAATAATGCATCTACAGACTCTTGAAGCATTCTTTTTTCGTTTCTCACGATAATATCAGGAGCCCTTAATTCAATAAGTCTCTTCAGGCGGTTATTTCTGTTAATAACTCTACGATATAATTCGTTCAAATCAGATGCTGCAAAACGACCACCATCTAACATAACAAGAGGTCTGATTTCTGGAGGAAGAACAGGAATAACATTCATTACCATGTGTTCTGGCTTATTTCCTGATCCCAAGAAACTTTCAACTAATTTTAATCTTTTTACTGTTTTCTTTCTTTTAGCTTCTGAATTAGACTCAGATAGATTCACTCTTAATGCATCTCTTAGATCCTCTAATTTTAATGCTTTTAGTAAAGTTTCAACAGCTTCTGCACCAATTTCTGCTTTAAAATTATCTTCACCATATTCATCTAATGAGGCTTGGTACTTCTCTTCATTCATTAACTCTCCAACAGAAAGCATTGTCATCCCAGGATCTGTGACAACATATGATTCGAAATATAAGATTTTCTCTAAATCCTTGATCGCAATGTCAAGCATTGTACTAATACGAGAAGGCAAAGATTTTAAGAACCAGATATGTACTACAGGAGCAGCCAAATCAATATGTCCCATTCTTTCTCTTCTTACCTTTGCAGTAGTAACTTCAACACCACATTTTTCACATATTACTCCGCGGTATTTCATTCTTTTATACTTACCACAAAGACACTCGTAATCACTTACTGGTCCAAAAATTCTTGCACAAAATAAACCCTCTTTTTCAGGTTTAAAAGTACGATAGTTGATGGTTTCAGGCTTCTTCACTTCACCATAAGACCAAGACCTTATCTTCTCAGAACTTGCTATAGAAATTCTTAAGGAATCAAAGTCACGCTCATCATTTTGATAAAAAAAGTTGTTGCTTGTCATACTAAAAACCTGCTCTAGCTATTATTTGTATTTTCCAATTCTACATTTAGGCATAGGGATCTTAATTCCTTGATCATCACGTTGAATGATTCTGGTGTCCCAGATTCGAAGTTGTTATCTCCACGCACAATAGATTCAAAGATCTTCACACGCCCAACAACATCATCTGATTTCACCGTTAGCATCTCTTGTAATGTGTAAGCGGCACCGTAAGCTTGAAGAGCCCAACATTCCATTTCACCAAATCTTTGTCCACCAAAGTGAGCTTTACCGCCAAGAGGCTGTTGTGTAACAAGACTATAAGGACCAATAGATCTAGCGTGAATTTTATCATCAACAAGATGGTGTAGCTTCAGCATATAGATGTAACCAACCGTTACCTCTCTATCAAAATACTCTCCTGTTCTACCGTCAATCAACTTAGACTGCCCAGAAGTACTTACATCTGCTAATTCTAACATATGATCTATATCTTCTACTTTAGCTCCATCAAAGACTGGGGTTGCAAAGAATACACCTTTAGATAAGTTTTGAGACAACTCAAGTATTTCCTTATCCTTAGCGTCTTTAATTTTTTTACTGATCTCATCATTACCAGCATAGACTTTTAGTAAGAATTTCCTCATAGTGTCAGCGCTTTCCTTACTACGCAACATTCCATCTATTTTCTTACCTAAAGCTACAGAAGACCAACCTAAGTGTGTTTCTAAGATCTGCCCCACGTTCATACGAGATGGGACACCAAGAGGGTTCAGAACTATATCAACTACTGTGCCATCTTCTAAATACGGCATATCTTCTTGTGGAAGAATTCTAGAAATAACACCCTTGTTACCATGTCGACCAGCCATCTTATCGCCTGGTTGCAACTTATGCTTCATAGCAATAAAGATTTTCACTTCTTTCAGTACCCCCTGTGGTAAATCATCACCCCCTTGCACTTTGTCAATCTTACTATCGTACCTTGATGTGATTTCTTGAACAGAAGAATCGTAGTTTTCTTTCAATGCCCATATATGCTTCATCTTTTTAGGACTATCTATAACAAATTGCCATAATTGCTCAATTTTGTAAGAATCAATAATTTCAGATGTAAGCTTAGTGTTATCCTTTAATCCCTTAGGACCAGACTTCACCTTACCGCCTTCTAAAATACTCTTAACATTGGATAATACGAATTCAGAAATAATATTAATCTCATCATCTTTATCTTTTGTAAGACTTTGAATCTGTTCTTTCTCAAGCGTTAGAGCTCTTTGATCTTTCTCAACGCCTCTTCTGGAGAACACACGAACTTCAACTACAGTACCAGTAACACCTGGAGGAACATGCAATGAACTATCTTTTACATCAGCAGCTTTCTCACCAAAGATAGCTTTCAATAACTTCTCTTCCGGAGTCATAGGAGATTCACTCTTCGGTGTAACTTTACCAACAAGTATATCACCAGGCTTCACTTCAGCACCTTTGTATACTACTCCTGTTTCATCAAGCCACCTTAAACTGTCTTCACTTACATTCGGAATGTCTCTTGTTATCTCTTCAGGACCCAATTTTGTATCCCTCGCAGCAACGCTAAATTCTTCTATATGGATAGACGTAAACACATCATCCTTTACGACTCTTTCAGAAATTAATATTGAATCCTCAAAATTGTAACCATTCCAAGGCATAAACGCTACTAATGCATTTCTACCTAGGGCTAAGTCACCTCTATCTGTGCTCGGGCCATCAGCAATCACTTGGCCCTTTTTCACTTTATCACCCACTTTGACCAAAGTTTTTTGGTTCAAACAAGTGTTGTAGTTAGACCTTTGGAATTTTGTTAAGTTATAGATGTTTACTTCAGGAGCATCATCTTCTTTAGCATCAGATCTAACAACTATTCTAGTGCTATCTACTTTGTCTACGGTACCATCCTTTGAAGCAGTGATAGTGGAGCCAGAATCAGAAGCAACAATACCTTCAATACCAGTACCAACAAACGGTGCTTCTGTAGAGATCAACGGCACAGCTTGACGTTGCATATTAGAACCCATCAACGCTCTCGAGGCATCATCATTCTCCAGGAATGGGATCAATGCAGTAGCGATAGACACTAATTGCATAGGAGTTACATCCATTAAGTTCACGCTTTTTGGCTCTACCATGATAAATTCACCGCTTTTTCTAGAGCTCACTAAATCATCCAAAAACTCACCTTTAGAGTTCAAATCTGCAGTAGCTTGCGCAATGACATAGTCTTTTTCTTCTACAGCAGAAATATAGATAATCTCCTTTGTAACTTTACCATCTTGTACTTTTCTATATGGGCTCTCGATAAAACCATATTTATTTACTTGAGCAAAAGAAGCCAAACTATTAATCAAACCTATATTTTGACCTTCTGGACTTTCAATGGGACAAACGCGACCATAGTGACTTGTGTGAACATCACGAACTTCTATCCCAGCTCTTTCACGCGTCAAGCCACCAGGCCCTAGCGCAGATAGACGTCTTTTGTGTGTAATCTCAGATAATGGGTTAGTTTGGTCCATAAATTGTGAGAACTGTGAAGTTCCAAAGAACTCTTTCACAACATTTACTAGCAGTTTGGAATTAATCAAATCATTCGGCATAATAGTGTCTACATCCATTGAAGACATGCGCTCTAAGATTGTTCTTTCTAAACGTACAAATGCCAACCTGAATTGGTTTTCTACTAATTCACCAACAGACCTAATTCTTCTGTTCCCTAAGTGATCTATATCATCTACTTCTCCGACACCATCTTTTAGATCTACTAAATACTTAACAATTCCTTTGATGTCCTCTTTTGTAAGTACAGTATTTTCTTCAGAATCGCTTAGATTCATCTTAGCGTTCAACTTAATACGACCCACAACGGACAAATCATATCTTGTGTCATCAAAGAATAAAGAGTTAAACAATGACTCCGAAGCTTCATATGTTGTAGGCTCACCAGGTCTCACAACTCTAAAGATATCTATTAAAGCTTCTTCTTTATTTAAATTTTTATCAGCTTTTAAAGTGTTTCTGATGTAAGGCCCAACATTAGAATTAATGTCTAGGATTTCTAATTCTTTTAGGCTTGCAGCATCAATTTGCTCTATCATTTCTGAGGTGATTTCATCACCAACTTCCAAAGTTAAATCTGTAGAAATTTCAAAAGTTTTTGCTGCAAATTTACCAACTAATTCATCTTCCGAAAAAAGAATGTCTTTTAAACCGTCTCCGCGCAGCTTGTTAATTGACCTCTTATTCAACCTAGTGTCTTTCTTTGCAACAACTTTTCCTGTTTTTGCATCAATCAAATCTCTGCTTAATCTGAAAGATTTTGTTTCATCAGGCGCAAATGCAGTAACCCAACCTTTGTTTTTTTTCTCTAGTTTGATTTTAGAATAGAAGAAATCGTAGATCTCTTGAGTTGTCATGCCCATAGCTTTAAATAAAGTACCAGCTAATAACTTTCTTCTTTTATCAATACGGAAATATAATAAATCTTTAGCGTCAAACTCAATGTCTAACCAAGATCCTCTGTAAGGGATTATATGAGCTGAATATAGATATTTACCAGAAGAGTGGCTCTTCCCTTTATCGTGGTCAAAGAATACACCCGGAGATCTATGCATTTGAGAAACAATAACTCTCTCAACGCCATTAATAACGAATGTAGCGTTATCTGTCATGAGAGGAACATCTCCCATATAGACTTCCTGCTCTTTTATACCTTTTATGTCCTTAGTTTCAAGATCGGGATCAGTTTCCCATAGAACTAATTTCAATGTTGCCTTTAGAGGAGCAACATAACTTATACTTCTTTGCTTAGACTCTTCAACATCGTATTTAGGTTTATCAAAGCGATATTCACCAAATTCTAATGTACAATTGCCTCCATAGTCGTTCATAGGAAAAACGGACTTAAATACGCCTTGTAAGTCTTTGTTCTCCCTTTTTTTAGGATCTACATCTATTTGAAGAAATTTTCTGTAAGATTCCTTCTGAACCTCTATCAAATTAGGCATATCGGCTACTTGAGGAATTTGGGCGAAAGTCTTCCTTTCTATCTTACGAGTAAATAAATCACTAAGCATTCAGCGTCCCTATTAACAAAATTAAAAGCTAAACAAAAAAAATAAAAGAGTTAGAGTTGAGTAGTTAAAACTACTTCAACTCTACTTTAGCACCAGCTGCTTCCAACTGAGCTTTTATTTTTTCAGCTTCTTCTTTTGAAACACCTTCTTTCACAGCTTTTGGAGCGCTGTCAACTAGATCTTTCGCTTCTTTCAAGCCTAAAGAAGAATCAATTGCTCTGATTTCTTTAATCACATTAATCTTTTTGTCTCCTGATGCTGATAGAACAACAGTAAACTCGGATTTTTCTTCAACTGCTTCAGCAGTAGCAGCGCCACCAGCGGCAGCTACGGCTACAGGAGCAGCAGAAACACCCCACTTCTCCTCTAATTGCTTAGAAAGATCGGCAGCTTCCATTACAGTTAAAGAAGAAAGATCTTCAACCAATTTGTCTAATTTAGCCATTTGTATTACCTCTTAAAATTAATAAATGAAACTAGTTATTACCCTCGGAATACGCAGAAACCACTCGTACAATGCCACTTGAAGGAGCGGTCAACACAGACGCCACGGACGAAGCCGGAGTCTGTAACAAAGCAATAAGCTTTGCACGTAATTCATCTAATGAAGGCATCTTGGACAATGTCTTAATACCTTCAGCATCTACCTCTGAACCATCTACAAACCCCTTTATCAATTTAAGTTGATCATTTTCCTTAGCGAAATCAATGAGCACCTTAGAAACCGCAACTGGGTCATTTGATAAAGCAATAGCTGTAGGACCTGTGAAGTCAGATTCCAGAGAAGAAAAATCGCTTTCCTTTAAAGCTATTTTTACTAATCTATTCTTTATTACCATAAACTTAATTCCAGCTTCAAAGAACTTGGACCTTAGATCTGTCATTTGTTTAACTGTTAAACCATGGTAATGCGCAACTATTAACGCGCTATACTCAGAGAAGTACTGAGTTAAGTTACTTACTATTTTTTCCTTGTTTTCTCTTAACATTTTACTAAACCTTACTTAAGTACTGAACTCACATCTATTTTTAAAGACGGATTCATAGTAGAGGTTAAAAATATACCTTTTACATATGATCCCTTACTCGCAGCAGGCTTTCCCTTTATCACTGCTTCAACCAAAGCGGACACATTACCAAGTAATGCATCTAATGTAAAGCTTAATTTTCCAACGCCTGCATGAATTATCCCTGCCTTTTCTGTTCTAAATTTAACTTGGCCTGCCTTAGCTTTCTTAATAGCCCCTTCAATGTCCATTGTTACAGTTCCTAGTTTAGGGTTTGGCATTAAACCCTTTGTACCTAAAATCTTAGCAACAGTACTGATTTTTGGCATAACATCAGGAGTTGCGATACAGATATCAAAATTTATCTTCTCTGCCTTAATGTCATCTATAATGTCATCAAGACCTACTATATCAGCACCAGCACTCTTAGCTTTCTCAACATTAGCATCCTTTACAAGAGCTGCTATTCTAATTTTTTTACCTGTACCGTTAGGCATCTGAGCAACACCTCTAACAAGCTGATCAGACTTAGAAGCATCTACTCCTAACTTCATTACAACTTCTACAGTTTCATCAAACTTAGATAGGTTATTTTTTTGAAGAACAGCAATAGCATCGTTCAGTGAGTAAGACTTATCAGAATCGATATCCTCCCTTACTTTACAAATTCTCTTGCCACCTTTTAGCTTTTCCTTAGTAGACATCTATAAATTCCTAATTATTTTATTACCTGTATTCCCATAGACTCAGCAGACCCTTTAATCATCTCCATTGCGGATTCGATTGTATTAGCATTCATATCTTGTAGTTTAATTTCTGCTATATCTTTTACCTGAGCATTTGTAACCTTACCAACATAAGGACCTTTTCGTGCTTCAGATGTTCCTTTCTTCACTTTAGCAAATTTCTTCAAAAAGTAAGATACAGGTGAAGTCTTAGTAATAAAGTCAAAACTTCTATCTCCATAGATAGTTATGGTTACCGGTATCGGGGCACCAGGCTCTTCTTTTTTTGTTCTCTCATTAAACTGCTTACAGAAATCTGCAATATTAATACCTCTTGGACCTAAAGCGGTTCCAACAGGAGGAGCTGGGTTTGCTTTTCCTGCGGCAATATTAAGACTTACATACCCGTCGATCTTTTTTTTCTTAGACATAACTATTCTTTTGTTACTTGTTCAAACTGTAAATCCAGTGGTGTTGCTCTACCAAATATCACCACTGATATTTTTAATCTCTTTTTAGACTCTTCAACGTCTTCAATAGTCCCAACAAATGATTCGAAAGGACCATCTTTGATTTTTACAGAGTCACCTACTTTAAATACAGAAGCTTGCGTTCTTGCTATAGCACTATTCTGTATTTGGTCCATAATGTTCTGGACCTCTTTCTCAGATACTTCCTGAGGTTTGTCAGCATTCCCAAGGAAACCACCTACTTTAGGTATTTTCTTGATTGTATGCCACAAATTATCATCCATATCCATTTTCACAAGGATATAACCAGGCAAAAACTTCTTTTCTACAATAACCTTCTTGCCCTTCTTGATCTCAGTAACTTTTTCTACTGGAACAATAATTTCACCAATTCTATCTTGTAAACTCTCTTTCTCTGCTCTCTCTTGTATAGAGGCAGCAACTCTTTTTTCTTGCCCAGAAAGCGATTGTAATATGTACCATTTCATAATTACTAAAACCTAATATTCGAAACAAAATTTACAAAACGAAATATCAAAAAATCTGACATAACGAACATGAGAGAAAAAATCAAAACCACAAGCACCACAACACCCGCAGAAACAAGAGTTTCCCTTTTAGTTAACCAAGTTACCTTAATCAGCTCTTGTTTAACTTCGTAAAAAAACCTAAAAACCTTCTTCATCATTCATTACCAAAAATGGCAGGAGCGAAGGGAATCGAACCCCCAACCTCCGGTTTTGGAGACCGGCGCTCTACCAATTGAGCTACACTCCTATCATAAAAGAACCTTTTAATCAAGGAATTTCTATTTCAAAATTTTAGAGACCACACCAGCTCCAACGGTTCTACCACCTTCCCTGATCGCAAATCTCAATCCTTCGTCCATCGCTATCGGTGCAATTAGTTGCACGTTTAGCTTCACATTATCTCCT
>JBDOIT010000005.1:0-1201 GCA_047404135.1 Rickettsiales bacterium
ACTTGATACTGTCACCCGTTCCCTACTGTCACTAGTCACCATCTCTTTAAACCTTTACATAGAACTTAATTAAGGTTTAAAGGGTAGTTTTGATGCTTGTCTATAACAAATTCCAAGTTGATGAGTCATGCTGCTTAAAATATCTTTATGCTGGAATGACCTATATGATTTCAATCAGTAATAATGAAAAAAAAAGCGGGAAGGAGTCAGCTGCATATACATACATATATATCAAGGTTGCTTTAAGAGCAGAAGATGTGTGTATCACATGACTACGATTGGTTGCTTACCGTGCCAATGCACCAGGCTCTTCCGTTCAAGTGGTGGGTGTGTATGCCAATGCACAAATATTATTATTTGATCAATCTGCATGTTGTCCAAGAAGAAGATAACATTTTATTAGAGAGATTATTAGGTGTTGTGTTAGATGCGGTATTGGATGTGCGAGCGAGGATGTGCTGAGCATCGAGGCTGCCTACAGCACGAAGCACCAAGCAGGGCTCGGTGTATGTGCTTTCAGTGGTAGCGAGCAATAGCAACCAAAGGATATATATTTTTGAGGAGACGAGAGAAGAACAGAGGGCAGATTGATATTTTCTTGAGGATAGAGGGGTATGTGTGATTGTGCTTGGGAACCAAACACAACAGTGGAGCAGTACAACACGATGATGACGACTATCTCCGTCAAAGAGTACGATGTAAACGAGCAAGGTCATATAGAGAGAAGGCAAACTCACCCTTCGCAATTGATATTACAAAAAGTAGTTGCTAATGTGATGCTTTTTGACAAAGATATTTTAAGCAGCATGACTCATCAACTTGGAATTTGTTATAGACAAGATCAAAACTACCCTTTAAACCTTAATTAAGTTCTATGTAAAGGTTTAAAGAGATGGTGACTAGTGACAGTAGGGAACGGGTGACAGTATCAAGTATCCGTAAATTTATAATAAAACCCTGTTAATAAATGGCTTCTGATGGTCTGCTTCCCCTGCCCTTCCGAGATAATATTTTTTTTAAGGGTAGATTTACACACAATTTATTTCGGCTATTTTACATTCTATTTCACTTTGGTTAAAGTGAACACTCTTTTAGTGCTCACTTTACAACTCTCAAGACACGGTCATTATTTACAACTTGGGTGTGCCCAAAGAAAGTGGCTTCCCCTTGTTGCACTTGGCTTTGAATCAGGATTCAAGGT
>JBDOIT010000006.1:0-177875 GCA_047404135.1 Rickettsiales bacterium
CCAGCTTTCGCTAATACCGCTGTAATAGCCGCTGTTAATGTTGTCTTGCCGTGGTCAACGTGACCTACTGTCCCTATATTACAATGCGGCAGACTTCTATCAAATTTTTCCTTACTCATCTCTTCTTCTCCTTTAATAAATAATTATACAACTGCACTATTTTTACTAATTACTTCATCGGCAACATTCTTAGGAACTTGAGCATAATGAGCAAATAGCATGGTAAACTGCGCCCTACCTTGAGACATAGATCTCAGAGTATTAACATAACCAAACATATTTGCAAGAGGAACTAAAGAGTCTATAGCTTTAGCATTACCTCTATCCTCCATTCCGTTAACTTGACCTCTTCTACTATTCAAGTCACCTATAATATCACCCATATATTCCTCAGGTGTGATCACCTCAACTTTCATCATTGGCTCCAATAAAGTCGCACCCGATTTAGCAGCACCTTCTTTAAACGCCGATCTAGCAGCGTGTTCGAAAGCCATTACACTGGAGTCAACATCATGGTAAGCGCCATCTATCAATGTAGCTTTTACATCGATCATTGGATAACCAGCCAAAACGCCATTTTCCATTGTTGTTTTAATACCCTTTTCCACACCAGGAATATACTCCTTAGGAACCGAGCCACCAACAATTTTACTTTCGAATATAAATCCTTCTCCAGCTTCTGCTGGCTCAAATATTATCTTCACTCTAGCAAACTGACCCGCACCACCTGTTTGCTTCTTATGCGTGTAATCAATCTGAGAAAGCTTAGTAATTGTTTCTCTATAAGCAACTTGAGGGGCGCCAATATTTGCTTCAACCTTAAATTCGCGCTTAAGCCTGTCTACAATGATATCCAAATGAAGCTCACCCATCCCTTTTAACACAGTTTGGTTTGTTTCATGATCTACAGAAACCCTCAAAGAAGGATCCTCTGCAACCAGCCTTGCAAGACCAGCACCCATTTTATCGTGGTCAGCTTGAGTTTTAGGCTCAATAGCAACCTCAATAACAGGATCTGGAAACTCCATCTTCTCAAGCACAACAACACTGTTAAGATCACATAAAGTATCGCCTGTTGTGGTATTCTTAAGACCTGCCAAAGCAACAATATCACCAGCTTTTGCAGTTTTAATATCTTCACGGTTGTTAGCGTGCATTAAAAGCATACGCCCTACTCTTTCTTTAGATTCCTTTACAGAATTCATCACAGTAGAACCAGTAGATAGCACACCTGAATAAATTCTACAGAATGTTAAGCTACCAACAAACGGGTCATTCATTACTTTAAATGCAAGCAACGACAAAGGTCCTTTTTCGGAAGATTCGCGATGGGTTTCTTCTCCTTTTGGGTCAACACCCTTAATCGGAGGCACATCTGTAGGACATGGCAAATAATCTATAACTGCGTCTAGCAATGGCTGAACTCCTTTGTTCTTAAACGCACTACCGCAGAATACAGGAACAAATGTATTTCCTATAGCGCCTTTTCTAACGCATTTTTTTAACTCTTCTGTTGTCAACTCTTCACCAGAAAAGAACTTTTCTAGCATTTCGTCATCAGACTCCACGACACCTTCTACTAATTCTGCACGATATTTCTCAGCATCCGCCTGCATGTCCGCAGGAATA
This sequence comes from Rickettsiales bacterium, assembly GCA_047404135.1. Classification (GTDB taxonomy): domain Bacteria; phylum Pseudomonadota; class Alphaproteobacteria; order Rickettsiales; family JABSSG01; genus JAHZKS01. The sequence continues at coordinate 1,630 of JBDOIT010000006.1, forward strand.
TCTTGGTAAGAGAACTCAGCACCCAAATCATCATTCTTCCAAATAATTGCCTTCATCTCGACTAGGTCAACCAAACCTATGAATTTATCTTCAGCACCTATAGGAAGCTGCATAACAATTGGTTTAGCACCTAACCTATCCTTAATCATATCTACACATCTAAGGAAGTTAGCGCCGACTCTATCTAATTTATTCACAAAACAAATACGAGGAACACCATATTTATCTGCCTGACGCCAAACAGTCTCAGATTGCGGCTCAACACCAGCAACACCATCAAATACCGTCACAGCACCATCTAGAACTCTTAAAGAACGTTCAACTTCAATAGTGAAGTCAACGTGACCAGGAGTATCAATGATATTAACTGTACTACCCTTCCACTCACAAGTAGTGGCGGCAGAAGTAATGGTAATACCTCTTTCTTGCTCCTGAGCCATCCAATCCATAGTCGCCGCACCTTCATGCACCTCTCCTATTTTATAAGACTTACCTGTGTAGAACAGAATTCTTTCTGTTGTTGTTGTTTTACCGGCATCAATATGGGCACAAATACCTATATTTCTTACTTTACTTAAAGAACCAACCATGACCTTACAATATTATATTACCAACGATAATGGGCAAAAGCCTTGTTAGACTCTGCCATCTTACGCTTATTCTCCTTTGTAGCAACCGCACCACCACGATTGTTATAAGCGTCGATTATTTCAGAAGCCAATTTTTCTTTCATAGACTTTTCTGACCTTGATTGAGCAGAGCTCACAATCCACCTCAAAGATAAAGATACCGCTCTCTCAGCCCTAACTTCAACAGGAACCTGATATGTAGCACCACCAACTCTCCTTGACCTTACTTCAACGGCAGGTGTAACATTTTCTAAAGCCTTCTTATAAACCTCACCTGGATCAGACTTGATCTTCTCTTTAATCATATCAAAAGCATCATAAACCACTTTCTCTGCGATAGACTTTTTGCCGCCTTTCATTACGTAATTTATTAGCTTCGTTACTAGAACCTGACCATAAATAGGATCTTCCAGTATTTCTCTTTTTTTCGCTGTTCCTTTTCTTGACATTCTTTAAACCTTATTATTTCGGACGCTTAGTTCCATATAATGAACGACTCTTTCTTCTGTCTTTCACACCTTGTGTATCAAGTACACCACGTATTATATGATAACGTACACCCGGTAAATCTCTTACTCTACCACCCCTAATCAGAACCGTGGAGTGCTCTTGTAGGTTATGCCCCTCACCAGGTATGTAACCAATAACCTCGTGCCCATTAGTTAACTTCAACCTTGAAACTTTTCTTAAAGCAGAGTTTGGCTTCTTAGGGGTTGTTGTGTAAACCCTAGTGCATACACCTTGCTTTTGAGGACAATTCTCTAACGCAGGAGTTTTACTCTTGTCTCTAGGATTTTTTCTGGATCTTTTTATTAACTGATTTATTGTTGGCATATTGGCCTTTTTCTTAATGCATTAATCTAACTACAGAATTTCGAGATACTACATATAGCGCGGGACTTAGTCAAGAATTTTGTTCTATTTTTTTCAGATATTGAGAAATATTTTCCTGGAAACGATTTTTTGACATAACAAATAGATGATTTTTGTCCTAAAGATCCATACCATCATAACCTAAAACAATATCTTTAGGTAGCTTTTTCGATAGAACGCTATAGTCTACTTCATGTGACATATGGATAAGAACTGCCTTTTTTGGACCAACACCTTTTATTAACTCCAAAACTCTATCCAATCTGATATGAGCTTTCTTTTGCACAGACTTCTCATACCCAAAACATTCAACCATCCATACATCTATACCTTTAAGGCTTTCCAAGCACTCAGAGTCAATATCATAAAAATCCGTTGAATAAGCAAAATTATCAAATTTAAAACCTAAGCTTTTCACGTTCGCATGATCTTGATCAAACACCTCAAAGGAAATTTCTCCAACTTTGTATTTTTGCCCAGGTTTAATAATATTCACGCTCACAACAGGCAATCTCTTACCATCAACATCCAACTCCATTTCCAAAATATAGCTGAATTTTTTCTTCAAATCATCATAGGTTAGTTCATTCATGTATAAATTCGTTGTCTTTTTCCAATGCAAACAGAATGACCTAATCTCATCTAAACCTCCAACATGGTCATTGTGTGCATGTGTAAGAAAAATACCATCGACCCCCTCTATATCATTAGATAGAATCTGCTGCCTAACATCTGGACCGCAATCAACCAAAATCCTTGTGCCGCCTTCCTGAACAAAAATAGACTGGCGCATCCTTCTATTTTTGGCGTTACTCGAGGAACACACTCTACAATCACACCCAATCACAGGAACCCCGAGAGACGAGCCACTACCTAAAATTTTTACTTGCATATCACCTAAATACTGTCTAGCCTTGCCAAAATCAACTGCAACCAGAAGGGCCTCTATGATCACAAATGTACTATACGATTGGTTTGGCTACAACAAAATACTATTCAATTCTTTAAATAATATAACCGAAAGCACGCCTATATTAACAACGCTAAAATTCATAACAGATTATATAGGAAATTACATGATGTTTCCTGCTCATATTTGCTTGCTGGTTTTAATAGTTTACACAATAACACATAAAAAAAACAGGAACATAGAGAAAGAGATTATATATATCAAATCTTTAATGGTTTTGCTAACGAGCCTTATGTTGGTGATGACCATTGGAGAGCTTACAAAAATCTATTTTTCCTTTGTCAGGCCTTATTGCTCTCCAAAGATCTCAATAAATTCAACCGTCTACTCTATAATGAACGTTGATTATAATGTAGAAAAATGCTTCAGAAGCTTACCAAGCGGACATACAATGTATATCACAACTTTTGTACTAGGTATGTGGAGTGCTATTAGTAAAAAACTAAAAATATTAGGCATTGCTTCTATAATAATGGTAGCAATTTCTAGAGTAATACTCGGAACACATTTCCCAGCAGATACTTTTTACGGATTTGCTTTAGCAGCATCTCTAGTAACTGTCTCAAGGCTAGTAATCAAGAATATGGTAATGAAGCAAACATTAGCAAAACTCAACGATATTTTGCATACCTAATTATACGGGATTTATTTGGAAGTAGGCAAGCCCCATATCTCAGAACGAGAAACCCACCCATTTAAGCCATCTATAGATATCAAGCACCATTTGTTCTTCAGGCATTTTTTTACTCCAAACCTTGTCCCCGTTTTTAGCCTTGCCATAGGCTTAGACTCACCAGAAGGGCCATAGTGGAGCAATGCACCTTTATCGCTTACCAATATTCCGTGAACTTTTTTACTGAGCATGGAATTATGAACCCAACCCTCATCTCCATCTACATCTCTAATCTTTGTCCAATGCTCAAAGCGAGACAATATTTTGCCGGGTTCCCCCTTGTTCTTCAAAATCCATTTTATTGGATACCTCTTATTTGGCCCAGCTCTAACATTAACCTCACTAGCCTTCATATAGGTAAAATCCTGAGGCACCTTCTCCGCAGCATTCACAGAAAAGACAAAAGATAAAAATATAATGCTATAGAATTTTAACAGACTCTTCATGATCTTCTTCTTGTGCCATAACATAATTACCAAGCCTAAACTGATTCTTTATGCGACTTACTTCGTTCTCACCTATGCCAATAGATTTTAACACTGCTCCACCCATTTGCAAACCAGTTTCATATGTTTCTGGCACAATTGTTGTTACACCCACTTTGTATAGCTCCCTTTCATACCCCAAGTCTTTTGCTCTAACAATCACAGGTATATCCGGCATATGGTCTCTAATTACCTTGGAACATCTTTTTAATGTAACTTCATTATTGATTGTAATAATCACAGATTTGGAACGCTTCAACCCAACAGAATCCAAGATATCAACATTACTGCCATCCCCCAAATATACAGGAAATCCATCTTTTCTTTCATGTATCACATGGTTAGGGTTAATATCAATTGCTATATAGTTTACCTTCTCTGCCTCAAGAAGCCTCGCAACCATCTTGCCAACCTTCCCAAAGCCAACAACGACCACGTGATTATAAAGGTCAGAAACATCCTTGTTTACATCCTGGTAATTCATTTTCTCTTTCTTGTCCAAATGCTCAGCAATTAAATTACCTACTATAGATAACAACGGAGTTAAAGCCATTGTAACAGTAACCACAACCATCAGGATCTCACTAGTATGGGAAGGAATTATTCCTTGACGAGATGCAAGCTTAAATAAAATAAATGCAAATTCTCCACCTTGAGATAGCAACAAACCAGCATGTATTGCAGTACCCCAATTAAATCTAAACAGCGCCCCTAGAGCAATAACTATCAAAGCTTTAGCAAAGATCAGCAAGAAAGAAATAATTATTATCGTATGCCATTCTTGCAGAACTAACGTAAAATTAAAGGACATACCAACTGTCATAAAAAACAACCCAAGGAATAAGCCTTTAAATGGATTAATGCTCTCCTCTGCTTGAAGATGGAATTCTGTTTCGGCAATAAGCAAACCAGCCATGAAAGCACCAAGCGCCAAAGAAAGCCCCATAACTTCAGTCGCCCAAGCAGATGCAAGAACTATCAGCAAAGTAGTCGCTATAAATAATTCATTATTCTTTGAGGAAGTATAATTAATCACTCTAAATATAGGTCTTAATAACAGCCTTCCAAGTATAAAGATAGATATCAAGACAAAGATAGCTTTAAACATCACGCTAGTAAGCAATGGAACTATACTTTGCTCCCCTCCGCTTGCTAGCAAAGGTACAAGAACCAACAATGGAACAACTGCCAAGTCTTGCATCAATAGAACGGCCAAAGATAGTCTACCAACCTGAGTTGATTGCTTTCTTTCTTCGGAAACAACTTGCAGAACAATAGCTGTAGAGGAAAGTGCAAAACCACCACTAATAACTAAAGCAGTTTTGATTGATATACCTACAAAATATAAACATCCAAAGATAGCCAGAAATGTCAATAAAAACTGCAATCCTCCAAACCCAAACACCTGAACTCTCATCGATTTCAGCCTTTCAAAGGTCAACTCCAATCCAATAGCAAAAAGCAAGAAAACTATTCCTAGCTCTCCAAAAACCTCTGTATCTGCAGATTTTACAAAACTAAACCACCCGTACTCACCTATAGCAGCACCAGCAACAAAATAACCAAGTACAGGACTTAAATGAAACCGTCTAAAAATCGCAACTACTACTACAGCAGCTAGCAGAATTATAACTGTATTTTGTAAGAAAGAAAAATCGTGCATGTTTAAATAAAATCAATATCTTAATAAACATAGCATACAAATTTTTCTATTGTAAAAAAGTTATGAAAAAAATTGCATTGATAACAGGTTCCGCAAAAAGACTAGGAAAGGCAATAGCTCTCCATTTAGCTACTAATGGATGGGAGGTAGCAATACACTACAATCGCTCATCCGAAGCAGCGTCTCAGACCCTGAAAGAGCTATCTAAAATCACAAAGGCAATTGCAATACAGCAAGATTTAAATGACTTAGATATCATTCCTGGGATATTAGAACAAACAGAGCTAGGCTTAGGGTCACCCTCTTTACTTATCAATAATGCCGGAATCTTTGAAAGAGATCAAAAAAAAATGAGCGCCTTATCACTACAAAAACATATGAATATCAATTGTTTTGCCCCAATAATATTAACGCAGGCATTATCGGAATTAAATTCCAACAAAAAGACTATCATCAATATAGGAGACTCCAATCTTAAGCATACTTATAAAAGCTTTTTACCATACATGCTTAGTAAGCTTTCACTACAAAATTCAGAAAAATCCTTAAACTCTAAATTTTTTTTGAACTGCAAAGTATACACGATAAACCCAGGCATGGTTACAGCTCCAGAAGATTATTATGAAAAAAAAATATTCAAAAAAATATTACTAAAGAGCCCCTCCAGATCAGAAACAAATAAATCTGCTCTAGAAAAAATAGACCTAATCTTAAAATCATAACACTAGTTTAAAGCACCAATATAACCCTGAAAAACAGATACCCTAAAAACACTAGAGTCCCTTATCGTCACCCGAAGCTCAATATACATGCAAATTCTCAGCTACTCTTGACTCTTCTCCATGCTCTCATCTTACACTACATGAAGAATTCGAGTTCAGGATGTACAGTGACAATATTAATATTTGTGGGGTCCTTGGAGATTACTTAGATATTTGTACCAATTACCATGATGAGTGATAACTTTTGATAAAATCTTTGTAAGCTAAGAAAAAGCTAACTTTGTTGACCCGAGTGACTTTAGAAATTTGACTTTTAGGCCTTATTCGACTAAGTTTGTCCAACCTAAACGAAACATTGTTATTCTATGGTATCAGACCTTGAGTCTATTTTGACTAAAAAGAAAAGCACCGCCCAGCTTGGTGGCGGTAGCAAAAGAATTTCGGCACAACATGCAAAAGGTAAACTAACTGCCAGAGAACGAATTGAAGTACTTCTAGACACAGACTCTTTTGAAGAACATGGAATGCTTGTAGAGCATAGCTGCACAAATTTCGACATGGATAAAAGCAAAGTCCCTGGGGATGGTGTAGTTACTGGTCATGGTACAATTAATGGACGATTAGTTTTTGTATTCAGCCAAGATTTCACCGTTATGGGTGGTTCTCTTGGTAAAGCACACGCAAAAAAGATATGCAACATCATGGATATGGCAATCCGATCCCGAGCTCCAGTAATTGGAATAAATGATTCTGGTGGAGCTAGAATCCAAGAAGGAGTTGATTCTCTTAGGGGGTATGGAGAAATATTTCAACGAAATGTAGATGCATCGGGTGTTATACCGCAATTATCTATTATTATGGGACCATGTGCGGGTGGAGCTGTATACTCCCCTGCTATAACAGACTTTATATTCATGGTAGAAGACTCATCTTATATGTTTGTTACGGGGCCAGATGTCGTAAAAACAGTAACACATGAAACTATCACACAAGAAGAGTTGGGTGGCTCAAAAGCTCATACTAGTATCAGTGGAGTGGCGCATGGAAGTTTTGAAAATGATATCCAGGCGTTAATCTCAATCAGAAAATTATTTAACTTCTTACCTCTATCCAACGCGGATAAGGTTCCAACCAGACCAACAAATGACTCTCCTGACCGTGTTGACATATCTTTAAAAACATTGGTTCCTCAAGATTCTTCAAAACCATATGATATGAAGGAGTTAATCCATACCATCGTAGATGAAGGTGAGTTTTTTGAAATCCAACCAAACTTTGCGCAAAATCTTATTGTAGGATTTGCAACAATGGATGGAAGTACAGTTGGAATAGTTGCAAACCAACCTATGCATTTAGCAGGGTGCTTAGATATTAACGCCTCACAAAAAGGTGCTAGATTCATTAGGTTCTGTGATTCTTTTAATATACCTATCATTACCTTTGTAGATGTACCTGGATTTTTGCCCGGCGTTTCTCAGGAGCATAGTGGAATTATTAAGCATGGGGCTAAACTTTTATATGCATATGCAGAAGCAACCGTCCCAAAAATTACAGTGATCACACGTAAAGCATACGGTGGCGCATATATAGTAATGAACTCCAAACATTTAATGGGTGATGTGAATTACGCGTGGTTAAACTCTGAGATCGCTGTAATGGGTGCAGATGGTGCTGCAGAGATTTTATATAAGAGAAAGGGTCTGTCTGCAGAAGAAGTTAAAGTGAAAACACAAGAATATAGAACGAAGATCTCTTCTCCGTTCTTTGCTGCAAGCCAAGGATATATTGATGATATCATTAAACCTCAGAACACAAGATGGAAGCTATGTGCTTCATTAAACTTCTTGAAGAATAAAAAAGTTGATAAACCTTGGAAAAAACACGGAAACATTCCTTTATAAATTGAGCGTTATGGAAGAAAAATTATTTGATAAAGTTTTAGTGGCAAACCGTGGTGAAATCGCGGTAAGAATAATCAAAACATTAAGAAGACTACGTATAAAATCTGTAGCGGTATATTCTGAATCAGATACAAATGCTGTCCATGTTAATATGGCTGACGAAGCGATATTCATCGGTAATTCACCCGCAACAGATAGTTATCTCTGTATTGACCATATCATCTCAGCAATAAGAAAAAGTGGTGCTCAAGCAGTGCATCCGGGGTATGGGTTCTTATCTGAAAACCCCCTTTTTGCCGAAGCTTTAGAGAAGGAAGGAGTCTCACTAATTGGACCTAGTAAAGATGCTATTAAAAGCATGGGAGACAAAATAGCTGCTAAAAAAATAGCTGAACAGTCCGAGGTAAGTACTGTTCCTGGTTATATGGGCATTATCTCCGATGAAAATAAAGCAGTAGAAATAGCAAAAGAAATCGGGTTCCCTGTGATGGTAAAAGCTGCTGCCGGTGGTGGCGGTAGAGGAATGAGAGTTGTACATAATGCTGCAGCAATGAAAGATGCTTTTATTTCTGCCTCTAATGAAGCAAGGAACAGCTTTAGTGATGACCGAGTATTCATTGAAAAATACATCACAAGACCTTGTCATATAGAAATTCAAGTGTTAGCCGACAAGCATGGTAATGCCGTAACATTTGGAGAAAGAGAGTGTTCTATACAAAGACATCATCAAAAAATAATAGAGGAAGCTCCTAGCCCATTTATATCTGAAAAAACCAGAAAAGAAATGTGCGCACAATCTTTAAAGCTCGTAGAGGCAATGGGTTATTACTCTGCTGGTACTGTTGAATTTATTGTAGATCAACAGCAAAATTTCTATTTTATGGAAATGAACACTAGATTGCAGGTAGAGCATTGCGTTACAGAATTAGTATACAACACAGACCTTGTTGAGCATATGGTCAGGGTTGCAGCAGGACAGAAACTCAATATAAAGCAATCAGACATCAAGGCAAAAGGTTGGGCAATAGAATCTAGAATTTGCGCAGAAGATCCAGCGCGTGGCTTCCTGCCTTCGAGCGGTAGAATAACTACATATGAGGAACCTCCAAAAAATTCTCAGATTAGGGTTGATAGCGGTATAGCAGAAGGTGGTGAAGTAAGTATGTTCTATGACCAAATGATTGCAAAACTTTGTACATACGCACCAACTAGAAAAGAATCTATAGAAATCATGACGAAAGCTTTAGATGAATATTCCATCTTAGGTATTGCTCATAACATTAGTTTCTTACAATCTATTATGCAACACCAAAAGTTTATTGATGGCGCTGTATCAACAAACTTCATTGCAGAAGAATATCCCGAAGGGTTCTTAGGTGAGCAAATAAATTCAGAAGTAACCCAAATATTTATGGCAGCTGCAATACATATGCATATGGCTGAATCACTAAGATCAGCGAGCATCAGTGGGAGCGAAGAAGATCAAGATAAGAAAGTAGGAACTAGATGGATTGTTAAAATAGATAAATCCTTCTACCCAGTGATCATAAAACCTGTAGCAGGTGGTTACAACATAAGAAATGAGAGCGACAGAATTAATGTGCGTAGTGACTGGGTAATAGGAAATAAGATTTTCAGAGGTACAATTAATGGAACATCTACTGCTATTAGAATCGAGAATATATTAAATGGATATAAATTAACATATGCAGCACGTCAAGCAGAGATCCGCATATTATCTCCTAGAGTTGCAGAACTGGAGCAATTCATGCCGATCAAAGAATTTGTTGAAGACCATAAAACAATCAAAGCTCCTTTGGCGGGTAAGATTTCTACTATACACATAGAAAAAGATCAGCTAGTAAAAGCAGGAGAAAAACTTCTGACCATTGAAGCTATGAAGATGGAGAATGTTATCTCATCTACTAAAGAAGGAATAGTTGATGAAATCCATATAGAAGAAGGATCTAACGTCACAACAGACCAAGTAATGGTAAATCTGAAAGACAAAGAGGCGGATAACCAAAAAGAAGAATCTTAAATTTCCTCAGTCTTCGTATCTTCTTTTGCATCATCATCTTGATCTACAAAACTATCGATCTCATAAGGTTCCTGAGTAGGAACCTGCGAAGGTGGAAGTAACCGATCCTTAAAGAAGGAATCCTCGTAATATTTTATCTTTTTAGACTTTATAGGCGGGAAAGACTCTATCAATAGTATCTGATCATCCTTCGGAAGCTGCATAACTTCCTGAGGCAATAGCAAAGCTCTTTGAGCTTGCGACACATTCATAGAGCGGCTGCCTGGATTAAAGTCTAAGAATTTTGGCTTACTATGAGAAATAGATTCAACGGTCTTATTACCACATAATTGAGAAATCAAATTTGCTGTTTCCACATTGTTTGCAGAGAATGTAATACGGTATGTAGAGTTTGACAAAAAGGAGTTCATACCAGCCTCTTCATATATACCTTTAAGCTGCTGAGTATCCTGAATAATCAAAAATAGCCTCACATTATATCCACGGAAATATGCTATACCAGCCTTAAACGCATCCATCTTACCAAGAGTTGGAAATTCATCCATTAAAAATAGAACTCCATAAGGCTCCTCTGCTTTATTAGGAATTTTCCTTGTCATGAAGTCAGTTGCTTGTTGATAAAATATCTGCATTAAATTTTCTAAACGCTTGATATTATCTGGAGTTAGACCAACATATACTGTTATTTTTTTCTTTTTTAATGTTTGGAAATCAAAATCGCTCGTAGCAGTTGCCGTATCAATTAGAGGGTTTGCCCATAATTCTAAAGCTGAATTCAATGTAGAAATAACACCAGACCTTTCTTTATCTGCTTTTTGTAGGAATGCAGCAATGTTCATATAAGCAACAGGATGCAAATACTCTCCTATAGTATCCAATGCAACAGCTAGATTATAGGCAACATCATCGCTTCTCATTGTACGCACAGTTTCACCAAAAGAAGTGGGTTTCTCAGGAACGGCAATTAAATAGAGTACTACCGCCACGAATAGACTGCGTGCCTCATTCGTCCAGAACTCCCTCTGAGGTAAAATCAAATTCCCTATTTTCTGAACATCGTCCACCATCTGGCCAGGCTTGTTACTAATCCAATCTAGCGGGTTATAACAATGTGTATGACCATCTGGATCTGCAGGAGCCCACACATAACATTTTTGCCCCATTTTTTCACGCCACCCACTTGTAAGCTCATAGTTCTCAAGTTTAATATCATGCACAACACAAGATTCTTCCCAAAAAAGCATATTAGGAATCACAAACCCCACACCCTTACCAGAACCTGTAGGTGCAAAGAGCAAGGAATGCTGGTAACCGCTTGATACAAAATATCCATTCTTATCTTGACCTAACAACACTCCGCTTTTAGAACGAAGATTAGCACGCTCTAGATCTCTTTTACTTGCCCATTTTGCATCACCATGGATCTTCTCTCCCTCCTCAAAAGGACTCCAATCCTCTAGATTATGGTAGTTCTTAGCTAAAATAAATATAGCAATACCAAAAGATAAAACAGTAGATCCGTAAAGCTTCGAAATAAAAAATCCATGGGATGAAAAATCTACTATAGTTTTATTGTCTATCATCCACTGGGTATAGTAGGCAAGTTGTTTCACAAAAAATATTACTAGAGAGACATTGCGCTGAATGTAAGCAGAGTCAAATTTAGCTGCCTCTAATAGATCAGTTCCATAAGCAAGAACCATAAATAAAGCACCAGCAAAATACAAAGCAACCAATGAGCCCAGTAAAACTACAAACATCTTAAAAACTAAATTCTTTATGTCATTCATCTTTATTTCTTTATTCCTTTCCTATTTGGATCACTTTTAAAATATATCTCTGATACATAACGTATCCCCTTTTCTGCTCTTTTCAACTGAACTACTACGTCTACAACCGATGTTATATAACTCCTCACTTCTTCAGGAGGCATCCCTAAACCCGCTTGCATGACCATCATCTTTAATTGCTCTATAGCCATTATTGGACTATCCGCATGAACGGTTGAAATAGAACCAGGGTGACCTGTGTTAATCGCCCTCAAAAAACTAAAAGCCTCTTTACCTCTAATCTCACCCACAATAATTCTACTCGGCCTTAACCTCAAACATGCCTCTATTAAATCTTGAGTGGTTACATTTGCTCGTCCTTGGCCACCTTTGGATGCTAATAGATGAACTTTATTAGGATGGTCAGGAAGGTGTACCTCTCGTGCATCTTCGCATGTGATAAGCCTTTCATCTTTAGGTATTTCAAGCAAAGCAGCGTTGGTGAATGTCGTTTTACCAGTTGATGTACCTCCACTAATAATAATATTTTTCTTTGCCTTCACAGCGGTTGATAGAAACTCTTTTATTTTCTTCTTCTTTAGATATTCCAATAAAATCTTGTCTGCGGGATTTACAACTTCCCCTGTTGAAGTTTGAGAAAAGGCACCAGACTTATCATAATCCTCTAAAGTAAGCTTTACTTGAGTACCCTTTCTTATAGAAAGAGCAACGCCACCTATCCCAGCTGCTGGAGGGAAAACCACCTGTATTCGATAACCATTCGGAAGTGTAGCAGAAAGCAAGGGGTATTCTTCGCTTACCATTTGTTCCGTAGATTGAGCAACCAACTTACCAAGATTCTTGAGATGCTCAAAGTCCAATTCAGGCACCGTCTCCATCCTCATCTCACCACGATTCTCTATCCAAACTTCTCCTGGTTTGTTCACAGAAATTTCAGAAACACCTTCCTCTGCAAAAATAGCATGAAATGGTAATAGAAATGTTTCTAAAGCAGCATAATTTACTGTCATCACTTTAATATATCAACTCCGGTAGAAATATTCTTAGGAAATTGTATGTCAGAATTAACAAAAATTTTCACAATAGTACCCTGGTCAACTTCAATATATGGCTTACTTGTGAAGTTATCTGTTACCCATTGTTTAATTGAACTAGATGTATCCTGCAGAGCTTGCTTAGCAGCTTGCTGAGTTGGACTAGATGTAGAATTAGTTGTTTGAGTTCCATCAGCAGCCACCGTGCTTGTAGTAGTATTGGAACCAAGTTTAAACTCTTTCTCCATAATTTCGGCCAAACCAATATTAATCGCACTTAGTAATGCTATATTACCCAAAGAATTCCACAATTGCCTATTAACTATACCTTCAATCCCTACGCCACCTAGGTTGCTGACTCCCGGTGCATCTTCGACTTTAATATCATATCCAGAAGGAAGTATTATACGATTCCATTTTATAAGCAACCTTGTCTGGCCAGCTTGATATCCCCCAGCGATCTCCCCAATAACCCTAGAACCCTTAGCTATCAAAACATTTCTTCCTTTTTCTGAATATACATCTTTACTAACCAAAGCTCTAATTGGACCAGGGTAATTTGTGTTCACAGGTGTTTCTAACACAGTTTCAATAATCTTTCCCTGCGTTATTATAGAAGACATTTGGCCAACTTTTGTTAATTTTGACAAAGGAGCTGAACTAGCTTCTGCAATATAATCAAAATCTGCATCTCTTGAAGAATTTTGTGCAGAAGACTTGTCTTTTCCTCCGGATCCGCCTATCAACATTGAGGATTTCAACCTAGAAGATGCTCGCTCTTTTCTTTTTTCGACAGACTCTGTCTTGATATTCGGTTTTTCTGGACTACCAGTAAGTGCTTTAGAAAAATCTGGCTTAGGTAAAACTTTCTGCTGCACTTGCTTTGTTGGAGCAGATACAATTTTTGGTGGAACAGGATAACGCTTCACTGCTATAGCCTTATTTTTCTTTTCTTTTTCAGCAATCATTTTTTTTGCTTTTTCAGCAATCATTTTATCCATTTTTTCCTTAGCTTTCACAGGGTCTATTGCAACATCATATGACGGCGCAAAAGATGTAGAGCCTGAGATTACAGGGGCCTGAACATCAGAGCTTCTTTCTTTTTTTCTTTTTGATAAAATTGTATCCTGCGAAAAATTTGGCAACTTAGAAGATCCACTATAAAGAAAATAATACATCAACCCACCTATGGTACCAACTAATGCAAGCAGTATCATGATGCTTTGCTTTGGATCCTTACTGACAGAAGACTTAAATCGAGACAATTGAGAAGAATCCCCTTGGTCCTCTGTAGTATACTCTTCCTTCAGATCCTCAGCATCGTCAAAGTCTTGGCCCACATCTGATTCATCAGCAAAATCAGATCCCGCCCCTGCAGAAGGGTTGCCTTCCTGATCCAATTCATCTTCTGCCTCTTCAAAGCCGTCCTTGTTCTCATCACCCTTCATTAGTTATACCTTTCTTGCGGAGGATAAAAAAATCTAATTACATACGCCATATCAGAATTATTTTGCTCTTCAGATTTTGAAGCTATGTCAAACTGATATGTGCGCAAATTAGTGATTATAGTCATATTTGTTCTAACATTATTCTCCATAGGTTTGATAAACAACCTATTACCTATAGGAGTCATGTTCCAGGAATAGCTGTCACCAAGTGATAATGTCTTAATACGCTCACCTTTTTCAAACTCAATACTTGATTGGAAACCAGTATTGATTAGCACTAAATACACATCATTCTGGTTATATACATATGTTTTGATCCTACTATCTGTTGCAATAGGAACATCAGCAAATGCACTGCTCAGATTCATACAAAGCAAAATGACACATGCTATTTTCTTATACATACTACTAACCCACATCATCTGAAATTGAATAGGCTTTAACTTGAAAACCTAAAGGATTTACTGTTCTGTCCTCAAAACTTAGATTCAGCTCTACATAGCTCCAATCCAATGCAACTATTTTATTTTGAACTTTTCTAGTGCCACCCTGCTCTACGATAGAAAATCTTATCTGCGCCTTGTTATCCGTAGGAGATATCTTCAAAAATTGAACAGATCTGATTTTTAAATTCGTACTATTATTAGCTCCATAGATAGAAATTGGATTGGTAGAAGGATTATTTAAAGAACTCTTAAACTGACTATAAACACCAGAAGAAGACATTAGTCTAGTAACAATGTTATAGTTGTGAGCGTATGAGGAAATATTGTAAGTCTCCCTTGCTCTCAGATAATTCACAAGGAAATAAGTGTTTATTGATTTATCTGTAGTCCACCTTTCGTCTAACCTAGGGTTTACAAGCGTTGTAAACCCTGTATTGTCCTCAACCTGAACCACTAGAGGCTCAATCGTCTTGCTCAATGTCACCTTTGAAATAAATATCACAGAAATCACCGTTGCAACCAACGCAGTAATAGATAGAAAAAACAGCATATTTCTCTGAACGGCTATAGATTGATATCTATCTGCATACCAATTCTGGTTTGCCCCATTATTATCAGAATCTTTTCCTTTCGAAAATAACCCCATATGCCCCAATTGAACCTTAAGTAGAAACTCTTACAGTAAAAATATACCACAAAAATATCCTTGAGAACAATCTTAAGTACTCTATGCTGCAAAACATTACAAACTATAGAATTATTGTTGCAAAAATTAGATTTTTTCTAGCTCTTTGATATCTCCACCACTAAGAGAAAGAATTTTATCGCACGAATTAAGAAAATTAGACCTATGAGATATTATTAAAACAGTCCTATTTTTCATCAATGAATCCAAGGATTTATATACTATTTTGGTATTATCCTCATCCAGGTTGCTAGTAGCCTCATCTAGTACAAGAATCTTAGGGTCTTTCAGTATAGCTCTAGCTATAGATATTCTCTGCCTCTGCCCGCCGGAAAGCTGGACTCCTTTCTCTCCTAAATGAGTCTCGTATTGGCGTGGCAATGTCATAATAAAATCGTGAATATTTGCGATTTTTGCTGCTTCCACCACCTCTTCTTTTGTAGACCCAGGATGACCGTAAGAGATATTAAATAACACTGTATTAGAAAAAATCAAAGTCTCCTGAGAAACAACACCTATCAATCTTCTAATTTCTGAGACACCAATATCCCGAATACTTATTCCTCCTATTAAAATCTTACCCGACCTTGGCTTATAGAATCCCAATAACAAATCGACAATTGTTGTTTTCCCAGAACCTGATCTACCTGACAGAACAACTCTATGACCCTCTTGTACTAGGAAAGAAACATTACTAAGAACCTCCTTCTCTGGCCTTGTTGGATAAACAAAAGAAACATTCTCAAATTCAATCTGAGAATTCTCATTTATTAACTCACTTCTGGAAACATATTTATTACTTTTTTCTACAGAATACAGCTCCGTAATCCTTTCTGCGGCTCCAGATGCTTTGTTAATGTCACTTATAACCTCTGACATACCCCCCATTGAGGAGGCAACAACTATTGAGTAAAATATAAAAGAAACAAGATCTCCAGATGTCATAATTCCATCTAAAACATATCCCATTCCAACCCAAAGAACTGAAAGTGTAGATATAGATGATACGCCCATCACAAGAGCAATCAATGTAGATCTCTTAAAGCTTCTATGCATCACAGACCTTAGATACTCAGAGGACGTTATATTCATTTGTTTGTTCTCAAAATCCTCTGCGTTGTTCAGCTGAACAGTTTTTATGCCAGCAAGAGTTTCCTCGATATGAGATGCAATTCGAGATAGTTTATATTGAGAATCTTTAGAGGCCACCTTTAGTTTTTTAGACAAAAGTATAATTGGTAATATAACAGCTGGAATAGCAGCGACCACATAAAAAGTAAGAGTGGCATTCGTAATAAGCAAAAGAGTCACTCCACCTACTAGCATAATTATATTTCTTAAGAAAAACGAGAATACAGATGTAATAACATTTTGAATAAACTGCGTGTCATTAGTCAATCTTGATACAATATCCGCAACATTATTATATTCAAAATACGAAACAGAAGCATACAAAAGCTTCTTATAGACATCTCGATTTACATCTACTGAAACTTTTTCACATATTTCGGTAATAAAATACGACCTAGTGGCACTAGCAGTAGCTAAAACCAATAGTATGACCGCAAGAGAAGCGGCCATCTTATTGATATCAGCCCCACTGACCCCCTCATTTACAAAATATCTAACTGCTACTCCGATACTTAACACAGATCCAGCAGAGATCAATAGCGCTAAAAACACTAATGATAATTTAAACTTATAGTTTTTGAGGTATGAACCTAGAAAAATAAGATTTCCACTACGCATTACAATTTTAATACTTCCTGTATTGTCTTTACTTAAATTATATGTTTAATCTATGATCTAAATATACTTTAGAAATGTTTTAGATATGAACAAGATAAAGTCTTTTATAGAGAAAGTAAAAAGATTTTTAGTTACAGCGCTAACCAAAAGCCGCACCAAGAAAATTCTATTTATAAAATATATAATTTTTTCTGTAGTTCTCTTTCTTACGATATTCTTAGGATACGTACTCTATTTATTTAATAACCTTCCTAATATTGAATCATTATCTCAACCCCAGAAAAGACAGAAAATAGTACTATTAGACAATAAAGGTGAAATTTTATCCATCTATGGTGATATGCATAGCAATTACATGCATTACTATGAAATACCTCGAAACCTAATAAATGCTGTAGTCGCTACAGAGGACAGAAAATTTTTTCAACATTTTGGAATAGATACAATGGGAATCTTGAGAGCTGCTGTTACAAATTTACAAGCAGGGAGGACCGTGCAAGGAGGAAGTACTATTTCTCAGCAATTAGCAAAGATCTCTTTCTTGAGCTCAGAAAGAACATTAAAAAGAAAACTAAAAGAAGCTTTGCTGGCATTCGAGATTGAAAACAGATATAGCAAACAAGAAATCATGGAGATCTATTTAAATAAGGTATACTTAGGATCTGGAATATTTGGAGTATCCGCAGCTGCAAAATATTATTTTGCAAAAAACATACAAGATTTAAACCTATATGAGTGCGCTATATTAGCAGGATTGCTCAAATCCCCCTCACGGTTTTCACCAAAAAACAATAGAGATCTAAGCGGAAACAGAGCCTACCAAATACTAATCAACATGCACGATGCTGGTTTCATAAATAAAATACAACTTGACAATGCAAAAAACAAATCAGTAATTCTCAACACTAAGCTTCTAGGGTCAGTAAAGAAAGATTTCTTCACAAATCATATATACGAACAAACGTTCCGATATATAAATCCAAAAGAATCAAGCAACCTTACTGTCAGGACAACATTTGATACACATATACAAAATATCGCGACACAGGAGTTGAAGAGGCAATCAAGGGTGTTACAAAGAAGCAGAAACGGATCCGAAGGAGCTATAATTATCATGGATCACCAAGGCGATATCTTAAGTATGGTTGGAGGAGTAGATTTCTATAAAAGCAGTTTCAACAGAGCAATTAATGCATATCGCCCCACAGGTTCTATTTTTAAAACCATTGTATATACAGCTGCTATCGAAAAAGGATTTTTACCTACGGATGTAGTTGAAGATAAAGAACTGCAATATGGCGAATGGTCTCCACGAAATTTCAACAGAACATTTTTAGGAAAAGTCAGCCTAGAAGAAGCTTTCCGAAAATCTTTAAACACTATACCAGTACAACTAATGCAAAAAATTGGAATAAATAACGTGGTAAGAACAGCTAGGGAATTAGGTATAAAATCTAAGATATACCACAACCTGTCTTCTTCTCTAGGTAGCTCTTCTGCGAACCTTATAGAGATGACCACAGCTTATGCGATTATTGCCAATAATGGACTTGCAGTTGCCCCAAAATCTATAGAGTCTATAAGAAACAACCTAAATGAACAGGTTCTTTATAATCCAAAAATGAATAGTAGAAAACGAGTTGTATCCGAAGATACAATCGAGCATATGAAAATGCTATTAAGAAGAGCGGTGGTTGATGGAAGCGCAAGAAGAGCGTTATCTAGCTTCAAAGTCAGCGGAAAAACCGGAACATCACAAGATTACAGAGATGCTTGGTTTGTTGGGTACACTGACCAGCATGTGATCGGTGTATGGATTGGGAATGATGATTTCTCACCCATGAAATATGTAACTGGAAGCACTTTTCCCACTGTTATAGCTAGAAATATCTTAAGAAAGATAACGCGCTAAGAGCGTTGCAGTTAACGTAAATTTAATTTTTTCTCTATAGAATTGCATGGATTGACTGGTAAGAACGATGACAAATAAAGATACGGGTAATAAAAAAACATCTCAAACAATAGATGATATTATTTCTACTCTCTGTAAGAAATACGACTCAAAGCATCTAGAAGAAGACATCTTAGCTTTATTTGAGGATATCATAGAGTTTTTCTCTGGCAGAGAAGAGGAATTCATTGATTTTGATTCAATATCTATGGATCAAAAAGAACAAATATACAATGAAATCATTACGATAATAAACCTTATAAGGAAACTAGGTAAATCTGCTGATAGATCAGAAATAATGAAAATTCTTAGTAAGAACCTGATAAAGAGCTTCAAAAAAAACTCCAAAAGTTTTGCTGTCACACAAAAAGAAACATCCGATAGAGAGGAAGAAAGAATAAAGCAAGAATTCACCACCATCACCTTGCAAGAATTATATAAGGAAAAGAAAGAAATGTTAGGTAAAGGCAATAACAGAGAATATAAAAAAGAAGAACTGAGTAACCTAGAGAAGATGGTAAAAGAAATCAAAAAAAGTGGAGTAACCTTCTCAGATAGATTTCAGAAATCTAACCCCGCAAAAAAGATATCCTCCTCAAAAGGAAAAACACATTCAAGGAGACATTTCTAGCAACACTGGAACATGGTCAGATGGCCTCTTATAGTCCCTAAACTCCGTATAAATTTTACACTTTTTACAGTGATTCTTTATACCAGGAGAAGCAAGTATATGATCTAACCTACGACCTTTATTGCATTTCTTCCAATCTTTATTTCTGTAGCTCCACCAACTAAATATCTTCTCTTCTCTTCTACTCTGCTCCCTCACTATGTCAGAGAACTCAAGAGAGTTCATAAGCTTTTTAAAATGGAAAGCTTCCATATATGTATGACTCACTACATCCAACAACTGACGGTGAGACCAAACATCACTCTTTCCAGGGGCAATATTAAGATCACCCAGCAAGATTATCTTATCTTCCTTTGACCTATATCTTCTAAACCATTCTGCTGCATGATCCACATAGTCTAGCTTATGCTTAAATTTTGAGTTAGTATCAGGACAAGGAGTGTCTCCTCCTGCAGGTACATAGAAATTATGTATTTCTACTCCAGACCCAGTCATCACAGAAATATGGCGAGATTGTTCGTTCACAAACAGCAGCCTGTCTACTTCAGTAATTGCAACTTTTGAAAGTACAGCAACACCATTATATGATTTCTCGCCTCGAACAACCCTGTATGCAAACCCCATCTGTTGCATTTCCTTATGCGGAAAAGAGTCATCTGTTACCTTTGTTTCTTGCAGGCATAAAATATCAGGATTATGTTGCCTAACAAATTCTTTAATTATGTCCAACCTAATTCTTATAGAATTGATATTCCAGGTAACAATTCTCATAATATCTGCTGAATCAGAAAAATAGCACCATATAACAAAGCTGTACCAAACGCTATTTTCATAAAGCCACTATAGTTACTTTTCTTATCTTTAATTTCTTGTTTCTCTTTATTCTGATTCTTTATAAATTGCATTAAATCACTTTTTACAAAATCCACAATCTCTTCAAACGAATCCATCACTGTAGCATCAAAGCCAGTATTTTTCTGAGACCATTTTTCCACCCAAGGCTCTGCGACTTCCCAAACATTAGCATTTTTGTCCAATTGAGATACAAGCCCCTCCAATACAACTGTTGTCTTTTGAACTAGAATAAGCTGCGGCTGAACAGGCATATTAAAATCTCTTGTTACCTTGAACAAGCTGGATAAAAGCCTTCCTATAGAGATTCTACCAGAAGCTACCCCAACAATAGGCTCCCCTATGGCTCTGCATGCTTGAGAAAATTCCCCTTCACTGTATATACTATCTACATATCCAGCTCTCAAATGAACCTTTGCAACATAATCATAATCCCTGGTAAGAAAGCCTTTTAAAATTGCAGAAAGATATAGTTTTGTCTTTTTATCTAACCTACCCATTATTCCGAAATCAATCAGAGCTATGTCTCCATTATCCTTTACCAATACGTTTCCTGGGTGTAGATCCGCATGAAAGAATCCGTCACGGTAAGCTTCGTTCAAAAATAAATACGTTAGATTCTTTATTACCTTTCCCATATTGATTTTTTTCTTTTTGAGCTTCTCTACATTATTAATAGGAACCCCCTCAATCCACTCTATTGTGATGATAGAATGAGATGTTGTGTTCCAAAAAACCTTAGGAATCTGAACACCGAGATCATCTGTATGGTTATCATGCAACTCCGAAGCTGCAGCTGCCTCTAAAGTCAGGTCCATTTCTGATTCCATACTGGATTCAAATGAACGGACCACCTCTACCAATCTCAATCTTTTGAATCTTTTAAACCTTTTATCTAAGATTTTTGCACCCCATAGAAATAGATCTATATCTTTCTTGAACTCCTCTTTTATTCCGGGCTTCAGAAATTTTACCGCAACTTTTTCTCCACTCAACATTTCTGCTTTAAACACCTCAGCAACAGATGCAGCTGCAACAGGAGAATCAGAGATTTTTTTAAATAAAGAATTTATATCCTGCCCAAATTCTCTTTCCAATAATCCCACTGCATCCTCTTTTTTCAGAACAGGTTCCATACTATCTTGTAGCCCTGATAGATCCTTGGCTATTTCTTGCCCTATCAAATCTCCTCGAGTTGCTATTGTTTGGCCAAATTTTATAAAAAAAGGCCCTAGATTTTCAAGAACAGATCTTATCCTCTCTCCTTTAGAGTATTTACTAGGAACAATAGAGAATACATTAGCAGGCCACTTAAGAACCCTTGGGCATAGCTTCAAATCCAAAAGTACAAATAACGAATTATGCCTCAATAAAGTACCTGTGATACACATAATACGCAAAAGGTGTATTGCAGATTTCATAACTTATAACCCCAATGAATACAAACAACACCAGAAGTCATGGATTTGTAACTGGCAGACTCAAACCCAGAATCTTCAATCATCCTCCTGAATTGATCCTTCTTAGGGAACTTTTTTATACTCTCTACCAAATACTGGTACGCCTCTTCATTGTTCGTAATAAATTTACCTATTTTAGGTATTATATTAAAAGAATACAATTCATATAAATTAGATACGATTCCTTTTTCAAGAGGTGAAAATTCTAAACATAGAAATTTACCACCCTTTTTTAGAACTCTTTTAAACTCTCCCAAAGCGCGCTTTATTTCAGGAACATTTCTAATGCCAAAAGCTATTGTTACATAATCAAATGATTCATCCTCAAACGGCAAAGCCGTAGCATCCGCTGCCGTAAAATCTATGCCCGTTACAATGCTCTTATCTATAGACTTTGACTTTGCATGTTTGAGCATATCAGGATTCACATCAGAGGCGACTATTTGAGGAAATATCCCCCTATCACGAGCACTCTTATAGTATCCCAAAGATATATCTCCGCTGCCTGCAGCTACATCTAATAACTTACCTGAAAAATCTGGAATTTTCTTTAGGAATTCTCTTTTCCAAACTCTATGTATTCCCAAACTCATTAGGTCATTCATGAGGTCATATTTATCTGCAACCCCTGAAAAAACAGAATCTACAAGAGACTGTTTCTCAGAATAAAGAATCTTCCGAAATCCAAAATTTGTATATTTTTGATCTGACATTTTTAAACTACGTACGAACCTTTCTCTTTAGTAAACTTTCATACAGAACGAATAAAGTTGCAATAATTATTATTGCAGCACCCGATATAATACTGGAATCCATAATCTCATTGAAGAAAATATATCCCATCGCAGCAGAGAACAACAATTCTGTGTATCTATATGGTGCCACCGCAGAAGCATCAATAAGCGCAAACGACTTTAACAAGCAGTATAAGATTAGATTTGCAACTATTCCTAAGGCCAGAAAAACAAGAAGGTGATGAATAGAAACGGGCTTCCATACGTATAGCGCAGGCATTAAACTTAATAATGTTGTGAATATATTAGAGTAAAACAACATACTAATAGTTGATTCGTCACTGACAAACTTCTTATTTATCACATCAAGCAGTGCAAACATAAACGCGCTAAGCACCAATACCAAAGACATTATTTCAAACCCCATCGAAGTAGGGTTGGTTCCCACAACTATACCAACAAAGCCCAATAAGGTTGCAACCACCCTCAACATACTGAACTTTTCTTTTAAGAATGCCACAGCAAGAATTGCAACAAAAATCGGAATAGTGAAGTTAATTGTAGTTGCCAAAGAAATTTTTACAACATTTAATCCCATACACCAAAACGAGATGCCTCCAAATAATAATGCGCCACGTATAAAATGCAGAGGCAACCTAGATGTAGAGAAGGACGCTTTATTTAGATACAGCCAAGGTAGCATAGATATTGTAGCAAATAAAAACCTCAGGAACACCACCTGGTATGGATGAAAACTAGACCCTAGATATTTCATCATCACATCGCCAGAACTACTAACCAGCAAACTGGTTATAAACCATGTGATTCCCTTAAAATTCTTCTGATAGTCATTCATATAAAGCCTCAAAAAATAGATTCTTTCTTCGTTTCCTCCGCAGAAGTCTGACTAAACGGATCAATATTTTTTATATAAGCAAAGATTATAACTTCTAGCATCATACCCATAAAAAACTCTGCAATAAACCCTTCGTTCGCATTTTTTGTAGAAATGATCCTAATACTTTTATCTTTATTTTTTAAACCCTCAAGATCAAGCATTCTCTGCCTTTCTGATATTTCAGAGAGGTTGACTCCTAATTTTTTGCTCTGATTATCATCTAAAAAAAATACTGTAAAAAAATTGTTACTTGAATCATCTAAATGTCGTTCTAATTGGCTATCGCGATGCTTTACCGAAATACGCTTCATACTCTTATAATTCTCAGACAAGCTCTCTGAAACAAGATGAATATACCAAAGATTCATTCCTTCAAAGGTGTCTCCGTAATCTATAAGCACATTATTATAGCATTTCTGGCTCATAGATAAATGATAAGACACCCCTTTCATTACCCAAGAATCCGATTCTATTATATTAGGGAAAACATTATGAACATTAGATATGATTTTGTCTACGTCAAATCCCGCAAGAGAAGCGGATAAAAATCCAATAGATGTAAATAAAGCAAACCGCCCCTCCATAGAAGAATGTCTAACTATGGTTGAATTCAGATTTTGTGCAATTTTCAATAAAGGGCTTTCTTTCAACTCCGTTATAAAGAAAAACCTAGAAGCAATACCATCAGTATGTTTGTCTCCTTGCATCCAATCTATCATGCGATTAGTAAGATCAATAGTCTCGATTGTTTTACCAGATTTACTAATTAATAAAACGCATGTATTTATTTTATCTAGATCATTCAGGGATTTTTCCACACAATCCTGCGAAGACAAGAATACAACATTTAGCTTAGAGTTACCCAAACCAAATAATGTTCTAGGTATAGATTGAGATGCACTAGTTCCTATGATTACTATGTTCCTGAAAGACAATTGTATTTTCTCTGAAACTTTTTTTACTAACGAAAGATCTTCCTCGGTTTCGTCTGACAACACTAAAGAACGAGGATCAGCCTCAAAAAGCTCTCTCCTTGAGGCCTCTACTAATTCTTTGTAGTTTGTATCGACTTCATCGCTTAGTGTGAACTCTTGTACTACAAAAGACAATTTAGTAACCTGTAAGAATTCTATCTACTAGCTGCTTTACTGTGGGAACAAATCCATTTTTATAAAAATCATCCGTTGCAAAACGGTAAGCATTATGCCCAGAGAACATCAACTGGTTATCAACATCCCCTTCTCTCACAATATGGTTTAGTGTTTTTTGTATACAAAAGCTTCGAGGATCCGCTTTATAACCAGTCGTAAAATCACCTTTATCACGCCAATTACTGAATCTACACGCACTCAAACAACCCATACAATCGACTTGATCTTTAACTATCTCTCTAGATTTTTCAGGCGTAGCAAAGATCACTGTAGAATCCGGGGTTTTCATAGCTTCAGTAAAACCTTGATCTTTCCATGCTGATGCTTTTTGTGCATCTTGAGATGCAACATAAATCAGTCTCCCCCTTTTACCGAACGGCATCTCTGTTGTTCTTCCTGACTCAGAATCAGAATAAGTAGAGTAAGGAATTTGTCTTTTATTTCTTTCATCCAGCTCAACAATAAAATTGTTACGTACAGCTGAAGAATAAAAACCCGTAGGGCTGAATCTATTAAGGAAAACATCCCCTTCTTTCAAAGTAAGGAGCCTTTGTTTCCATTCATCTAGCACAGGGCTTTCTTGTGTAATAATAGGCCTTGTTCCAAACTGGAATGCTATTTTTCCAATCTCCTTATTATCCAACCAATGTTCCCATTCTTTTAGATGCCATACCCCACCGGCCATAATAATAGGAACCTCTTGTAAATTCACTTCGTTCATGAATTTTCTTAGCTCTGCTACTCGATGATATGGATCTTGGAATACAGTTGGATCTTCGTTGTTAGAAAGGCCATTATGTCCACCTGCCTTCCACGGGTCTTCATATACAACACCACCAAGTAACTGATAAGACTTACTGTACGATCTTTTCCATAATGCACGAAAAGCTCTCATGGAAGAAACAATTGGGTAATAGTAAACTTGATGTTTCTCTGATATTTCAGCTAATTTATAAGGCATCCCTGCACCACAGGTTACGCCATTCACTAATCCTTTAGCTCCTTCTAAAATACCCTCTAGAATCCTTTGAGCTCCACCCATTTCCCATAATATATTTATATGTATAGAGCCTTTTCCTCCGGACATCTCGTGGGCGATTTTTGCCTGAGCAATACCTCCTTCTACACCCATCTTTATAAGCTCTTCATGGCGCTCTTTTCTGGTTTTTCCTTTGTAGACTATGTCTTTTCTTGAGCCATCTGCATTGTAACTTTCCGCATTTGCCCCAGAAAATGTTCCAACAGCTCCAGCAGCAGCAAAAGCACCTGATGAAGCGCCAGAACTTACGCCAACACCTTTCCCACCCTCAATAATTGGATAAACTTCTTTACCAGAAATTTTAACAGAACCTAACTTCAAAGACATCTTTTTTTTTATAAGTTACACGACAATATATATCTACTCTTCAACCCATGCTACTGTTTTTTTAAATTATAGCTTTTTCCATGTGTCTCCAACACTCACATTTACCAATAATGGCACAGAAATATCCATTGTATTTTCCATTTGTTCTTTTAATAAATGCGATGCTGACTCTACATCTTGGTCCATTACCTCAAATAACAATTCATCATGTATCTGTAGGATCAAATTGCAGTTCAATTTATTTTTAGTAAGAGTTTTGGAAACCAGGACCATAGCCCTTCTCATAATATCCGAGCTACTACCTTGTATAGGAAAATTAATTGCAGCCCTTTCAGCAAAAGAGCGCAATAAGTGATCTTTCGAATTTATATTTTTAACATAGCATTTACGGTTCATTATAGTCTTCACATACCCATGCTCCCTAGCAGACTCTTTAGATCTTTTCATAAACACAAGAATCTCAGGGTACCTTTCGAAATATTTTTCTATATACCTTTTTGCTTCATCCCTTGAAATTTTTATATTTTTGGATAATCCATGCGCACTAATTCCATATATAATTCCAAAGTTTATCGCCTTTGCTTTCGATCTCAAATCTTTTGTTACATCCTCCAGACCAACACCAAATATTTCAATCGCTGTCATAGCATGAATATCTATACCTTCTTTGAATGCTTTTTTCAGAGACTTAACATTAGCAATCTCCGCAAGAATCCTTAACTCAATCTGCGAATAATCTAGAGCAAGAATCTTATGGCCCTCTTTTGAAACAAATGCAGAACGTATTTCATCTGCGAATCTACCTCTCACAGGTATGTTTTGTAGATTAGGATCTAACGAGCTAAATCTTCCTGTAGATGTTAGAGCCAAGGAAAATGTAGAATGTATTCTATCTTTTGAATGACTAGACTCTACATGGGATACCAAGGTTGAAGTGTATGTGGATTTCATCTTTGTAAGCTTTCTCCATTCTATAAGTAAATCCGCAATGGTGTGACCATCTGCTTGTAGTTGCTCTAGAGTATCTAAGTTAGTACTGTAACCACCCGATTTCTTTGATTTTTTACGAGGAACTATCTCCATTTGATTGAACAGAACATCTGCAACTTGTTGAGAAGATGCAATATTAAATTCTGCGCCAGACAGATTGTAGATATCAGAAGATAGAGTAGCAAGCTCTTTGTCTATTTGTTTCTCTAGATCTATTAGCGCCTCTTTTCTAACCTTGATCCCAGATCTTTCCATTTCAAATACAACCTCCGAAAGAGGTAAGTCTATTCTTCTGTAATAAGATTGGCTTCCACCTTCTAGAGATTTAACTAACAACTCCTTATATATTTTTCTTATAAAATAAGATTTTTTTGTAACATATTGTTTTATTTTTCTTTCATCTAAAGATTCAAGATTATTACGAGATTTAACTAAACCAGAGACTTGCACCCCATCATACTCTTCCAAAAAGAAGTCTGTCATCTCAATAAAATTAGTGTTAGATCTACCAGACCCCAAATCATAAGCCATAAGCATTATGTCCTCACAAGAACTAGCAGAACTCCCAATCTCATCTATCAAATGCCTAAACATCTTGTAGTTCCACAGTATCTTTTTTATAGAGACATCAGATAAGACGTTACTTAACTCCAGGAATAATTCTTTAAGTGTTAAGAAGCCTATAGATTGCTCTTCTAATAGAGACCCCTGGGTTTTATCTTCTGATATTGGTATATAGTAATAATAACGCTCTTCTATAGTGATAGACACACTGTGAACATCGCGAATACTTTTTATATATTCTCTATATTTCAAATTCGGTTGAAGGTAAATTGATATTTCACCATAATATTCTGCCTTTTTTACTACCTCGGATAGATCTTTTTTTATTACTTTAATGTTAGATATATTGAAATCATCTTTTTTTCCACTCACTTCCTTAGTATCTTCAACTCCAAAAATATTTTTAGCACGAGATATTAATGTTCTAAAATTTTGTGCATGCAAAAAATCCAATAGACTTTTTGAGTCTATCTCCTTAGATTCTAAATCAGAAAACTCTACACCCAACTTCATATCGCTCTTAAGAGATACTAGTTCCCTAGAAAGCTTTACTAAATCCCTGCTTTCCTTCAAAGACTCCTTTCTTTTCTTCTGAGTAATTTCCTCTATATGCTCATAAACACCATCTATATCATCAAATCTATTGAGTAATTCTGCAGCAGTTTTTGGCCCTATCCCAGGAACACCTGGTACATTATCCGAAGAATCTCCCACAAGAGCCAATAAGTCTCTAATCTTTCCTGGCTTCACGCCATATTTTTCCTCTACTTCTTTCTCACCTATTACCCTTGATTTCATAGCATCATACATCTTAACATGGCTATTCACAAGCTGCATGAGATCCTTATCAGAGGAAATTATCAAAACTTCTTCCTCATGATATTTTACCATTTTCGATAATGTAGCAATTATATCATCAGCCTCAAACCCGTCTTTCTCTAATATATCTAGATTCAAAGCCCTAGCTGCTTCTCTGACTAAAGAAAACTGGGGAACCAAATCTTCAGGAGGAGGTGGCCTATTAGCTTTATATTCATCATATAGCTCATGCCTGAACGTTTTTTTTCCTGCATCAAACACCATAACGATGTGAGAAGGTTTCATATCAGAAAGCACCTTCATCACCATAGAGATGAATCCGTATATGGCACCAACAGGAGTGCCGTCAGATGGTCGCGTAAGCGCTGGCATAGAATGATATGCTCTGAATAGAAAGCTATATCCATCTATGACTACTAACTTTTTATTGTCCATATTTTATTAAAGAGGTTTTTTAGAATTTCTGCCTAACTTTTCAGCATTTCGTTTATTGATTCTTTTTGCTTCTCCTGAGTAATTCTTTTGCTTTGACCTGCCCACCGCAAGGCTGCTATCTTCAACATCCTCTGTCACAACACTACCCGCACCAATAATCGCTCCTTTACCAATTTCAACAGGTGCAATTATTGAAGCATTGGATCCCACAAACGAGTTGTCTCCTATTTTTGTTTTATGTTTACCAAACCCATCATAGTTACATGTGATTGTACCAGCGCCTATATTCACATTACTTCCTAACTCGCTGTCACCTAGATAGGAAAGGTGGCTTGATTTAGAACCCTCACCCACTTTGGAATTTTTCACCTCAACAAAATTACCTATTTTCACTTTGTCTCCTAGCATGGTTCCAGGTCTTAAATTTGCAAAAGGCCCAATGGTTGAATTCTTGCCTATTTCAGACCCCTCTATATGACAGAAAGATTTTATCACAGCTCCAGAATGAACCTTCACATTGCGACCGAAAAATACATTTGGATAAATCACAACATCTCTATCTATCTCCGTATCCTCTGCAAAATAAACTGTATCTCTATCAACTAGAGTAACCCCCTCTCTTATAAACTTTGTGCGCAATTTATTTTGCATTACTTTTTCAGCTTTAGATAATTCCTCTCTGCTATTCACAGCCAGAGCCTCTTCTTCGCTCACAGCCACATGTTGGCACTTCAATTTTGCATCTCTCGCTAAGCTTACTAAGTCAGTTAAGTAATATTCCTTTTTAGAGTTATTGTTTTTTACGGATGATAATAATTGAGATGCGTGTTTTTTATTTATCAGCATCACACCAGAATTACATAAACTAATCTCTTTTTGATCCAAATCACAATCCAAAAATTCTATAATCTCCTCCAAAGAATTGTCTTTATTTACAACAAGGCGCCCGTACTCACTAGGTCCACTAACCTCAAACCCCAAAACCACAAGTGCATTTATTGAATCCGCATTCAATAGTGTCTTCATCCTCTCTATTGTTTTAGATGTAATAAAAGGAGTATCTCCATATAGAACCAAAATGTGGTTATTATATTTTAACTCCCTCATACCAACCTTCACTGCATCCGCAGTGCCAAGCCTATCCTCCTGCACAACGGACTTAGAAGGTGTATATTCTGACAGAACACTCTCACGCAACCTATCCATATTTGGCCCTATTACGGTTACCACCTCTTCACTTCCTATATTTTTGATCATATCAAATATATGACCTATCATGGATCTAGAAGCCACCTCGTGCATCACCTTGGGAAGCTTGGATTTCATCCTCTTACCTTCACCAGCTGCTAAAATAATTGTAGATATAGACATAATCAGTTACACTTTACACATGTAGGTATTTAAAGTAATACTATACGAAGTAGCATCAGAAATAAAACCAAAATATGATTTTATTAGCATCGATTAGCATTCTTTCCGTTTTCATTCTACTATTCCTTTCTTGGAGTATTAGCAAAAAAAATTCTGAGATAAAGAATTTATCATTAGAATGCGATTCTCTAAAGGACATACGTAGCCTATTAGAAGCAGAATTAAACCAATCTACACAAGAAAAATATTCTACACAACATAAACTAGAATCTGTAACCATCAAAAATGCAAAACACGAAAATTCTGTTTCTTTACTAAGAGATTCCATCGACAAATTGGAGAAAGAGCTAGTGGATCAAAAAACACTACACTCTGAAACTCAAGAATTCCTTTACCAAACAAAACAGTCTTTAGAGCTCAAAACTCAAGAAATGAAGGAGTTTGAAGTCAGAGTTAGTGATTGGGAAAAATCGCGAGGCGAAGCAATAGCACAAGCAAAAGCAGCTATCTTTGAAACAGCAAATAAGCTTTCTACAGAGCTAATAGAAAAACACAAAGCAGAAACCAAAGAATCAGAAGAAAAACTCGGCAACAAAACATCGAAATTGCAGGATCAGTTTGAAAAAATAGTCAGTAATATCGGCATACTAAATAATGAAATAAAATCTTCGAAAGATTCAGTTGACCATGTAAAACGCGCACTACTTTCACCTTCTGGTGCAGGAAATCTAGCAGAAATCACATTGGAAAACATTTTAAAAAGTTCTGGCTTACAAAGCGAGGTAGACTTCATTATGCAATATTCTTTTACAACAAACTCAACAGAAAAATCTACGTTGAGGCCAGATGCAGTAGTATTCTTGCCTGGAGATAATGTGATGATTATAGATAGCAAGTCTTCTAAATACTTCGCCGAAATTGCAGAATCTGAAAAAGATCCCTCAAAAGAAAGTCTAACAAGTCTGAAGGGAACTATGCTTCAACACATCAAAGACCTCAAAAAGAAAAACTACCAAGACTTCCTCAAGGAGCACATGAGTCACAAAAAAGTAAACCATATCTCCAACATTATGTTTCTTCCTAGTGAATCCGCTTTGGAAAAAATTTCACAAATAGATAAGAGCTTTATCACAAAAGCCTGGGAGGATAATATCTTTCCTGTAGGCCCTTCTGGACTAATCAACCTATTAGTTTATGCAAAGTTCCAAATAGCATCACATACACAATCTAAAAACCAACACCTTATCATAGAGGAGGTCAGAAAATTACTCAGCTCTGTATCTCATCTGTACGAGCATACAAGAAAATTAGGAAATAGCCTTCACAGCACCACAAACCACTTCGATAGACTGGCAGGGTCCTTTAATACAAATTTTCTGCCAAAGGCGCGAAATTTACAAAAACTGGGGGTCCTTATCTCAAAGAGTAAAGAGCTACCAAATAACCTAGAGCGATTAACTGTTATTTCATCCAATAAAATGGATCTAATAGATATGGCGCAAGATTCACAGAAAAAAGCCAAGGAAGATTCTGATGAGTAACGTATTTCCCTTTAAAGGAATAATTCCACAAATTGGCAACAACTGCTTCATAGCCCCCACAGCATCCGTTATAGGAAAAGTAGAAATAGGGGAATATTCAAGTATATGGTTCAATACTGTATTACGTGGAGATGCAGAAAAGATTACAGTAGGTTCTCATACGAATATACAGGATGGCAGTATCATCCACGTAACAAATGGGGGGTTTCCTACAACAATAGGCTCCTATGTAACTGTTGGGCATAAGGTATTATTACATGCATGCACTATCGAAGATCACGCTCTTATAGGAATGGACTCAACAATAATGGATAGAGCTGTTGTGGAATCTGGAGGCTGGGTGGCGGCAGGGTCCTTGGTAACTGAAGGAAAAATAGTAAAATCAGGAGAAATATGGGCAGGCAGGCCAGCAAACTTTTTCCGCAAACTCACGAGCGAGGAGCTAACCTTCATTAAAACTTCAGCTATGAATTATGTCACATATTCCAAAGAATATTTCTAAAAAGCATATATATACATACCTTAGTATTGCTAATTTATACACACAGCTATACCCTGATGAAAAAAATATAGTTATTTTGTGAGCACTAATACAATTTGCAATCTCTCTCCCATAGAGGGTTTTATTAAATCTGAAATTCAAGATACATGCTATACTTTTAAAAAGATCCTGCAAGACACTAAACTAATAGAATCAGTACAAAATCTTGCATTACTCTCTGCTAAAGCATTGCAAAATGGGAACAAGATAATCTTTTGTGGTAATGGCGGATCCGCAGCAGACTCTCAACATCTAGCAGCAGAATTAGTTAGCAAATTATACAAAGACCGCCCTGCTCTTGCTGCAATATCATTAACGACAGACACATCCGCTATTACAGCTATTGCAAATGACTATGGATATGACAAATTATTCTCCAGACAAGTAGAAGCAGTTGGAAATAAAGGAGATATTTTGATAGGAATCTCAACATCAGGCCGCAGTATCAATGTTCTAAATGGAATTTTAAAAGCAAAAGAATTGGGATTAACTACCATTGCTTTTTTAGGACAAGACGGAAGAGATATAGGGAAGATATCTGACCACCAATTGAACATCCCATCTAACAAAACTCCGAAGATACAAGAAGCTCACATAGCGTTGGGTCATATTTACTGCGCTGCTATTGAAAGAATTATATTTGGTAACGAATGATAATTAGTCGAACACCTTATAGGGTGTCTTTTTTTGGAGGAGGAACAGATTACCATACTTGGTATGAAAAACATGGAGGAAAAGTACTCTCTACCACAATAAGACATTACAGCTATGTCTACGCAAGATTCCTCCCTCCCTTTTTTAGATATAAATATAGATTCACTTGGAATGATATTGTAGAAACGTTAAATGAAAAATCCGAAACCTCACATGGGATCATAAGATCTGCCCTTGATTTTTTAAAAATAGACTCTGGAATAGAAATTTCACATCAAGAAGATATACCTTCGAAATCCGGCATTGGCTCCAGCTCTACATTTTCAGTTGGTTTACTAAACTCTTTATATTCACTAACTAACACTCCCTCTACAAAGAAGAATCTTGCTTGTGAAGCAGTGCATCTAGAAAGAGAAATGCTAAAAGACAGTATAGGTGTTCAGGATCAAATTGCAGCTTCCTATGGTGGGTTAAATAAAATAGAAATCAACACAGACGGAACCTTTGCAGTTACCCCTTTAAACTTAAAAAAAGAAAGATCAAAAGAGTTAGAAAGCCATATGATGCTATTTTTCACAGGAATCTCAAGAAAATCTACCGTGGTGGCAGCAAAAAAAATTGATATCTTACCAGAGAAAGAAGCAGTACTGAAAAAAATGTCCGATTTAGTAGATGAGTCTATTGAACTACTATCATCAACAGAAGACATATGTTATTTTGGAGAATTATTACACAAAACTTGGAGTCTCAAACAAAGTATTTCTTCTCATATTTCCAATAAAACCGTTGACTCCATATATGCACGCGCAAGAAATGCAGGAGCCTTAGGAGGAAAGTTGCTTGGAGCGGGAGGGGGAGGATTTGTGATATTCTTTGCAAAACCGGAGCATCATCAAAAGGTCAAAGAAGCTCTATCGGACTTCTTATGGGTACCCTTTGAGTTTGAGAAAAATGGATCACAAATAATATTCCGTGATAGTCCAAAATACTCACTCAGCTCCTCTATAAGAAGAGACTTCCACCACCTAAAAAATGAACGCTTAACTAGCTTACAAAGAAAGTATAAAACATTAGCACAGTGAAAGCTCTAATACTAGCAGGAGGTTTTGGAACCAGGCTCAGAACAGTTATAAATAATACACCTAAAGTAATGGCTCCTGTAAACGGGAAGCCCTTCTTGGAATATATATTATTCTCGTTATACAAATCTAACATAGAAGAAGTAGTAGTTTCTGTACATTACCTAGCAGACCATATAAAAGATTATTTTGGCAATGATTACAAAGGAATGAGTCTAAAGTATTCCGAAGAAATCTCTCCTCTTGGAACAGGAGGAGCAATAAAAAACTCTTTATCATACTTAAAGAATACAGACAATATAGTGGTGATGAACGGGGATAGCTTTGTGAATTGCGACCTCTTGCATATAGTAGAAAAACATAAATCCTCAGAATGCTCAATTTCGATTGTTGTAAAAAAACTACCTGTCAGCGAAAGATATGGAACGCTAGAGATTAAAGATCATAAGATAGTTTCTTTTAAAGAAAAAAAATCAGAGAAAGATTGCTTTATAAATACAGGAATATATTTAATCTCTAGTAGAATATTTGAAAATCATCACTTACCAGATAGCTTTTCGTTCGAAAAAGATTTTTTACAGAAAGAAATCTCTTCATTGAGTATAAACGCTATCCACACAGATAGTTTCTTTATAGACATAGGGATTCCAGCAGATTACAAAAAAGCCCAAACATCCTTAGAGGAAATATAGAATTTGCATTGTACCGTAAAAATTTTATCGTCTATGGATAGTATAAAGATACTAACCATACAGCTTGTCCATTTTATCTTCTATTTCTAAGGTAATAAGTTTTGCAGAACTGGGAATATTCTTGATATTCTTAAAAAAAGCATATTTACCTCCATTAGACAAGTCTGATTTTGGTGCCTTGATAACAAAAGATAGGATTTTTTTATTAGTCTGATCAACAACCCTGACAACAATGTTTGGCACCCTCCTCCTTTCTTCGGAATTATTTACAACAAATCCATTTATATCAATACTGTTATTATCTTTTCGCAATAACTCAGTTTTCTGTATTTCTATATTACCTGAATTTAGAATCCCTACCTTTGTATATACAGAGCGTAAAGGTTGGTATTTATTTTCTATATCTTCGTGAAAGAAAAAAACTGAAGTGACTAAAATCAAAACAGCAAAAATTGCAGGAAGTAGTTTTAACCAACCGGGAACAACATATTCTATCACCACTGGCAAACTTCTTGATAAACTCACCTTTTTTACTGTAGCTTCCTTCTTTTTTTGCTTATCTTTACTTGGATATTGAGTCCATATATGAAAGCATTTCGTACACCTCACCTTGCGTCCAGTGCTTGTGACAGAAGCAATGGACATCTGATATTTTGTTGAACATTTTTTACATGATATAATCACAAGAACCTCACCTTTAGTTTTATTCTAGATCGTTATTCTTTTTTTGCAATATTCTAGCGACATCAACAAATTTTTTCCTACTCTCTGGAATCTGAAAATGCTTTTCTAAAAAATACTGAGTAACCTTCAGAGATTCCAAAACATCTAGTATATCTGCCTCGCATTCTATTTTTTGCAAAGAACCTGTAATTTTGAATAGCTTTTCCTTATATGGATTACCAATTTCTTGAGATATAGCCCTACCAGTTTTCGGAGAAATATAAGCAAGCTCTGAAGCGCTACCAGTTACTCCGCACTTTGATAAGTCCAAGCCAAACCCAGAATGCGAAAGGAATTCCATTTCTAAAAACAACATCCTCTGAAGCCAATTAGATTCATTATATTTCATCGCATATAGAAAATCCTCTAGATATCTGTATAACACCTTATTTGGCTCCTTGGGTGCCAGACCATATCTAAATATTTCACATAGATTTGACATCGCTGACATCTTTGCAATGTCATGATATATGAATGGGTATACAGATTCATGAGATTCAATACTGAATCTACCTAGATGCTCCTCTAATCTTCCTCTCCACGATAGAGATACAATGTTACCTACATCAGTAGTTGATTGATTTTTCTTAGCATTTCTAATGGACCCTCTAGAAAGACCATATTGACTTGAAAAACAAGTTAAAAGCATAATCTTATCGCTGTATTTGCTACGATGAAGTATTATTGCTGAGTCTTTCCATTCCATATCTCATTACAATATCAAAATTAGGTTAAAATATAAACCAACTATTCTTGAAATCACCTTTTTATAGGTTATCATATTTAGTATAAAAGTTAAACAAAACAGAGATTATTTTTAGTGATTGAAGATTCTATTTTTAACAATGCTAATTTCCTTCTTATCTCTTTCGTGGCATCAATCTTCTTATTTACATGGATCAAAGAAAAGAAGAATATTTCTGCTAAGAAATTTAAACCTATAGATAGTAATCATTTTTTCTTCAGGGACCCCAAAAAAAACATACATTACACCTCTAGAAGCCTAAGGAAGCTTCTGAACATAAAATCCAGAAACCTCTCCATTAAAAAACTCTATAGTTTTTTCTGTGAAGCAGATCAAAAAAAACTACTAGAGCTCATCAACCACTCAGCAGAAGACTATTCCAGCTATACAAATAAACCCATTTCTTTGGAGCTAAAAAGAGAAGTCACTGGCACAAGAATATATCTAAACTGCAATAAAATGCTCATCAATAATAGTAAAGGTAGGCCAATGAGGGCTTTTTTCTTGTTTTTCTCAGATATCACTGAAAAAACATTAACGAATCACCTGATTCAAAAAGAAAATGAGGTACTGCGCAAAGAATTAGCACATAAGAATAATATATTAAATACACTACCCATTCCTGTATGGGCAAGAGACAAAGATCTGAACATCTCTTATTTTAATAACAAATATAATGAGATAATATCTGAGACACGAGAAGATGTTTATCAACAAAACAAAGAATTAACTAAAAATCAAAAATCTTTATCCATACAGATACGAAAATCTCAGAAACCTAAATCAGAAGAGAAGTATGTTGTTGTTGGGGGAAAAAGACGCCTGTACAAACTTACAGAAACACCTGTAGTAGGCTGTGAAATAATCGTAGGTACTGGTCATGACATTACAAATAAAGATAATCTTCGATCAGACCTAAAAAAACATATCTCTGCACAATCCAATTTACTAGAGAGCAGTAGTAGTGCCGTCTCTATATACGACAACAACACAAAACTAAGATTCTTCAATCAAGCCTTCATGAAGCTGTGGAATATAGATGAAAAATGGTTACTCTCTAAACCTACTTATGGTGAAGTTCTAGAAAAACTCAGAGACAGACGTCAGCTTCCAGAGCAAATAGATTTCCAGATGTTCAAATCAGAGCAGATTAAGTTGTTTAGAGACTTAATGTCCACTCATAATGATTTCTTCTATTTACCCGATGGGAGGTATCTAAGAGTTATTGTAATACCTCATGCAT
Source organism: Rickettsiales bacterium (assembly GCA_047404135.1). Lineage (GTDB taxonomy): Bacteria > Pseudomonadota > Alphaproteobacteria > Rickettsiales > JABSSG01 > JAHZKS01. The sequence goes on from JBDOIT010000006.1 coordinate 39,179, forward strand.
TGGGAGGGCTACTAATATCATATGAAGATATAACAGACAAACTCACCCTAGAGAAAGATTTCAAAATCCTCAGTGCAGTTCAAAAAGAAACCATAGATCATTTGAATGAAGGAGTGAGCGTATTTAACGAAAATGGAAGGTTGCAGATTAGTAATCAGAAATTTGCAGATCTCTGGAATCTAGACAAACAATATCTAAAATCAAAACCGCATATCACTAATATCTTGGAGAAAATACAAATTACTACTTCGAGTAAAAATGTAATTGTGAAATTTATTGATATAATAAATAGTCGAAAAAATACTAGTTTCAGAATCCAAAAAGAAAATGGAGTTACTTTAGACATACTTTTTGTTCCGTTACCAGATGGCGCAACATTGATAAGCTATCAAGATGTTACAGATTCAATGCTTGTAGAAAAAACACTGATCGAAAAGAATGAAGCTTTACAAAAAGTAGATCATCTGAAGACTGAATTCCTCGCAAATGTCTCTTATGAGTTAAGATCGCCTCTAACGTCAATAATAGGGTTTGCTCAATCTCTAGACAAACAATATTTCGGCCTATTAAATGAAGTGCAATCAGAGTATGTCTGTGGAATAAATACCTCCTCACAATACCTGCTAACCCTTATCAATGATATTCTGGATTTAGCATCCATAGACGCAGGATATATGCAATTAGAGTTTAGCAAGTTCAATATTAGAGATACCGTAGAATCCATCACCACTCTTCTAGAACAGAGAGCAAAGGAACGCAAAGTCCTACTCTCAGTCTCGTATCGTGGAGATGCGGGAGAAATGTTTGGCGACCATACAAGAATAAAACAAGTTCTGCTAAAATTGCTAAGCAACGCCGTAGAAATATCAAAACCAGAACAACAAGTATTATTTATAATAGAGAAAGAGCAAAACAATATAATGTTCATTGTAGAAGACAACAATATCAGCATTAGTGAAGAAGAGCAGAAATATCTATTTGATAAATTCCACAAAACAGATGTTAGAAAAGTAAAGTCCAAGAGTGCAGCTCTAGGTTTAGCGCTTGCAAAAAGCTTTATTGAGTTACATGGAGGCACCCTTCACTTCGTACGTAAAAATCCAAAAGGAGGGATATTTGAATGTTCTGTACCTCAAAATGCTAAAGCATTTTCTCTTTCACATGCATAATAGGTAAAGTTAAAATATGAGTGATATTTCAATCTATTTAAAAAATTTAAAAGACACAAAGCATCTTGCAGAATTACTTTCTGTGCATTTAAAAAAAACTGATATTGTGCTTCTAAAAGGAGATTTAGGTAGCGGCAAAACAACCTTTGCACAGTTCCTAATCAGATCGCTTATTCCAACTGTTAGCAACGTACAGAGCCCTACATTCAATATAGTAAATGGTTACGAGGATGAAAAGCACATAGTATCACATCTAGACCTGTACAGACTTAAACATCAAGATGAGCTTTTAGAGATTGGATTCGAGGAGTTTTTATACAGTGGCATAACTATCATAGAGTGGCCGGAATTGGCAGAAAATATTATACATAAAAATAAAATTACTATATCCTTTAACAATCACTTGGATTCGAATACTCGCTCTGTGGCACTAAGCATTAGAGGTAGATTTATTGACGAAGAAGGTGGTTTACTAAAACAAATAGCAAGAGAGTTCAATGCAAAGCACAGATCTAAAAAATAGATTCATTTCAAATAATATAACAGGCTCTGAATTTACTTTAGAAAAACTGCCTACTGATGCATCTTTCAGAGAATATTATAGAATATCCTATGGAGAAAATACTGTAATTCTCATGGACTCTTCAAAGGAGCTTTGTTCCTTAAGGTCATTTATTAATGTCAGCAATATATTGTCCAAAAAAGGGTTATCAGTACCAAGAATCATCGCAAAGGATACAGAAAAGGGATTTCTTCTGTTAGAGGATTTTGGAGATTATACATATACAAAATTATTATCAGGTAGACAAGGACAAGAATCTGAAAAAGAACTTTACAAGAAAGCAATAGATGTTCTGGTAGAACTCCATAAAGAGAAGCCATCAGGCGCAGTCCCACAATATTGCAACAAGACCCTGATGAAAGAGTTACTTATAATGGTTGATTGGTACTTCCCTACTTTAAATAATGCACCTCTATCTACAGAACTCAGAAATGAATATATAAAGATCTGGGAAAATATACTGCCAAGGATACAGCATAAGGATTCCTGTATGGTATTAAGGGACTACCATGTAGACAACTTAATGCTTCTAACAAACAGACATGGCTTTAGAGAAGTTGGCCTCTTGGACTTTCAAGATGCCGTAATAGGTTCATATTCATATGATTTTATATCTCTATTAGAAGATGCAAGAAAAGATATTACTGATGACCTATATTCAGAAATGCTACACTATTATTTTTCAAAATCTAACATAATAGATAAGCAGAAATTCTTGAATGATATTACTATACTTGGAATGCAAAGAAGCCTCAAAATAGTAGGTGTCTTCACAAGGAAAGCTTCAAGAGACAATAATACAAAATACTTAGTATTCTTACCTCGAGTATGGAAATATATCGCGAATCACCTCAAAAAACCTATATTTGAGCCACTGCAAGAATGGTTTAAAAAGGTTGAGATAAATATAGGAATCTAAAATGGTCACTCAAGCATTTATACTAGCGGCCGGATATGGAAAGAGAATGAAGCCGATAACAGACTCTGTACCAAAGCCAATGATAGAGGTTGGCGGCAAATCCATGATATCAAGAGTTCTAGATCAGCTAATAGAATATGGGGTTAAATCTATAGTAATCAATACACATTATAAAAAAGCATTGCTCCAAAATCATATCCATCAATATATCAGAGCGATACCCAACCCTCCAAAAATACATGTTATAGAAGAAGAGGAACTATTAGAAACAGGAGGAGGAGTTGTAAACGCCCTACAATATCTTGACGTTACAAAACCTTTTTTTGTTGCCAACAGTGATTCTGTATTTATTGGCGAGAATATATTCACATTCCTCAATAACGCATGGAGTACTTCAATGGTATCATTAATGCTTCTCGTACACAAAGACAAAGCAATAGGTTATGATCAATCCGGAGATTTTTCTCTCACAAACGATCAAGAAATGTCTATAAGAGGAAACCCTGAGTATGTATTTTCAGGAATACATATATCTTCTCCTTATGTATTCAAAGGAATAAAAACTTCTCCAATAAAATTAATGGATATATACCAAAATTATCTCAAAAACACTATATATCAAGGCTTCTACGGAAAAGAATATGAAGGCCAATGGTTCCATGTCGGAACTCCTTCTGCATTAGAGGAAACAGAAAGACTCTTAGCAAGCCAGTCCCACACCTCTTAAAACTTTGAATACATTCAAATAGCTACAGCTTAACTAAAAATTAATTCTAGTGATATACTATGAATAAAAATGAGCAATATAGGGCAGTGCAATGAAAAGGAAACAAGCAGGCAACATGTGCACCAGAGTGTTTTTACTAAAAGAATTTTTTAAACAATATTATTGTTTGGATGAAGAAAATGAGTTCAAAATCTGGCTACAATATCATGATGACGAAGCTACGGTTGACTCCTTCTTTGACCAAATGCACAAAGTCATGACCGATGATTTTACTCCTGCTCTAGCAAAGTTATTTGCGGGTGAAGCTGACCTTATGCATTCTTTGTTAGAAAAAGATAATAATCTTATGATATTCTTAAAAGACCACCTGATCGTCTTAGAAACATTTTCAGAGGAATGGGATAAATATATAAATGAAGAAGACACCCACATTGCAATCACTTTAAGCCCTGATAACGATATCAACAAGGTTCTAAACAATGACGCTAAGAAAGTTATCAAATTCAACAATCAAGACGATAAAGGGAACAAAGACTAGCTTTTTTTCTTCCATTTCCCCTTTCCTTTTGTAGGGCCCGCTGCAGAGATCAGCTCTACAGCTTTCTCTAGAGATAATTGCTCTGCATCAGTTTCTTTTGGAATCTTATAATTTCTGTTGGAGTATTTTATATACGGGCCATACTTGCCTTTCATCAAAAGAATAGGCTCTTCTTTGTGATCTCCCAAGTCTTTCCCTTTGTTTGGGTTATTATCTATTAATTCTATTGCTCTATCTAACCTTATAGAGAATATTTCCTTTGGTTCCTTCAATGATATATACTGTTTTTGGTGAAATAAATATGGCCCATATTTACCAATACCAGCTTTGATTAGCTCTCCTGACTCGGGATGAACACCAAGCTCCCTTGGTAAGAGAAGTAAGGATAGCGCAAGTTCTAGATCCAACTCTTCATCGTTAATAAATTGAGGCAAAGGAGATCTCTTCATATGCTCGCTATCAGATTTCGCTAGCTGTATATAGAATCCATAAGGTCCCTTCTTCAAAAACACCTCCAATCCACTTGCGGGGTCTTCTCCTAGCACTCTTTCTGTGGGTTTATGATCCTCTCTACCACCAGGTTCATCATATAAATCTAACTGCCTAGAATATTTACAGTCAGGGTACTTGTTGCAAGATACGAATGGTCCAAACTTACCTATACGCACCTGCAATGTCCCACCATCACATTCTGGGCATTTTTTAGGGTCGCTGCCGTCTTCTGCTTGAGGGAAGACGTGCCTTTCAATCAGTGGTTCTATGGCCTTTATCACATCTTCGATAGAATATTCATACACGGATTTTATATTCTTACTGAACCCCCCCCAGAACTCCTCCAGCAATGATTTCCATTGCATCTTTCCGTCCGAAACTTTATCCAGCTTTTCTTCTAAGGATGCAGTGAAGTCATATTCAACATATTTCTCAAAGAAACTCATCAAAAATGCCGTCACAATTATCCCTCTTTCCTCTGGAAAGAATCTTCTGCTTTCAATTTTCACGTAATCTCGGTCTGCAAGAACAGATATAATAGAAGCATAAGTGGATGGTCTACCAATACCCAACTCCTCAAGCTTCTTCACTAGGCTAGCTTCACTATATCTTGGTGGAGGTGCAGTAAAATGCTGTTCAGGGAGTATTTTCCTAAGATCTAGAGATTGCCCCTCTTCCATCTCTGGCAATAAGGATTGCTTATCTTCTTTTGAATCCTCAGAATCCGATAGTTTTGTTTTATATACTTTATAAAAACCATCAAACAGTATTACTGTACCGACTGCTTTTAACTCAAGGCTCTTCTTATGATTTTCAATTGTAACATGCCTTTGGTCAAGAACCGCAGAACTCATCTGACATGCCACAGCTCTACGCCAAATCAATTCATATAGTTTTAACTGGTCTGCATCTAAGAATTTTGATACCTTACTTGGCGTCAAAGAAACGTTTGTTGGACGAATAGCTTCATGAGCCTCCTGAGCATTTTTAGATTTGCTCTTATATACCCTTGCCTTCTCTGGCAAATATTTTTGCCCATACTGCTCAGACACATGATTTCTAATATCATCAATGCTGGTTTGAGACATATAAACACCATCTGTTCTCATGTATGTAATCAAACCAACGGTATCTCCTGCTAGCTTAATACCTTCATATAGCTTTTGAGCAACCATCATTGTCTTCTTAGCGCCAAACCCTAGTCTGTTGGAAGCATCTTGCTGCAAAGTAGATGTGATGAACGGAGGATAGGGATTACGTTTCTGTTGTTTATTCTCAATAGAAGCAACTTTGAATGTAGAGGATTCTAAATCTTCCACAACAGGCTTCACAGACTCTTGATCCGGTAGATCGAACTTTCCTAGCTTTTTTCCTTTTGTGGATATCAGGCTAGCTAAGAATTCGTTCTTCTTTGCATCTAACTTACATTTCACAGACCAGTATTCCTGCTCGACAAACCTCTCAATCTCAGCTTCTCTGTCAGATATTAAACGCAATGCAACAGATTGAACACGACCAGCAGACCTACTACCAGGTAACTTACGCCATAACACAGGAGAAAGATTGAACCCCACTAAATAATCTAATGCTCTTCTTGCTTGCTGAGCATTTACCAGATTCATGCTTATTTCTCTGGGATTATCAATAGCTTCTGTAACGGCTTTTTTAGTAATCTCATGGAAGACAATTCTTTTTACTTCCACATCTTTCTTTATTGCCTTCTTCTCTTTCAAAACCTCAACTATGTGCCAAGCAATAGCCTCCCCTTCTCTATCGGGGTCAGTCGCGAGATATAGTTTTTTGATTCCTTTACAGTCTTGAATAATTTGCTTCACTTGTTTAGTAGATTTATCACTAACTGTGTAGTGCATCTTGAAATCCTTGTCAGGCTCTACAGACCCATTCTTTGAAGGTAAATCCCTAATATGACCATAAGAGGATATAACCTTAAAATCCTTCCCAAGGTACTTATTGATTGTTTTTGCCTTTGAAGGCGATTCTACTATTACAAGATTCATGCTTAATTTACTACTAAAGATATATGACTTCCTACTTTATTCACGACACCCTCTAATTCCAACTCTACTATGCACAACAAGGCTTTTTTCCTAGATATTCCTGAGACGACAATTAGATCATCCAAAGATGTCGGCGTTACACTAAGTTTAGATAAAATCAATTACTTGATTTTATCAAGATCTTTATCAGAAAACTTCTTAGTATCTCCAATTTTACTAATGTCGTTACTACATTTATACGCAAGCAAATCCTTTTGTACAATATTTCTTTCATTTAGGGCGTTAAGAACATCATCAGATTCCTCAAATAGATACGCACCTTGCTTTATCAAGGAATTAGTTCAGAATAACTAGGATCCATAGGGAATCCAGGCACAGCAAAAACTTCTCCCCCTTGCTCCAATGCAAAATTCTCTGTAATCAGTGCACCTGATTTTAAACTAGCTTCTACAACCACCTATGCTTTTGAGAATCCACTCCTCTGACCAGCACAGACGGTACAAAACATTCTCTCCAAACTCCTTGCGATCTTATATGAGAATCTTGAGCTGTTTGTAGAAGCATTCCTAGAATCAACAATTGATATTTTGTTTTTTTTGAAAGAAGTAATTCTTCATTCCCCAATATTGCAATAATAGGTGGAAAATCATGTATTTTCTTTAAAGACTCTGGATATATATCTTCTTTGTAATAAATAATCTTAGCTCCGTATTTTTGAGAAATTGCATTTCCTGATGAGCTTTTTCTTTACTACAGATCTTGATTTTTTTGCTACCTGACCTAGATTTAATAAAAGACGGCAGTTTTTTCAGAACATTTATGGGTCTTCCAAAAAGCTCAATTAGAGAGAAAAATGTCCTAACCACGATATTTTCGGATCAAATAAGATTCAAAGCAGCAAGCTTCTCATTCTCTAAGTCTGAATTCACTTTTGATATACGAAAATAGGGCATGAAACCATGCTCTATGATTTATAGATTTTCTGAGTTAGATGTTAGATAGTCTGCAACACCTTCTTTTGTAGCTTTCATGCCACTTTGACCTTCTCTCCAACCAGCAGGACAAACTTCACCATGCTTCTCATGGAACAACCATGCATCAATTGTTCTAAGAGTTTCATCAACATTCCTTCCCAAAGGTAGGTCATTAACGATTTGATGTCTAATTATACCATCTTTATCGATTAAGAATGTACCTCTTAAAGCCACAGATTCATCTACTAGCACATTATAATCTCTTGAAATATTCTTTGTGATATCTGCTACTAAAGGAAATTGAATATTTCCAATGCCACCTTTGTTAATATCTGTATTTTTCCATGCGAGGTGAGTGAAGTGGGAATCAACGCTTACACCAAGTACTTTCACACCTTTAGATACAAAATCTGCAACTCTATTATTGAACGCAATAATTTCTGATGGACAGACAAAGGTAAAGTCTAGAGGATAAAAGAATATTACGGCCATATCCTTTCCTCTAAAACTATGCAGAGAAAAATCTTCAACTATTGTATTATCAGCCATTACAGCTGATGCTTTAAAATCAGGCGCCTTGTTTCCTACTAAATTCATAATACACTCTCGTTACATTAATATGACAGAATTATAAATAGTATATCTAATACGAAAGAGCAATATATTTCTGGAACTTTGAAGAGGTACAGTAAAAATCAAAAAATGCATTAACTTCTATTAACTTTTAATGGACTTTTCGCCAAAAACCCTTTAATATTACACAACAGTTAATAATAAGAGCAAAAAATGGACAGTAAAAATATTAAAGCACACTCAGATAAAGTATTTTTTATAGAAGGAATGGACACTGCTGTTTCTCAAAAAGCTTGCGATTCCATTCAAAGTTTTGACTATACAGATTTTTTATATTCTCCTCATACTGGTCTTAGAGCGTTAGCGCTTGCCAATAAAAACAATATAGATGTATACGATCCAATTCCCAACTTCATAGATCACCAATCTATTATTTCATTTGTAAAAATACATGGGAAAGGAAGGAAAAACAAAGATGAGAACGCAAAAATATTCGATTTATTAAACCTCAGAGCTATGACAGAGATGGTTCAGTTAGGCAGAGAATTCACAAAACAACAAAACGATCTCAAGAAAACTTTTACTGGAACGGAACTTGTTATAAATATCTACGATGCTCTTTACGAAAACACAAGCACTTTCAAAGATCTTAAAATAACCAAAGCGTACATCAAAGCTTTTACTCATCTAAAGCAGCATGGGTACTTCAAAAGCACCTTCAAACCAGGAAGCGTCTTTTCACCTGAATCATACTGCCTGAAAGACGGATACAAAAATATAATGGATCAGCACAACATACCTAAATTTACAAAAAAATACGTGGGTAAAGATTTAGGGCCAAAAATGGATCTTTCACAATATACTAAACACTATATTAGTGATCCATTTTTTAGTCTAGCAGATAAAATGGGGTCTGAAAAAATCTCTGCTATTCTAAATGATAACAGTAACTATAAAGATTCTTACTCTATACTTGGCTCTAGGCATGTTGGTGCTTTCCACGCATCTAAAGGTAAAGAATACACTAAAAAATCTCTTGCAGGAGAAGTGAAGTTCAAGCCATTGCACCTTACTAAATCACTTCCCGATGCCAGCCAAATAAAACATCATGTATTTCCTGAAGCCCACGGAAACAATAAGCATTCTTATAATTCCTTGGTAAAATACATAAAAAAGCAAAACTCTAAAGTAAGCGACCCAGAGCTCAAATTAGAAATTCCTACAGAAAAAGAGTTATTTAGGGTGTCAAAAGATATATCCTGCGACACTCAAAAAGATTCATTGTTTACCTCGAAAGAGCTAAGCTTCCTCATATGCAAATTCACGCCAGTTAAGGCTGAGACAGAAACTTCAAAAGAATGCCAAACTAGGATTATTAAACACCACTTGAAGCAAGACGAAACTATTCATTGCGCTGAATTAATGGATGGAGCGCTTCTAGAAGATCTGGTAGATTCAGGAATATGTGCAGCCATTCATGACGAACTATAAAACGCTCTGCAGTAACCCCTTCTTAAAAACATCAATTGACACAGAGGGGTTCTACTATTATAAATTCCCTGTAGATTAATACAAGGCGAGGTAGCTCAGGTGGTTAGAGCAACGGAATCATAATCCGTGTGCCGGGGGTTCAAGTCCCTCCCTCGCTACCAACCATCGTGTCCTACTCAGCAGGAATAACTTTACCTAATAACCTCACAAGAACCCATTTATGCATACAATAGGTTAATAGAATGTTAAAATGGGTTAACTGCATCTCAGAATACAAAATGATCTGCAGCACTGCTTTTGTCTATAGTAGTAAAGAAAAAATGCAGATATTCTAGTGTGTTTTTTAATTACAATAGTATTGTAAAATCATTTTACCGATGATAAAATATTATTTTCTTAATGCCTCCTGAGATGTAGAATATGGCGGAATTATATATATAGCACTTCCAAAGGGGCATAAAATCAGTCCTTCCTCTAAGAACTTTGATCTCATCTTTTGCATTTCTGCTCAACTTCCTTCTCTGAATCTTTATCTCATAGTGACTAGCTCCTCAGCAGAACTAGGGTGAACACCTATAGTGTCGTCGAATTGCTTTTTTGTTGCTCCACATTTTAGTGCAACTCCAGCAAGTTGTACTATTTCCGCAGAATCCTTACCCACAATATGCACTCCAAGTACTTTATAGTTAGATGCATCTACTAAAATCTTCATGAATTCCCTCGATTTATTTCCACTAATTGTATTTTTCAATGGCTTAAATGAAGTCTGATATATCTTCACTTTTTTATTTTTCTTAGCTTGCTCTTCACTCAACCCCACAGATGCAAGACCTGGATTACTAAAGACCGCTGAAGGAACATTGCTATGATCTATTTTTCTTTTATTCTTTCCAAACTCAGTATCCGCAAATGCACGCGCTTCATTTATCGCAATAGGGGTAAGTGCCTCCCCTCCATTCACATCACCCACAGCCCAGATGTTTTTGACAGATGTTCTACAATATCCATCTACCTTTATATACTCTCTCTCATCAATCTCCACTCCTGCTGCAACCAGTCCTAATTGTTCTACATCAGGCTTCCTACCCGTTGCATACATTACTAAATCTGTTTGAATCTCGCCGCGTTTTGTCTTAATAACTTTCTGCCTTCCTGACTCTGTGATTTCGCTAATCTCTGTATCGCATTTTATTGAAATACCTTTTTTCTCTATCTCCTCCATCAAAAAACATCTAGCATCCTCGTCAAAACCATTAAGGATTTTTTTGCCCCTAATGATCATCGTGACCTCTACACCAAGACCATTCATGATAGAGGCAAACTCTATACCAACATATCCTCCACCCACTATCACCATCTCCTTAGGCAATTCTTTGAGGTGGAAAATATCATTTGATGTTGTCACATACTCCTTACCTTTAATATTGGGTATAAAAGGACGTCCTCCGGTTGCGATTAAAAATTTATCTGCTTGCAGTTTCTTTCCGCCAACTAGAATCTCGTTGTCACTCAAGAATCTTGCCTCTCCCCTGATGATATCCACACCAGATTCATCCAATAAGTTCTGATAAATTTCGCTAAGCCGCTCAACTTCTTTATTCTTATTTTCAATAAGAGCACCCCAGTCAAACCCCTTTATAGCAATATCCCATCCATAGTTTTTTGCATCTTTGAAATAATCACTAAATTCCGAGGCGTAATAGAGTAATTTTTTAGGCACACAGCCCAAATTTACACATGTTCCACCTAAGTTAGATTTCTCGCATACTGCAACCTTGGAACCATAAGATGCTGCTCGCCTTGCACCCGCGATTCCTCCTGATCCTCCTCCTATCGCTATAAGATCATATTTTTTCATTAACACATCCTTGTTTTATCGATATGATAACAAAATATAAGTAAAAAGATATCCAAGATGGACAAAGAGAATATAAAGTTAGAGCCAGGTCTATATATTGTTGCAACTCCAATCGGAAATCTTGATGACATAACATTAAGAGCTCTAAATGTTATGAATTCCGCAGATATAATACTCTGTGAAAACACAAAAACCTCAGTGAAGCTCTTGTCTCACTATGGAGTCAAAACAAAATTATCATGCTATAATGACCATAGCTCAGGGCACGATAGAGGAAAAATAATATCTAGGATTAACGAAGGAAAAGCAATTGCTCTGATATCAGATGCAGGAACACCTTTAATATCTGACCCAGGATACAAATTGATAAAAGAGCTATACGAAAATGCGTGTTATGTTACATCTTGCCCAGGACCTTGCGCTGCTATCAATGCGTTAGCAATGTCTGGATTCCCCTCAGATAGCTTTTCATTTGAAGGATTCCTTCCTCTGAAGCAAAAAGATAGAACAGAAAAATTCAAAAAAATCAAACAAAACCAGTATACAACTATACTATTTGATACTGGAAACAAGGTGTCCAAAACTCTGGAAGACATTATTTCGTACTTTGGAGATATTGAAATATCGGTTCTAAGAGAGATGACAAAAAAATTTGAAGAACGGATATCGGGAAAAGCTTCAAAAATACTATCACGCCATTCAAGGATGCCTATGAAGGGAGAAATAGTAACTCTGATACCCCCTCAAATAAATGATGATGGCATTGAAGCAGTAAAAAGAGATATAAAAATTCTGAAGAAAGATAAATCCAATTCATCAAAAGATATTACCAAGATACTTGCTTTCAAATATAAAAATACATCAAAAAAAGATATCTACGATTTAGCTTCTAAATAACCAAAGCTATCTAGAAACACGCTCTAGCGAGACCACTCCCTTGGGGAGGTTTTTTGTGGAAATTTTAGATAAATCACAAATATACACTAATGGTAATTCCATCTTTATTACTTTCCCTTCAAGTGGAATTTGAATAATTATTCTCATATTACTTCCTTTGTCTGATTTGTGCAGGAAGGATTCTAAAGCCTTTACAGCTCCCACATGGTTTATCCCTATCGAAATAGTGATACGTTGCTTCTGCAGATAAGTATCCAAACGATCGATGTTTTGAGCCGTGACCCTTTCCATTTCACCATCTTTACGCACTTCAGACTCCACCAAAAGAGGAGTTTTGCTATATATAGCCTCACGATTCCGCTCTAATATTTGGTCATCAAATATAGTAACATCCATAATACCTGTAGGGGTTGAAAGAGACATTATTATATATCTTCCTTTTGGAGAAGATCTTGTTTTAATAACTACAGGAATACCAGCTATCCTCACTGAATGCCTTCCTATCTTTAATGAGTTGCGAATCTGGTATGCATCCAGGATACGCATTTCTTTGAAGTACTCTTTGCAAGAATCTAGAGGGTGACCTGATAGGTAAAAACCAAAAGCTGAACACTCATTATTCAATCTATCATCAAAATCCCAATCCTTAACCTCAGGCAAAGTAAAGACAGCTTTTGCCGACTCAGTAGAATCACCGAACAGATCAATCTGATTGCTGTTTTTTTCTTGTTGAGAATAATTATGAAAATCAATAAATCTTCCTATAGATTCAAATAATTTCCTTCTATTGTTAGATAAAGAATCAAATGCCCCTGCCTTTATTAAGTACTCTAACTGTCTTTTATTTATACCTCCCGCTTCAACTCTCGTAATACAATCAAAGATATCCTTGAATTTTCCTTTTTCATTACGGTTTTTGCATACAGATTCCATTGCGGCTAGGCTCACATTCTTAATTGCACCAAGTGCGTATTTAATGCCATTTGTCTCTTCTTCTATTGAGAATTCTGCTTCAGATGAATTCATATCTGGAGTCAGTATGTCTATCTTCAAGCCCTTTGCATCTTCAATAAATGCGCTGATTTTGTCAGTGTCATCTATCTCTGTATTAAGAATAGAAACAATCATTTCAGATGGGTAATTCGCCTTTAGATATGCAGTATGATAAGAAATCATACCATATGCCACAGCATGGGATTTGTTGAAACCATAACCAGCAAATTTCGCAACCATATCAAAAATCTCATTTGCTTTTTTCTTATCTACTCCATTCTCAACAGCACCTTTCACAAAGATTACACGCTGAGCATCCATCTCAGCCTTAATTTTTTTACCCATCGCACGCCTTAAAAGATCCGCGCCACCAAGCGTATAGCCCGCTAGACTTCTTGCAATCTCAAGAACCTGCTCTTGGTAAATCACAACACCAAAAGTCTTACTCAATATATTCTCCAGCTTTGGATGCATATATTGCACCTCCACCTTTCCGTGCTTGCAATCTATATAACGAGGAATATTATCCATTGGTCCAGGCCTGTATAAGGCACCAAGCGCCATAATATCTTCAATAGAGTCGGATTTTAATTTACTTAAATAATCCTTCATCCCAATACTTTCAAACTGGAATACTCCTGATGACTTACCTAGCGCAAGCATATCAAAAGTTTTCTGATCGCTCAGGCTAATTTCATTCAAATCAAAGTCAGGGTTTTTCTTTCGTATTAATCTCTGGCATTTATCTATTACAGTAAGTGTTTTTAGGCCCAAGAAATCAAATTTTATTAAACCTGCATTCTCAGCGTATTTCATAGAATATTGAATTACAGGCATTCCTGTTTTCGAATTTCTATATAAAGGAACAGTTTCTATGAGGTTGTCTCTGGATATCACAACACCTGCGGCGTGAGTTGAAGCATGACGATGAAGCCCTTCTAGCTTCAAAGAAATCTCAATCAACTTTGCTATCATTTCATCTTCTTTTCTTGCATTATCTAACTCTGGCTCCATCTCTATTGCTTGAACTAGAGATACTGGATTAATTGCATTAAAAGGAATCATTTTTGCAATCTTATCCACCTTACCGTAAGGCACCATAAGAACCCTTCCTACATCACGCAATACTGCCCTAGCCTGCAACTTACCGAAAGTAATAATATGCGCTACCTTCTCACGACCATATTTCTCTTGAACGTATCGTATTACTTCATCCCTTCTATCCTGACAGAAATCTATATCAAGATCAGGAAGAGAGACCCTTTCCGGATTCAAGAATCTTTCAAAAAGTAATCCAAATTTTATTGGGTCAACATCCGTAATGTCTAGACCCCAACTAATAACCGAACCAGCACCTGAACCACGACCAGGACCCACAGGAATTCCTTGGCTTTTGCTCCATCTTATAAAATCAGACACTATTAGGAAGTACCCCATAAATCCCATATTTTCTATAACACCTAATTCATAGTCGAACCTATCCCAGTATTCCTTTTCATGGGCCACTCTTTTCTCTGTCTCCAAAGGCTCCAGCTTGTTTATAAAGTCTAATCTCTTTTGAAGACCTTTTTTTGCGATAATCCTTAGTTCTTCTGTCTCATCTTTACCTAAGCTAACTTCATATTTCGGGAATGTTGTCTCATAATTTTCTGCTTTCACAGAGCATCTCTGTGCTATTGCAATCGTATTATCTATAGCCTCAGGAATATCTGCAAATAGCTCATACATTTGCTTTGAAGATTTTAAATAAGATTCTTGACTGATATTTCTTTTATCTTCGCTTGTAGAATATTTACCATCCGCAATACACAAAAGAATATCATGTGCTTCATGCATGTTTTTAGACAAGAAATAAACGTCATTAGTAGCGACAAGAGGAATACTATGTTTTAGAGCTAAATCAATAAAAATACGCTCAACTTTCTCTTCTTCAGGATACCCCAGCCTAGTGATCTCCACATATAAATTATCATCAAAGATGCTCTTAAGAGCTAATAGAAACTCTTCAGCTTTTTCTTGTTGACCCTGTAGTGCTAATTTCCCAAATGTTCCAGATATTCCACCCGTTAACACTATTAGGCCTGCAGAATGTTTTTTAATCTGCTCTAACGTTAGAATTCTATTATCTGATTCATAATTCAAACTAGATAATATCAGAAGGTTTTGATAACCTTCTTGATTCTTCGCAATCACTAATAGTTTATCCAGAACAAGATCCTTACTGCCCCCTAGATTAGATTTAAGATTGATTTGAGGGTCAACATTAAAATCGCAACCAATAATAGGTTGTATACCCTCAGAAGAGGCAGCGGTCGAATATTCTAATGCAGCAAAAAGATTTCCCTTGTCAGTAAGTGCCAATGCTGGCATTTCTTCTTGAGATATTTTGGAGATAAGGCCAGGAATTTTAATTGTGCTTTCTAGCAAAGAGTAAGAGCTATAAGTCCTCAGGTGAATAAACTTTTGCATCTTATCATTCATCCTGCAAACCAATAACCTTTGTTTCAAAAGCATCTTCCTTAAGTTTTTTAATACCTAGCAATTTATTCGATCGCATATCTATAATACCTAATCCCCTTATAGGAAACATTGCCTTCCTAACTTTTATATACATACTAATAACTCTTTATAATTCAGTTATGTAGTATATAATAGAAAAATCATCTAGTTTTTGTAATAAGTATTTTGCACTATTATAGAAACCCACATAATATAACTATATATAACTACCCTATACTATAGAAATTTTCAAGAAATGAAACCTACTGCTGCTAAAATCAATAAATCCATAAAACCTCTACTTTGGTTCTTCAATAAATCCATAAAAAGCATTGCAATTCTTCTAGGTATACTTCTTGTGACCTTCACCTTTATCTTTGCACTCTCTTTTTCTGTGTTTTTCTATTGGATATCAGACCATTCTATAAAGCATATCGGCTCTTCTTCCTCAAGAATCATTGAATATGCACTCAACTTCTCTAATAGCAACCTCATTGGTTTAGAAAACACCACGCTAAAATACTCAAGAGAAAAAGACCTGATAGTATCTACGCAAATTAGAATAAACAAAAAAACTTCCAAAGAAGAAATCGCAATAATTGATTCGCTGGATATTTCGATTGGCATGAAAGACCTATTTCGAAATAAATCTATGCCGGTTTCTATAAATATGAAGAATTCAAAAATTGAGTTAGATAAATTCAACAATGCTCCGTTGCAAGAATTAAACACGCCCACATCAAAACAAAGAAACCTTCTCGACTATTTGAAAAAATATTCAATCATCTTTTTACCACAGAAGGTTTTCTTCGTAGATAACATCTCTTCAGATAACCTAGAACTACACTATAGAAAACAAGTTTATCACATAGGCACTCACACAGTCAGAGATAAGGACGCTCTCTCCTTTTATACAAAAATCAAGAATAATGGAAAGGACTCTAACATCAGAACCAATATAAAAAATGATCAAAATACAATAAAGGCACATACAAGAGCTCAACATATACCGTCCACAATATTAAGCTCGATGTTTCCACATAATTCGTTTTTAAACAGCCCATCCTTGGAGAAAGTGGGCATAGATGGTGATATAAACTATTCCTTTGATAAGAATCGTTCACGTAACTCAATTGAGATTTCTTTAAAGGATCATAATGATGGAAATCTATTGAAAATAGAAGCTAACAACCGCAAAAAAGAAAACCAACTTCATCTCAAAGATATTCATATATTTTCTGGAGACAGCACAATCCAAGCAACTGGTTATGCAGATCTCTCAAATGGATTCCAACTATCTAAGATTAATTTAGCTGCAAAGAAACTCCACTTTGAGCAACTCTTATCCTACTGGCCAAAAAATTCTCTCTCTGGCATTAAGAGCTGGATCAAAGAAAGTTTGTCCGATGGAGAGTTCGATGCTCAGATTAATTTTGATTCACAGAATATCTCCTCAAACCAAAATATTGTAGATGTTAGCTTCAGAGGTGTATCCTTAAAATACACAGACAAGTTCTCTCCTGTCACAAACCTAGGTGGTATAATAAAAATTTATAATAATAAAATCGATATCCATGTAAAAGAAGGGAATCTGCTTTCCTCAAAAATATATCAAACTACTGCTAACATCGATTTATCTCACAAAAATACCCCTCTCAAAATAAAGGTAAAATCCATTGGTTCTATAAAAGATTACATACAATTCCTTGGGCAAGAAAAAGTAGATCAGCTCAAAAATAGATCATTTGATACAGAGAATATATCTGGAACCATAGATTCTAATATCGAAATCCTTATACCTCTATCTTCCTTAGATATTTCTAAAGATATGCAAATCACTGCAAATGCAAAAATTCAGAATACTGAAGCCTCCATAATGAAAAATATCACATTAGAGAATGGATGGTTTGATCTTTCATTAGATAACAACAAACTCAGGATCCTAGGGAATGCAAATGTAAATAAATATGATTGCAAAATAGAATTACTCGGAAATTTAGATTCAAATGAAGCCGTTCAAACTCAAGTACACTTCAAAACATCCATAAAAGACTCAAAGAAATTCGCTGATCATTTTAACAAAAGGGTACATCTTACGGAAGGAGAACCGACCGTTGATATAACATATATTAGCTCTGATGACATGGAGAAAATATCTGCACAAATCGATATAAATGAAGCAAAATTATCATTACCCGATATAGGCTTAGTCAAAGAAAGGGGAGACCAGGCACATGTAGAATTCAAGATAGTCAGGTCAAAAAATTCTTACTGGAAAACAGAGTCCTTCTTGCTAACCTCTCCAAAAATAGATGCTAAATCTTATATGGAAATCTCTACAGATTTTGATAAAATTCTAAATATGGAAACCGATGTAAGCTATCATGGGAACTCCTTTAAAATAAAATATATTCTAGAAGAGGATCAAAGGGTTATAAAAGTCCATGGATCTAAAATAGATCTAAGGCATGCCAATATTCTAGATCTAGCGAACATTAGTAAATATAGCCCTGAGGAGAACTCATCCTTTTCAATACAAGCTGACAAGCTACTGATGAAAAACGACATTACGTTCCACAACATAGTTGGAAATCTTGAATGCAAATCTCATCATTGTAATAATAGTGGGTTCTCTATGAAGATAAATGCAAAAGACTCACTAAATTTATCTTTAGATCCAGATGACAACAAAAGATGGACTTTTAATACTAACAACGCGGCGGGGCTTTTGAAAGGCCTTGGTATATATAATGATATAGAAGGAGGGACATTAGAAGGAACAATGCACTTTGTAGATAATTCTGCCATAGAGGAATCTAGAGTACTCGTTGGAGAGCTTAGTATGAAAGAATTTAAGGCAGTCAAAACTCCTACAATAGCAAAGCTCTTCTTACTTTCTCCATTCAGTGTAATTAAAAAATCTTTTTCAAAATCTCCTCTGATACCATTTAACACAATGAAAGCATCCTTCCTATATACAAACGACAAACTACAGCTAAACCGCTCATACGCTATAGGTAATTCAATGTCCGTTACACTAGAGGGATCTATTGATAACAAAGAAGATAACATAAACTTACACGGCAAAATCATTCCAAAATCAAAATTCAATTCTTTCTTAGCGAGATTTAAAGGAAAAAAAGCCTCAGAAGAAGAAAAAGAAGGACCTTTCGGCAATCACTTTATGGTTGAAGGGAATGTGAGCAAACCTTCTGTCAAAATCAACCCTCTAAGCGCCTTAGTATCCTTTGTAATCCGCTTAAACCCACTTTGGTTAATTTAACTACAAATATTAGCTTATATTCCTTTTTGGAGAATCTTTAGATATTTACAGCATCATCGGCGTAATAGCCATCACCTACTCTACTAGTATTGCCATACATATACTCAGAAAAATAAAGACTGGTGGGTCTGGGAAGAGTTGAACTTCCGACCTCACGCTTATCAGGCGTGCGCTCTAACCACCTGAGCTACAGACCCAGTAATAAATTTGCTGAATGATAATTAAACTTTTACCACCTAATGTCAAGCAAAACAATTCCCTTGATTCATAAATAGATATAACTTACAGTCTCCCAGACAGTAAACAATGTAGCGCAAATGAAAAAAGACTTAAATATATTGCTAGTATCACCCAGAGGTTTCTGCGCAGGTGTAGAGCGCGCGATATTAACAGTCGAGAAAGCATTAGAAAAATTTGGTCCCCCGATCTACGTACGACATGAAATTGTACATAACAAACATGTTGTAGAGGAGTTATCAAAAAAAGGAGTAGTGTTTGTAAATGAAGTTCATGAGATCCCAGAGGGCGCTAGAACGATATTCAGCGCTCACGGAGTCTCTGATAAAGTAGAAGAAGATGCGAGAGCACGCAATCTCCCAGTTATTGATGCAACCTGCCCACTTGTAACCAAGGTACATTTATCTGCAAGAAAACATGAAAAAGAAAACAGGCAGATTATCATGATAGGACATCAAGGTCATGCAGAGGTAGAAGGTACCACAGGCAAGGTAAGGCAAGATGTACAAGTTATCTGCTCAAAAAAAGAAGTATGGGAATTAAAAATTAAAGACCATAAAAATTTAGCCTATGTCACTCAAACCACATTAAGTGTTGATGATACGAATGATATAATAAAAGAACTCAAAAAAAGATCACCCAATATAGAAGGTCCAAAGACACAAGATATTTGCTACGCCACTCAAAACAGACAAGGTGCCGTCAAAACCTTGGCAAAACAAGTAGGATTAATTTTAGTTGTAGGGTCTCAAAACAGCTCTAATTCAAAAAGACTAAAGCAGCTGTCAAGAGACCTAGGTACGAATTCTTATTTAATTGGTAACGCAAACCAAATTGATTTATCCTGGTTTGAACATATTGAATCAGTTGGAATAACAGCTGGTGCATCAGCTCCAGAATCCTTAGTACAAGAAGTTGTGATAAAACTAGGAAAGTATTTCAATACCACCACAAAAGAAGTTCTGAGCAAAGAAGAAAATGTGCATTTCAGAATCCCTTCAGAACTAAGAGCTTGAGGAAGCCAGAGAGTAGATATCTTCTATTTTTATAGCAAGGGGTATTCTAGTCTTCACATATATCTTTTTAAATCCTTTAGGCAAAGATATTTGATCTCCTAGTTCAACAAACTTTTCTTCGATAATACTTTTAGAATGATCTAAGAAAGTCACCATAGTAGAATCCATAACAGACACACGAATAGAACCCGATTCTTGGTTGATGTTTTTTACTTCAAATTCAGAATCGCTCAATTTCGTAATTGAGCTTCTCTCAATAACTTTATTTGAATGTATTTTTATATTTTTCTTAGGGTTAGAAGGCGTTTCTTCTGCTAATCTCGGTGACACGTCACTATTCTTTACATAAGACGGTTTATTCAGAAAAAGAAAAGTAGAGATAATCAACGCAATAGTGGCAGAAGCAACTAAAAAGATTATCTTCTTATTAAATGTGAGTGAATTTTTATGCTTAGAATCTCCACCTACCTCTTCTACTGAATCCTCTACAATCTCAGATACACCCGTCTTCAGCTCCATAATCAACGACTCTATATTAACGCGCAGATATTGAGAATAGAGCCTTAGATATCCTATTGTAAAAACATCATTACTGAGGATTTTATCATTTTCTATCTTTTCTAAATACTCCTCACGGACCTTAATTTTATCAGAGGCTTGACTCAGAGTCAGCCTTCTTTTTTCTCTTGTGCTTTTTAATATCTCGCCAATTTTATTCATAATACTACTTTATTATAATTTCGCTCTGCTTAATAGCTACCACAAGCTTTGCTGAGTCTATTTCCTCTATAGATTTAATGTTATCTATAAAATTTGTAAATACCATTACCTCCTTAGCATTCTTGTTAATCCACTTAATTACCTTATCTTTTACACTTCCACCATTACACTTAACCACTTTGGTAGTTAATTGTCTTTGCTGACTGTATATATCTTCCTTCAAAGATTTCACCAACATTCTATCCCAATATCCATTTTGAGATAATTGCTCAACTTTCAAATGAAGCCAGTTGTAATGCAACTTCTCGCCAAGATCAAAATAAACTTTCCCTACATCAGAAACACTTGCTGAGGCTTTGTTAGATACCTCAACAATGTCCATTGCAGAGTATAAAGACTTCAAGCTTGCAACGCGTGAGGCTAGAGCCTTACTCACATCAAGACGCTCAAAATAACTAAGCTTCCTGTGGTAATCTTCTTTTGTAGTAGCATGAAGTAAATGCTCTATTTTTTTTGCAACTTCAGAAACCCCCTTCTGGAATTCGCCCACAAGTTTCTTTATATCTAATGGTTGGGCCTTATGCTTCAAGAACCAAAATATTGCCTTTTGTAAAAAGGTTCTAACTTCATAGAAAAGTTCTATTTTCACAGAGTTACCAGATACATCGCTAATACCTTGCCATATCTTTGAAAAGCCAAAAATTTCCCATACAACACTGTAAGCTCTAGCTATATCGCAACCATTCAAACCAGTATAATCTTGAGCACTATGGAAGAAATATGGACCAGTATGGTCTACAATATCATTTGCAATTAATGTTGCCATTATCTCTCTGCGAAGCTGATGGGTTAAGATGTATTCCTTGAACTCATCTCTCATATTTGACGGAAAATAATCTATGAGATATCTCTCATAATACTCATCTTCTGGTATCTGAGAGTCTATTAAACTCTGGTATACAGATCTCTTGCTATACGCAATAAGAACAGATAATTCAGGACCTGTAAACCCTAACTTCTCTTGAGATCTACGGGTAAGCTCCGATTTACTTGGCAGGAACTCCAATGATGGGCTTAAATCGACTCTCTCTTTAAGAATCTTTATAAGCTTTACGTAGAATTCAAAATGAGTAACGCTGGTACTTTTTGATATAGAAAGATTCTGGTTCTGCGCTTTGTCGGATGATATCACAAGACACGCAACCTCATCTTGCATTCTTCTTAGCATTGCATCCCTATCTTTCCTGGATATTTTTTTATCTTTTAATGCCCCAGCAAGAGCGATTTTTATATTCACCTCATGGTCAGAGCAATTAACTCCAGCAGAATTATCAATGAAATCAGCATTTATCATCCCACCATTAAATGCATATTCAACTCTGCCTAATTGCGTAAAACCTAAGTTACCTCCTTCACCAACTAATCTACATTTAAGATCTCCGCCATTTACCCTAACATTATCATTACTCTTATTGCCTATATTCTCATTAGCTTCGGATTGAGACTTAACATATGTACCTATTCCGCCATTCCACAATAAATCAACTTTTGCTGTTAAAATATGTCTTATTAATGAATCTGGATCTAAAGAATCCCGCTTTATTCCTAATAAATTCTGTGCTTCTTTGGAGATCTTTATACTTTTGCTATCTCTAGTATAGACTGCACCACCCTTAGAAAGAACTTCTGCACTATAATCAGACCATTGAGACCCTGGCTTCTCAAATAATCTTCTTCTTTCTTTATAGCTGCTTTTTGCAGATGGACTTGGGTCTAAGAAAATATGCATATGGTTGAATGCTGCCACAAGTTTGATGTTTTCTGAAAGCAACATCCCGTTTCCGAAAACATCACCTGACATATCTCCTATACCCACAGACGTAAACTCATCCTTCTGGGGGTTGATACCAAGCTTTCCAAGATGCTCTGTTACAGATACCCAAGCACCTCTAGCCGTAATCCCCATTTTCTTGTGATCGTACCCGTTTGCACCACCAGAAGCAAAGGCATCACCCATCCAAAAATTATATTCCCTTGCAACATCATTCGCTGTATCAGAAAAAGTTGCAGTCCCCTTATCAGCTGCTACTACCAGATATGGATCATCCTCATCTTTACAAATAACTCCCTGAGGTTTGACTGTTTTACCCGACACAAGATTATCTGTTATATCCAATAGCCCCCTTAAAAAGGTTTTATAACATCTAATACCAGCAGAGATAATCTCTTTTCTATCTTTAAACTTCTCTGAATCTTTTACCAGAAACCCACCTTTTGCACCTTCTGGAACAATAATAGAATTTTTTGTGACCTGTGCCTTCATTAACCCCAGTACTTCTGTTCTATAATCTTCCACACGATCAGACCACCTCAAACCACCTCTAGAAATTTTACCACCTCGTAAGTGGACCCCCTCCATCTTCACCGAGTATACAAAAATCTCTGTATGAGGTTTTGGCAAGGGAAGATCATAGATATTTTTAGAGTCAAATTTAAACGAAACATAGTCTTTGGATTCTCCAGAAGATGAATTCTGAAAGAAATTTGTTCGTAAAGTATTATTGATAAGCTCAAGCATCTTAGCTAAAACATGATCTTCAGAGCTATCCATCACTCTCATCATGCTATTTTTTATCTTCTTCTCTATAGCGCCTGCAGAGTCTGCATCATGAGTACTAGGACAGAGTCTTGCGTAGAATAATTTCACTAATAATTCTGTAATAGCAGGATTTTTTACAAGAGTATTTCTGATGAATGCCTGGCTATAAATAAACTTGATTTGGAGCATATATCTACAATATGCGTCTATAAGGAATAGCTCCCTCCAAGTCAACCCTGCTCTTAAAGCTAGTTGGTTCAACAAATCATCTATTATCTTCTTCTTGAAAACCGCCTCTATTACACTCTCAATATTAGACTTAACATTTTCAGAAGAATATTTAGATTCAACCCATAATGAAAAATCCTGTATTACCACAGGATCTAAATATGCCCCTGAATTAACATCAAATACATTTTCTTCTAAGGTACAAAAACCTAGATTCTGTATAATAGGCATTACTTTATGTAGCCCAACTTTATCTCCTACATTATAAGTTTTAAGATTAAATGATTGAGATTTTCCAGGGTGACAACGCAAGTTAAATAAAGCATTGCCACTTGAACCAAGATTATTTATATGCTCTATATCCTCAACAGCCTCTTGAGCTGTGAATTTCAATTGGTAATTAGTTGGAAATGCTTTTTTATAATCATTGAACAACTGGCTGGTCATCCCTATGCCAAACCTTTTCTCAATAAAGACATCAAGCTTCTCATCCCATCTCTTGGTAACTTCATCAAGCTTCTGCTCTATCTTATGGATATCTGCACTAAGCTTCCTGTTATCAGAAACCTTCATAGAGATATGTATATACGCAAGACCCATTATTGAGAATCTCAAAGAGCTACGTATAAATCTGCCTTTAATATTACTACTAATTACTGACTGCACCTTTTCTGTAATATCCGATGTTACACGGGATTTCGGGAAAAATATCAGAAGATTCATAAAAACCTTACATCTATTTTCACGTGCAAAGAAAAGAACCCTAGGGTTATTCAACGATGACAAAATCATCATTGCCATCAAAAACAGTTCATCCTCA
Source organism: Rickettsiales bacterium (assembly GCA_047404135.1). Taxonomy (GTDB): domain Bacteria; phylum Pseudomonadota; class Alphaproteobacteria; order Rickettsiales; family JABSSG01; genus JAHZKS01. The sequence continues at coordinate 63,792 of JBDOIT010000006.1, forward strand.
GAAAGCTGAAAAAGCTCGTCCCTAGGTAAAGTTTCTATTATGCTAAATAGCTCTTTCTGATTAAAGCCCTTGTTATTGAAACCCGCTTTCTTCACAACAGCTTCAACGCGAGACCTCAGTATAGGAATTTGAATTGCACTCTGATATTCAAGCCTGGTACTAAACAAACCTATAAACACCCTAGCTTTTTTAGGCTTATTACCCTCTCTGTGAACAACACATATATAGTCAAGATTTGACCTTCTATGCACTAAAGAAATTTCACGAATTTTTCCTATAACAACAGAACTATGGTTAGCTATAAAATTATGTGAATCAAAAATATCCTTAACTAAAGAAGCTTGAAAATTTTCAGACTCTATTTTTAATACACCTAGAGTCTCACCCCTTACAGCCTCAACCTTCTTTTGGTCTTCCTTGAAAGAATATTCTCTGTACCCAGTAAAAGTAAAATTTTCATCTCGAACCCATTTGAAAAAATCTTTATTTTCATTATTTAGATCCGAATCAGCAAACCAGTCATTAGCCTCACTTAACTTCTTAAGCATATCCTGCCAATCGACACATGACGCCCTTACTAAAGACAGGATGTTTTCGATACTAGAAATAAATTTCTCCAAATACCCATCCTCTTTAAGTATGGATACCCTGACATATATAGCAGATTCGTTAGGGGTGTTATTTTCTTGAAATTTACGTATATCTTCTAGCTTTCCATCCTTATCACGATCCGAGGAAAACAAAGAATTTATTATATGCTTCGTTTTGTATTTTTGTTTATCTAAGAAGGCAGTAATTGAATCTACAAGGAATGGAATGTCATCATTGATGATAACTACGGTCACTTCTTCACCATCTGGCATAGGTTTTTCACCTAAAATCCTTACGAGGCTTTTCCCACCCTTCCTGTTTACAAAATTCTCATAAACAGAAGTAGCTATATTTGTAAATTCTTCAATACCGTAGCATTTTTTATCATCAATCGGTATATATGCGTAAAAAGAATCAATAAATTTCTTGAATAGATCATCATTCTTATGTCTTTTAGCGCTGGATAAGATTTGTCGTTTTATATTACTATTTTCGAACATTTGTGTTACAGTAGATGGCTTTCTAAGCTTTTTAAAATTACGTTACGCCTCACACAACAATATTCTATGAATGTTTAAGACAGTTAAATAATACATCATATCCATACTATGTTCAATAACGCGCAAAAAAATCTTAAAAATACAATATATTCCCCAGCATCTCCTATACAAAAATCTGGTATCATTGTCATAAGAATTTCAGGACCCGATGCAAAAAAAGTGTTTCTTAGCCTGGGCTGCTCCTCTCCAGAGCCACGAGAGGCAACACTACAATCCATATACCATCCAAACACAAAAGAACTTATCGATAAATGCATCTCTATATACTACAAAGCACCCAGAAGTTTTACAGGCGAAGATGTTTTGGAACTACACATACATGGAGGTAAAGCAGTATTAGATTTAACAATGGATGCATTATCAAAAATACCAAATCTAAGAATTGCAGACCCAGGGGAATTCTCGATGAGAGCATTTCTAAATAATAAAATGGACCTCACTGAAGTTGAGGGACTGCAAGAACTCATAGACTCAGATACAAAAGCACAGCATAAACAAGCTCTGAAAAAACTATCCGGAGAGCTAAGCTTTACCTATGAAAATTGGAGAAAATCTTTATTGAATATCCTTACGAGAGTTGAAGCTTCGATTGATTTTCCAGAGGAAGAAATTCCAGCGGATGTATTAAGGAACACTGACCTCAAAATAAAAGAAGTTATAGATGGAATAAGTCTATATTTAGAAAATTCAAAAAAAGGAGAAAAATTATCTGAGGGATTATATATAGCAATTCTTGGGCCAACCAATGCTGGAAAATCATCCCTGATAAATAAGATTTCTAAGAAGGACCTAGCAATTGTTTCAAGCATCGAAGGCACAACAAGAGATATAATAGAAATAGATTTAGATATCGCAGGATATCCGGTTACCATTGCAGACACTGCAGGTCTTAGAGAAAGTGAGAACGAAATAGAAAACGAAGGAATCAGACGATCTATCGAAAAAGCAAAAACAGCAGATCTAAAAATTATAATGCTAGATGGTAGCAAAGATTTTGCACAAGAAGAATCTGTAAAACTCGCTGGTGAAAACGACCTAATAGTAGTAAATAAAAAGGATCTTATTACTTCAGAACTGCCCATTAAACTAGAAAACAAGAAGATCTTATACATCTCAATAAAAGAGAGTGAAGGAATAGAGCTACTTATGTCTCAGGTTATAAATTTCACACAGGGTTTTTTTGTAAATACCGACAATACACCTATAATAACAAAACAAAGACATAGAGAAAACCTTTCCAAAGCTCTGGAATGCCTTCAAAACACAGATCTGAGTGCCGATATAGTGCTAGCAGCTGAAGAGCTACGATCTGCTGCTAACTACTTAGCTAGCATCACAGGAAGAATTGATGTAGAATCTTTATTAGGAGAAATTTTTTCAAGCTTTTGTATTGGTAAATGATAACTTTCGAATCTGACAGTTCCTTTAGAGAAATTTACAAGCGATGGTGTGGGTGGATGCGAGACGAAAAACGCTATTCAAATCATACCACTATTTCTTACACAAAAGATCTAGGGATGTTCTTTTCATTCCTCAATAAACATTTCAACGATACTCTTGGGGCTAAAGACTTAGAAAAGGTTACCTTACAAGATATCAGAGCATGGCTTGCTACTCTAAAAAATAATGAATATAAAATATCGTCTTACGCTAGATATTTAGCTGCAGTCCGGAATTTTTTTGGGTATTTGAAGAAATATGAAAATATAGATAATTCAAGTTCATTAAATCTCAAAATAAAGCGTAGGAATCAATCTATTCCAAAAGATCTCTCTGAGGTTAATACACATTTAGTCCAAGAAGAATCCTTCAGTGTATCAAAAGATCTATGGACGCAGCTTCGTGATTTTGCTCTAATCACTTTAATGTACGGGTGTGGGCTTCGCATCTCTGAGGCTTTATCAATCACAAAAAGTGACCTAAAAGGAGACTACTTAAATGTTGTAGGTAAAGGCAATAAAACACGATCCATACCTATGTTAGACTCTGTAAAAGAACCAATCACTAAATATCTAGAACACTGCCCCTTTATGATTGCCCAAACATCACAAATATTTTTAGGCACAAGAGGAAAACCCTTAAATGTAAGCGTCTTTCAGAATCAGATAAGAAAAATACGAGCAAATCTAGGTTTGCCGCCATCGGTAACGCCGCACGCATTCAGGCATAGCTTTGCAACGCATTTGCTTTCCAATGGCGCTGACTTAAGGTCCATACAAGAGTTATTAGGTCATAAAAATTTATCAACCACACAAATATACACATCTGTTGACAACAAGAAGATTCTAGATGCATACAATAAAAGTCACCCAAGAAACTCATGATGCAATTTCCTTCTATAGACCCAATATTACTGCAAATTGGACCACTTCAAATAAGATGGTACTCACTTGCATATATAGCAGGGATTGCACTAGGTGTTTTTTACATAAAATTCTTATCCAAAAAATCCAAAATAAACCTCGGTAAAGACTTCATAGACGACTTCATATTATATTCCGTAATAGGCATAATAATAGGCGGGAGACTGGGCTATGTATTGCTATATGGACTCAATAAATATATCCATAACCCCCTCTCAATATTCAAGACCTGGGAAGGAGGAATGTCATTTCACGGAGGTTTGATTGGCTTTATAATTTCTATGATATTATTAGGAAAATCTAAAAAAATTAGCCATTGGAAAATACTCGATCTCTCCGCATGCGCAGCCCCTATAGGGATATTCTTTGGCAGAATAGCAAACTTCATAAATGGAGAATTATTTGGTAGAGTCAGTGATATAGACTGGGGAATGATATTTCCTTACGGAGGAACACTGCCGCGCCACCCAAGTCAAATATACGAAGCTCTTACAGAGGGACTCTTGTTGTTCATAATAATGAATATATTGTTCTTCAAATTTCATATATTCAAAATAGAAAAAAGATTATCTGCAATATTCGCAATCCTATATTCATTCTTTAGAATAATAGTTGAATTTTTCAGAGAACCAGATGCAAGTATAGGATATATATTTAGATATCTAACTATGGGACAATTAGTCTCTTTTGCAATAATGATTGTTGGAATATCAATGCTAAAAATTACAAAGCCTTAAAGATCCTTCCAGTCTTTTTTTATCTCCCCAAAAGAAACCTCTCCTTCTCTAACAACCTTCAACTCGCCCTCTTCACCGAAAGAAAAGATCGTAGAAGATATACCAGAGCTTTTCTCTCCATCCATAACTAAATCTATTTCAGGCAACAAGTCCTTGTCTATCTCTCTAGCGCTTCCTGCGGCTTTTTTCCCAGATTTATTCACGCTAGTTGCTATTACTGCAAAGTCACATAGGTTTAAAATTTCTAATGCTACAGAATGGTTTGGAATACGAAACCCCGTTCTACCTCCCTTCACAGCATAATCAGACACATTAAACCCTTCTTTAATCGGCAGAATATAGGTCACCGCACCAGGAGAGAATTTGGATATTAGATTCCTAGCCTTTTGTTCGATTTCTGCGTATTCATCAACGAATTCAACATTAGGCGCAAGAACTGCAAACACCTTACCTTCTGCTCTTCCTTTAATTTTATGTATTTTTTCTACCGCACTATGGTCATCCGCTCTGCAAGCTAGCGCGTATACCGTCTCTGTAGGAAACACAACAATACCTCCGCGCCCAAGAACATCGACGATTCTCTTCAGATTTTTTTGAGAATAAGAAACAATGTGAGACATCTATCGTTTATGCTGAGATACGTCAATAATAGTTTGCGCAAGCTTTGCTTTCGAAGCTATGGAAGATAAGATTTTTTTATCCCCTGATGACATAGCCTGATTCTCCAATTCCGATAAATCCTTTTGTGACTGAGATACATCCAGAGCTTTTACTGAACTAACCTTATCTACAAGGATAAATAATGCGTTATTATGAACCTTTCCAAACCCACCAAATGCAAATAATTCTTCGGTCACTCTGCCGCCTGAATAAACTTTTATCAAACCAGGAGCTATTTTAAAAATCATAGATATATGGTCCGGCAAAATACCCATCTTACCGTCTTCACCAGATAGCACAACCATACTAGATTCCCCCTCAAATGAAGGCCCCGCAGGTGTAAGAATTTTTACAGATATATGACTCATCTTTTGCCAACTTTGTGTTATAGCACATACGGCAATTATATAGCCTTATAATGTTATTACAAGAGCACAAACACTACACACTTGAATCAATCAGTAAAAGCAAAGGATTTTAGATAAAACTCGGGACATGATAATAGATTTCTCACATGGGGATGGAGACATCAATGAATCTGATGTAAATGGTTCACAAACAGAAGAACTATAACCCCCTACAAGGATTTTCTGCTCATCTGTTTCAATATAGATCCTCAATAATAAATTATTATTTTACAATGCCAAAAAAACACCTACATTACAAAAGTCTTAATTTTAAGTAGACAATTGAAGGGAACTCAGTTAATATTAGTGAATATATTAGGGCAAATTGAGGCATCATATGGATCAAGAAAGAGAGGATAGTAGCATAGAAGATATATACCAGAAGATAACTCATCAAGTTGTAGGTGGAATTCAATATTTACGCGGAGAGCTGATAGATGACACGCTACCATTACTTGATCAGCAATCTAAACTTTCACAATATCTATCAATATCAGAAGGATTTAAGCAATTAGTATCTGGAGATTTTGCAAAAATAAAAATAGATTCAGGGTACCGCAGCTCTGTATTTCAACGTGGAAATGCGAGAGAAATAGCAGCACAAAATGCCAAGATAAAGCAAGCTCTCGATTCTTACATAAAGGCTAATGTGTTATCCGAAAGATCTTTTAATGGAATCGAAGAGGACGGACTTTTACTAGCAAAAACCTTCTTGAACTGCTTTGCACATCCCTCTGGACTTTATCCCAAATCAGACGATGTTAACTATGGCGGCGCTTTTGTTGACTTTTCTTTTTACAACAGCGCACTATTAGAATCAGCAAAGATTGACGGCTCCAATTTTCAAGACTTGGCTAGAATGCACACCGAATTTTTACTTGACTCAGATCAAAGACACTTGATTCCAGAAGACCAGCACGTCCTCATCCCGACCCTTATAAAGGATATGCAGGAGGAGATACGACTAGAGACACCACAAAGACTAGACGGCGAATATCAACAGCAAGTGATAGTACAAGCAGAGCAGCAGAGAGTTGCAGAGCAAGCAGAGCAGCAGAGAGTTGCAGAGCAAGCAGAGCAGCAGAGAGTTGCAGAGCAAGCAGAGCAGCAGAGAGTTGCAGCGGAACAAGAGAAGCAAAACTACTTAAGCAACGAAAAGGCAGCAATCTACTCTCTACAGCACACAAACTCTTTTGTGAGCTTAACTAATAAAATTTCATCGTCTGCATTTGGGATAGATGAGCTTGTTGACAAAGATTTAGTCAACTATTTTACTAGCACCTTACAACTAGGTCTGAGTTTAGATTATGCACGGCTAGGAGGAGATAATAGTTACTCCACAGTACTAGCGTCTTCTATTAACCTTATAGATAAGACTACAAATTTGTTTGATTTTGAAAATCAGCTTACAAAATGTTTCGCCAAAGTCGCTGCATCATCAATATTAACTGCAGCAGTACTTACCCCACTTGCAGGTGCCAGAGAGGCACTTATATCATCTACTCTATGCATAACCCCTAAGGCCTCAATAATAGGAATGTACTCTCCTGCAACAAACCTCATTATAGACACACACAGTACTGTAGCTGAAAAAATTACCGACGTGGTAAGAATTGTCGATTCATTCACAGACGACTCAGTAGTGGTGCAGTATTTAAGCGAGCATATAGAGTCTATGAAAGATTCAACTATAGGAGCACTAGGCTACTCTTACACAGACGAACTATAAGCAATAATGACTTATAGCAGACAAAAGAAGAGGTTAGGAATAGCCTCTCTTTTTGTTATCTATTTTAACCCCTTTGCCTTTTCTAATGCTTCTTCTATGTTACCCACCATATAGAACGCTGCTTCTGGTACGTCATCATATTCACCATCTACAATAGCTTTGAATCCTTTTATTGTATCTTCCAAAGATACCAACTTACCAGGCACACCAGTAAACACTTCAGCAACATGGAAAGGTTGAGACAAGAATTTCTGAATCTTACGAGCCCTGTATACAGTCAACTTATCTTCCTCGGACAATTCATCCATACCCAAAATCGCTATGATATCTTGCAGCGATTTATAAGCCTGAAGAACTTCCTGCACAGACCTCGCAACATCATAATGCTCCTGGCCAATTACTGCTGCATTAAGCATATTGGAAGTGCTGTCTAGCGGATCCACAGCAGGATATATACCAAGCTCAGCAATCTTTCTACTCAATACCGTTGTAGCATCCAAATGGGCAAATGATGCAGCTGGCGCAGGGTCAGTTAAATCATCCGCCGGCACATAAACCGCCTGGATAGAAGTAATAGAACCTTTTCGTGTAGATGTAATTCTTTCTTGAAGCGAACCCATCTCAGTTGCAAGTGTAGGCTGATAACCAACAGCAGAAGGAATCCTGCCAAGCAAGGCTGAAACCTCAGAACCCGCCTGAGTAAATCGAAATATATTATCTATGAATAACAAAACATCCTTTCCTTCCTGATCACGAAAATATTCTGCCTGAGTCAAGCCAGAAAGCGCAACTCTAGCCCTTGCTCCTGGGGGCTCATTCATCTGACCATATGCAAGCACAGCCTTAGATTTAGATAAATCCTTATCATTAATCACACCGGACTCAATCATCTCTCTATAAAGATCGTTACCCTCCCTAGTACGCTCACCAACACCAGCAAAAACAGAAAACCCACCATGCGCTTTCGCAACGTTATTAATAAGCTCCATTATCAAAACAGTTTTACCAACACCAGCTCCACCGAACAAACCAACTTTACCACCTTTCGCATATGGAGCCAAAAGATCAATCACCTTTATACCAGTATTTAAAATATCATTACCTGTAGACTGATCTATAAACTCAGGAGCTTTTGCATGGATTGGCATTCTTTGTTTTGCCTTGATATCACCCCTTCCATCAATTGGATCTCCAAGAACATTAATAATTCTACCTAATGTCTCCTTACCAACAGGAACAGAGATAGGAGAGCCTGTATCTGTAATCTCCACTCCACGCATTAACCCTTCTGTAGAATCCATAGCAATGGTTCTTACTTGGTTTTCACCAATATGCTGCACAACCTCCAGAACAAGCTTTCCTTCCTTCATCTCGTATTCCAGAGCATTCTGAATAGCTGGTAAATGTCCCTCAAACTCCACATCAACGACAGCTGATATAATCTGAGTGATTTTACCTTTCGTGTTTTTATTATTTTCTTTTTTCATGGTCTATTTACCTAACTTTTACTAATTGCTTCCATACCAGAAATAATCTCTATTAACTCATTAGTTACAGCTGATTGTCTCATTCTATTATACTGGACTGTAACCTTCTTAATAATATCCTGTGCATTTCTATTTGCATTATCCATAGCGGCCATACGTGCCCCATGCTCACCCGAGGCACTCTCTAATAGCATAGAAAAAACATTTGCTGTAATGTAGCTAGCAGCTAAATCATCTGCCATTTTTTCAAAGCTCGGCTCGTTCTCAAATAATATTTTCTCTTCTTTGTTCTCTGTATCCTTTTTCCCTTCCTCCTTCTGGTCTTCAGGGCTATTCGAGAATAATGGTATTAGTTGCTTCGAGCTATTCTTCTGCGTGATTGAAGAGACAAACTCATTATAGAATACAACGCAATGATCCAGCTCACCCAAATTAAATTTATCCACCATAGAGATGGTGAGATCCCTTGCGGCATCAATGTCCATCACTGCAGCCTCCCTATATAACTCTACCGATCCCATTTGAGATTTCATAACATCGTATATTTTCTTACCGACGCATAGAACTTTCTTTTTTCCTGGAATAGAAGAGACCTTGCTTTTTAAGTGCCTTACCAACCCACTATTAAAACCTCCACATAACCCTTTGTCAGATCCAAATACTATCACCAATGTATTTTCTACAGGTTTTTCACTGCTAAATATCATTGGGAATTCAGTCTTGTCTGTTACTTGAGAAAAAACATTATCTGAAACGATATTCATCTGATCGATATACTCTTTATTTTCCTCAAAAGCCTTACGTGCTTTCTTCAATTTTGCAGCAGCAACAACCTTCATAGCCTGAGTAATCTTCTTAGTAGATTTTACTCCAGAGATCCTATCTTTTAGCTGCTTTAAACTTGCCATCTTAACTAAAGTTATTCAAAAATTTATCTAAAGTTTTTTTCATAAGAGACTCAGTATGATCTGATATCTTTTTCTCAGTAGAAATCAGATCCAATAATTTCTTATCTTTATTCAAAGACATCAAAAGATCCCTCTCAAAATCCTTTACTCTATTAGTATCAATCTTATCTAAATAACCATTCATACCTGCATAAAGCACAACAACTTGCTCAGCAATATTTAAAGGTTTGTATTGACCCTGCTTCAAGAGCTCTACAAGCTTTTGCCCTTTAGCCAGCATCTTCTGAGTTGAAGCATCAAGATCCGATCCAAACTGAGCAAACGATTCCATTTCTCTAAACTGCGCAAGGTCTAATTTCATAGAACCCGCAACCTGTTTCATAGCTTTTATTTGCGCGGCAGAACCCACACGGCTCACAGAAAGACCAACATTAACAGCTGGACGCACACCTTTATGGAATAACTTTGTTTCAAGGAATATCTGACCATCTGTGATAGAAATCACATTAGTCGGTATATATGCAGATACATCACCATCTTGTGTTTCGATAATTGGAAGTGCCGTCATAGAACCTCCTCCTTTATGGTCATCTAGTTTTGCAGCCCTTTCTAGTAACCTCGAGTGTAAGAAGAAAACATCACCAGGGAACGCCTCTCTTCCCGGAGGCCTACGAAGCAATAGAGACATCTCTCTATAAGCCACCGCATGCTTAGATAGATCATCGTAGATAATCAATGAATGCATTTTATCATCACGAAAATATTCCCCCATAGCACAACCAGAATAAGGAGCCAAAAATTGCATTGGTGCAGAATCAGAAGCAGAAGCGACCACAACTATAGTATATTCAAGTGCACCTTCTTCTGCCAATTTCTCAACAATTCTAGCAACAGTAGATTGCTTCTGCCCTATAGCAACATAAACACAATATAGCCTATCATCTTCTTTCTTAGATTTATTAGCTTCACGCTGGTTTATAATTGTATCAATAGCAATCGCCGTCTTACCAGTCTGCCTATCACCTATAATCAACTCCCTCTGACCTCTACCAATCGGAATCAGAGAGTCGATAGATTTTATACCAGTCTGCACAGATTCATGCACAGATTTACGGTCAATGATACCTGGTGCTTTAACCTCAACACGCCTCCTTTCCTTGGTTTTTAGAGCACCCTTACCATCAATTGGTCGGCCAAGACCGTCAACTACTCTACCCAAAAGCTCTTTACCTACAGGTACTTCCACGATCTTTTTTGTACGCTTCACTTGAGACCCCTCATGTATACCCTGTACTTCACCAAACACCACAACACCAACGAAATCTTGTTCCAAGTTCAGAGCCATACCTTTGATTCCATTCTCAAACTCAACCATCTCACCATATTCAACACGGTCTAATCCATATACTTTGGCGATCCCATCACCAACAGATATAACTTCTCCGATTTCTTTAAACTCGATACCTGAGTCGAATCCCTCGATTTGTTTCTTCAGGATGTTAGCTACTTCTGGAAATTTCATTGTCATTGGCAATCCTTATATTTGTTGTTTACTGTTCGGATAAATTTACATTCTCTACAAAAAGCTTCATTTTGTGCATCTTATGTGCAATGGAATCATCAAAAATCATAGATCCTATTTTTATCATGGTTCCACCAATAATAGTTTGGTCCACAACATTATCTACCCAAATCTTCTTCATCATATTTTTTGAGAAAAATTTCTCAATAGAAGAAATCTCACTTTTAGGTAATTTCTTGATTGATACTATCTGTACTTTTTCTACATTATCCATTTCATAGCATAGTTCCTGGAATTCTTTTACAATATCGTTTATTACATCTAGCCTTTTCTTTACAGATAACACTTTTAAGAATTTTACTGTAATAGAATGGAATTTATGTTTTTTTTGAATCTTATCAACAAAATCACAACGCATCTCATTAGAGTATACAGCGTCATTTATCATTACAATTTCTTTGATGAATTCTTGAAATATAGATAAAATCAACTCTAGATCCTTTGATATCCTATCAAGGCTCTTTTTTTCTTTAGCGACAAAGAATATAGCTGTCGCATATTTTCGGACTATCTTGGGGCTAGTAGCCATAAACAACCAAAATCATTGACTTCATGGTCATCTAAACTATCATAGGCCCCAGAAAACTTCAACATAAAGCTTGAGCTGAACCGTATCCCACTCTCCTCTGTATCTAATATGAAACTCACAGTACTTCTTCTATATATACTAATCATCTACATCATAGGAGCTATATCGTCTAAATATACTAAGACCTCTTCCGATTATTTATTAGGCAGCAGAAAGCTAAATACCATCACAACAGCATTTGGTGTTGGCGCATCAGATATGAGCGGATGGCTAATGATGGCTGTGCCAGGAGCATTCCTAATGCAAGGCATGGTAAATATATGGATACCTATTGGATTAGTCATAGGAGCATATGCCAACTGGAACATTGTTGGAAAAAGACTGCGATCCTATACCGAAAAATACGGCAATGCACTGACCATACCTTGGTATCTTGCTAATAGGTTTAATGATCAAACAAATACCATACGAGTCGCGACAGCATCAATACTACTGATATTCTTTACAGTTTATTCTTCTACCGGGTTAATAGCTTGTGCACTAATAATACAAAATGAGTTTGCTCTCTCATATACAAATGCGCTTTGGATAAGTGCTGCCATAATAGTCATCTACACATCTATAGGTGGTTTTATTGCGGTTAGTTGGATAGATGTCTTCCAAGGAATATTGATGCTCATTGCCATACTCATAGTTCCATACGTAGCTCTACAAAACCTTGGGGGCATGACTGAAATTTCCAATGTCTTATCTTCAAATAATATAAATTACTCTGATCCCTTTAAAGATAAAACTATTTTAGAAATAATATCAATGATGAGCTGGGGACTTGGTTACTTTGGACAGCTGCATATTTTGCTTCGTTTTATGGCAGCAAAATCACCAGAAGTCATAGATAAATCACAAAGAATCTGCATGCCTTGGATGATATCCTCATTTGCTGGAGCTGGAGCTCTTGGCCTGGTAGGAGCAGCATTATTTGCAAAAACACCTTTGGATAACCCAGAAACAATATTCTTCAAAGCAGCAGACATATTATTCCCATCATGGGCTTCTGGTATATTGTTAGCAGCAATATTCTCTGCAATCATGAGCACTATCTCTGCTCAATTATTGGCCTCATCTAGTGCAATCACCGAAGATATCTTACTCAGATTCACAAATAGAATAAGTGATAAGAAAAGACTCCTCGTAAACAGAATGGCAGTTATTTGCATTACGATAGCAGCAGCATCAATAGCGAGAAACCCAGAAAGCAGCATATTATCTCTAGTAGCCCATGCATGGGCAGGTCTCGGTGCGTCTTTCGGGCCCGTAATCTTGCTATCTTTATATTGGAAAAAAATGACAAAATTAGGAGCAGTATCCGGAATACTCACTGGTGGAATAACAGTTCTAGCATGGGAAGGCTTGCAGGGCTATCACCCTATGTTTGAGATATATGAAATCATACCCGCATTCTTCCTCTCCTGCTTGGCCATATATGTAGGGAGCAAGGTAAAAAAGGAAGCCCTGGCATAGACTACATAAAGTTATAAGGATCAACATCAATTTTCATTCTAGTTGTAGAAGGTATCTTGATTTTTGAAACCCATTTATTCACATATTCTTGTACCTTGCCTCCATTCGGACTTTTTACTAAGAAACGATACCTATACCTACCTCTTATATAATATATAGGAGCTAGTACAGGACCCAATACTAAAATAGATTTATCATATTCAACTTGCTTTGCAAGGTTATGAGCAACCTCCTCTAATCTAGACTCGTTTCGATCACTCAGCATGACCCCAACAAGCCTACTAAATGGGGGCATATTCATATCTTTACGAGACTGAATTTCAAGATCGTAGAAATCATCACGCTTCCCTTCCTGAAGCGCTTTAACAATAGGGTTTGATGGGTAATAAGTTTGAACCAAAACCTCCCCTTTAGTTTCTCGGCCTGCCCTACCACTTACTTGAGTTAGGAGCTGATATGTTCTCTCTGATGCACGAAGATCTGCTCCAAATAACCCAATATCTGCATCTACTATACCAACCAAATCCAGAGCGGGAAAATGGTGACCTTTGCTAAGAATTTGAGTACCAATAATAATACGCACCTCTCTGTTCAGTATACGATCTATAATCTCCCCACCTATGTCCTTTTCTAAGATATCCTTTGTAACAACCATGTATTTCTCCTCAGGCCATAATGCCTTCACCTCTTCAGCAATCCTCTCAACACCCGGACCACAATTTATTAAAGAGTCTTTCTCTTCACACTCTCCGCAATCCTTTTGTATATATTTTTTATAACCACAATAATGGCACAATAATGAGTTGTTGGATTTGTGAGCAACCAAGAAAGTTGAACAATTATTGCAAGTCTCCTTATGCCCACAAGATTTACATAATGTTATAGGCGCATATCCTCTTCTATTTAAGAAGAGCATCACCTGCTTATCTTTTGACAAATATTCTTCTATTTTTTTCTGCAGCTTATCAGATATCCATTTCCCTTTACTCAGCCCACTTTTAGACATATCTACAATATTAATCTTTGGCAATGTAGCCCCACCATAACGAGAGTCTAATTTTACACGGTGATATTTTCCTTTTGATATATTATGTATAGTTTCAATCGATGGAGTGGCAGAAGAAAGTACCACTGGTATTTTATTAAAATGCCCACAAGCAACTGCCATATCCCTTGCATTATAAACCATCCCATCCTCCTGCTTATACGAAGTATCATGCTCTTCATCCACAACAATAAGCTTCAGATCTTTGAATGGGAGGAATAAACCACTACGGGCCCCAATTATAAACCTCGCTTTTCCCGTCATGATGTAAGAGAGAAGTTCTTTTTTTACTTTCGGAGTAACCTCCGAATGCCATACATCTGGTTTAAACCCTATAATTTTCTCAAATCTTTTTACAAATTGATTAGTCAAAGTAATTTCTGGCATCAATATCAGTACTTGGCCAGAATCATCTTCAAGTATCTTTGTTATTATCTCAGAATATGTCTCTGTTTTCCCAGACCCCGTGACCCCATCCAATACAAAAACCTCGTGCTTATTATTCATCTTAGATATCATGAATTCAGACGCAGCTTTTTGTGCGTCATTTAATGCCGTAGGTTTTGTTTTGATTTTTTCTGGGTTCACACTTGCGGCTTCATCAATAGAAAAATCCACAGGAATCGCAAGCTTCAAAACATTTCCAATACTAGCCATTGTATAATAAGAAACAAATTTCATAAAATGGATCTGATCTACAGAAAAAGCAAAACCCTTTATCACATTAAGAACTTTCTTAAGCTTTCCCTTTAGAAGATCACTTTTATTTTCACCAAGAACCACTCCAAGAATCTCCTTGTTTCTAAAAGGAACAAGCACTAAACTCCCCACAGAACATTCTTGCTCGATATAGTAATCAAACACACTTTTCTTTTGAAGAGTTGGTATCGCAACTTGAATTTCTTTGTACATATGCTGTTATATCGTTGCTGTGATTAGGGAATTCATTTGATTAATTTTCTTTTGCAATTATAATAACTAAGTTTTCATAGAAAGTTTACAATAAAATATCCCGATATGTGCGGAATTATAGGAATTAATAGTAAAAGTGAAGTTGTATCACAGACCTTAAAGGGTTTATTGAAACTTGAATATAGAGGTTACGACTCCGCAGGTATATCTTTTATTGGAGAAGACAAAGAAATTTCTACGATGAAAGTATCAGGTAAAATCAAATTACTCCAAGAAATTACAGAACAAGAGAAAGCGCAAGGCACTCTAGCAATATCCCACACTAGATGGGCCACTCATGGTGAACCGTCAGATAGAAATGCGCATCCTCACTCCTCCGAAAAAATATCCATTGTGCATAATGGGATTATAGAAAATTCAGACAAAATAAAATTACAATTATCCGACTCATATTTCAAATCAGAAACTGATAGCGAAGTAATATTGCATCTAATAGAGTATTTCTTAAATAAAGGACTCTCTCCTGTAAACGCCGTAAGAAAAGCAACCGCACAACTGGAAGGTTCTTATGCAATACTAGCTATATTTGCTGATCATCCAGACATTATGATAGCTACAAAGAAAAATTCACCATTAGTACTCGGACAAAGCGAAGATATCTCCTATGTAAGCTCAGACTCTTACTCTCTTTCTGGCTATGTAGAGTCGGTATCTTATTTAGAAGACCAAGATTTGTCCGTCCTTTCAAAAGGAAAAATAGATATTTTTGATATCAACGGAAACCCGGTAACAAGGGCTTCATCTGAGATTTGCACCAAGGTATCTTCCTACACAAAGGGGCATTTTGAGCATTACATGCAGAAAGAAATCTTTGAACAGCCGATGACAAGCAAAAACACTTTAGACCATTACATCAAAAACAAAAAATTCACAGAGGCTATTCCTACGCTCGATATAGAGAAAATAGAAAAGATATATATCATCGCGTGTGGAACATCTTATTTTGCAGGACTGATTGCAAAATCATGGATAGAAAACTATTTGCATATTAGCACCGAAGTAGAAATAGCATCTGAGTTCCAATTCAACCCTGTGGTACAGAATAAAAACAATATCTCCATATTCATATCACAATCGGGGGAAACAGCTGATACAGTTAGATGTCTAAGAGAATTCAAAAATTACACGCAGAAATCCATCGGTATCATCAATTCAACGCAAAGCACTATAGCGCGAGAAACATCTATATCTCTCCCTCTTTGTGCTGGTCAAGAAATTGGGGTAGCATCAACAAAAGCATTCACCTCTCAGCTTCTTGTATTAGCATGCTTCACGTTAAAAGCGGCTTCCGAAAAAAACAGCTTACCTCAAGAGAAAGTAGAGCAATATATAAATAACCTACTTCTTTCCCCAGGAAAAATTGCAGAGTCACTCAGTCATGCTGAGATTTACAGAAACATTGCAAAAGATATCATAAAATCTAAAGGTATCATGTTTATCGGAAGAGGTCCATCTTATGCAATAGCATCTGAAGGAGCGTTAAAGCTCAAAGAACTATCTTATATACACGCTGAATCCTTCCCAGCAGGAGAATTAAAGCATGGCCCAATTGCTTTGATAGATGAAACAGTATCAGTAGTAGCTCTCGCACCAAATGATGGAACTATAAATAAAACATCTTCAAATATTCATTCAATCTTATCTAGAAAAGGAAATGTAATTCTTTTGAGCGACTCGAAAGAAAAAGGTTTAACAGAGAAATGTAAATTCCACCTTTGTATACCTTACTCAGATCCATTTTCTGCATCAATATTATACAATATACCACAACAGCTAATCTCTTACTACGCCGCTACCTTATCTGAAAACAATGTAGACCAACCAAGAAATTTAGCAAAATCTGTAACAGTCGAGTAGCTTAACTATAAAGCTCCTTCGCGCGATCTTCAAAGCATTTAAGCATCTTCTTCAGCGCTTCTTCAAAAATAGCTCCAATAAGCTTCTGCAAGAATTTTGATTGGAACTCAAAAGCAAGGTGGAATGTGATTTTTGTCTGATCATGATCTGAATCATATTCAAATTTCCAGTTATTAACTAAAGTCTTGAATGGGCCTTCTATCGCTTCAACATCTACGCTGCAAATTGACTTTTCTTCCTTGGGCTCTTCTAAAGAGACCTTAGAAACATATTTTTCCATCATCATAGAAAACTTGATCACCAACTCTGCGCGCAATTCAGAAGGACTAACCTCCTCTACACGGGACGTAGAACACCATGGTAAAAATTCTGGGTATTTTTCTATATCTTTCACCAATAGAAATAATTGCCTAGGAGAAAAATTAGAATAATAAATTTGTTGATGATCAATCATAATATAGGGATTATATCTTAAAAAAACTCTATCTCTACAGAAAATATAAAACACAGAAGGTTAATAAGCGTTAACCAATGCTAGGAAACCGTTCGCAGCCCTTGATAATACAAGTCAACAGAAGACAGATAAGTTAACGAAGCTTAAGTTTTTGGTTGATTTTTATCAATAGTCCACTATCATGTTCCTTCTATGATTAAGGGATTTAAGCATAGTGTCCTTCAAACATTAAGTAATTCGTATTATGGCAAGAAGAAATTTAGATATAAATATTATTGACTCGCATATCGGTAAAAAAATTTATGAACTCCGTTTAGCTAGCGGCCTTTCGAGACAAGAGCTTGGAGAGAAAATTGGCGTTACACACCAACAATGCCAAAAATATGAAAAAGGAACAAATAGAGTTTCTGCAGGTAGATTAGTCTTAATTGCTAAAGTACTAAACAACCCTGTAGACTATTTCTTTGAAGGCTTAACTGAAACAGCTCAACCTCAGGAAAAAATACAAAATCAAAGATTATGCATAGAAGTTTCACGTAACTTCATGAAAATAAAAAATTCTGTATATCAGGACGCAGTTAGCACTCTTGTAAGAACCTTAGCAAAAGATACAGTCTAGTAGAAAAAATAGTAATCCACTAATCTTCCTATCATCACTGTAGATATAAATCTAAGGTAAGAAACCCTTAGGAACCCTGCTGCCAGAGTTAAAATAACTCCAAGTAAAGGAATGAAAGAAAATAATCCTAACAAAAACAATCTTTTGTTAGCAAATACCTTCAAGGATACAAATCTATCCGACTCCCCTGATTTATCTATATTATCTTTAGCATAATTCAATACCCCCCCCAAAAGATAGTTTAAGCTTGCTCCAATCGCATTACCAAACACTGCAACAATTACGACAATCTCATATCTAAAGCCATCCAAAATATTCATTGCCTTAAATACCATGGGTGTATTAGGTAGCAAGATAAGGGATGACATTATGGAGTCAAATAATAAAAACAAATATGATTCTTCTATAGACATTATCTAGTTACCTAGTATACGAATACATATAAAAACCATGAGATTTACCTTGTATAACACCAAAACTCTTCATCAATCCCTCTTCCTTATATCCGCATTTTTCTAAAACCCTTATTGAGCCTTTATTAAAATCTACAACAGTTGCTTGGATTCTCTTAGCATTCATTTTTGAGAAAGCAAATTCTGTTAAACTTTTTACCACACTAGTCATAATACCACTGCCCCAATACTTGTAAGATAAATCATAACTAATTTCTACTCTACGATGCTCCCTACTCCATGAATTAAAACCACATGTTCCTATAATTTGCCCGGATTTTTTATCTGCAATAGCCCAATACACACTGTTCTTTTTCATAAAGAGATTACCCCAGTACATCAACTCTACCCCAGCATTTTCTACGCTTGATGGAATCTCAGAATCCGCGAGATATTTTACAACCTCTGCACTAGAAATGTATTCATAAAAACTTTCAATATCTTTTGGATGAACCTCCCTAAGTATAACATCCCCTAATTCTATTCTTGGGAATTCTGCAAAAAAACTATCCATCTATCTTAACTTCAAACTAGAAAGCCCTATTAATGCAAAAATTACCGAGATAATCCAAAATCTCACCACAATCTGAGATTCAGTCCATCCTTTTTTCTCAAAATGGTGATGAATAGGTGCCATCAAAAACAAGCGCTTACCGCCCGTAGACTTAAAGTAATATACCTGCAAAATCACAGACACAGCCTCCAAGACAAAGACTCCACCAACTATAGCTAATATAATTTCATGCTTCACTATTACTGCTATCACGCCTAAAGTGGCTCCCAACGAAAGGCTCCCTGTATCTCCCATAAAAATTTTAGCAGGCTGCACATTATACCATAAGAATGCAAGTCCTGAACCAATAATGGAAGAGCATAAAACAGAAAGTTCTCCTGCTCCAGAAATAAAATAAATTTGCAGGTAGTTAGCAAATATATAGTTACCAACAAGATAGGATATTACAGTGAAACATGCAGTCACTATTATCACTGGAACTATAACTAAACCATCCAGACCATCAGTAAGATTCACAGAATTAGATGCCCCAACTATCACTATTACTACAAAAAACACATATAGAAATTTTAAATCGACTACCAAGCTTTTAAAAAATGGAAACACAAGAGTAGTGCTGTATTCCGCAGGGATAAATTTCTGTATAGCAAAACAGGATATCACGCCAATAACTCCTTGCATCAATAATTTCATCTTCCCAGGTACACCATCAGAAGAATGCCTTGTAACCTTTATATAGTCATCTGTAAATCCCAGTATGCTAGTCGAGGAAAGAACAAACAGAGTAATCCATATATAAGGGTTTCTTAGATCCGACCATAGAACCGTAGAGATTATAACGGGCAACAGAATAATAATTCCTCCCATTGTAGGGGTCCCCTTTTTATTTTTGAGGTGACTTTCAGGACCATCTGATCTAATGGGCTGACCGTCAGGGTTAAGGGTTTTTAAATATTTTATTAGTTTCGGAGCCATCAAGAACCCCAAGAGCAATGCTGTAATCATTGCGCACCCACTCCTCACAGTTATATATCGCAAAACATTTATATGTTGCGCTAAATAATAATAAATCATATTCTATCTTCTACCAAAAATCTTTCTACGATAGAATTAGTATAGAAGCTTTTCTCAATTAGAACAACCGTAATAAAGCTTTGGAGACATTGGCTTCATTTACCTCTTAACTCCTTCCATAAAATTTACTAATTCAAAAATCTTTGTGCCTAAAGACCCTTTTACTAAAACACAATCACCATCACGAACTAAATCATTAATAGCCTCCACTACCTCTACATAACTCTCAAAATGCGCTAATATCTTCTCCTTCGGCAACTGATCATACAAAGCTTTCATCAAAGGTCCAACTGTAATCACTTTATCGGCACTATCAATCACATCACTGGATAATTCTTTATGAGCATCCATAGCAATATCACCAAGCTCATACATATCTGCTAATACTGCTATCTTTCTCTTAGGATTACCTTCTCCTCTAAACACAGACAATGCTGCCTTTACTGATATAGGGCTTGCGTTATAGCTCTCATCTATTAGCTCTATATTTTTACCATTGAATAATATTGAACTCACCTTTCCTCTGCCTTTTATACTTCCAAAAGACCCCAAACCCAACGCAGCTTTCTTTAAATCTAATCCCATAGCCGCAACTGATGTGAGCGCAGATACAGAATTCACAGCATTATGCTTTCCGTTAGCATTCATTCTATAACTAATATCTTGAGATAGTATGTTGGCTTCTATCTTTGAAACGCCATCTTCCCTCTTGAATGACTTCATTTGTGAATCACAACCATTTCTTTCTCCGAAAGATTTGATGTTTTCAATTCCTGCCTTTTGCGCTTCTTCTTTCAAAAAACCATAATATTCATTGTCTGCATTCAGAATTACAACTCCATCCTTTTTCGTACCTAAGAATATCTCTGATTTTGCCCTTGCTATATCTTTTACTGAATCAAAATTCTCTGCATGACATGGAGCAATAGTAGTAATAATTGAAATATCTGGACGTACTATTTTTGCCAGCGCTGCAATTTCTCCTGCATAACTCATTCCTAATTCAAAGATTCCATATTCTGCATTCAGAGGCATAGATGCAATACTTAGTGGACAACTTACCTGGCTGTTATAGTTCCCCACACTGGAGTATGTTTTTCCTAAAGATTCAAATACTAGATTGAGCTGCCCTTTTGTACTGGTTTTTCCTACGCTACCAGTAACGGCTATAATTTTTGCTGTGCTTCTTGATCTATTATAAACAGCTAAGTCTTTGATAGCCTTTAAGCTATCCTTAACTAAAATCAACTTCTCTTTTATATTTTCACAACCCTTCGGGATTTCTTCAACTATCGCAGCAGATACCTTGTCTACTATACCCGCAACGTAATCATGCCCATTTACCCTATCTCCCTTCAGAGCAATAAAGATATCACCTTCCTTTGATTCTCTTGAATCTATACACAAAGATCCTGCTTGAAAATTTCCAATAATTTCACAAGATGTTGCTAATTTCACAGATACTTCATCCCATATTATGGGGTATTTTTTTTTTTTGGTTGCCACAATAATTTAAAGATTCTACGATTGATTTTACTATCTTAAATTATAGAGGTTTTAGATAGCAAAAAGAATAAAAATCTTTAGGGTATATGTACAGATTTATCATTGATAAAATAAAAAAACACACTACTTCATCTCTATTAGATAATCTCAATGAGCGCTTACACAACCATCCAGAGGATGTAAACGCACTAAACAACAGGGCGATTTTAAATATAGATCTAAAAAAATACCAACGTGCTATAGATGATTTAAATAAAGCAATCTACTTAAATGATAAGTTCCATGCTCCGCTTCATTTCATAAGCTCTGCTATTCATCTTTTTAAAGGGTATGTATATCTAAAAATGAAAAATAATGATTGTGCAAATGAAGAGTTTAAAGAAGCAATGTTTCAGGATCACGACAATAAGACTCTTGAAGAAAGATACCTAAGAAAAGTATTTGCAGAGCATTTAACCGAGGATTCAAAAAAGGTAATTTCAAAACTTAAAACTAAAAAACACCTTGGAGATGATATCAATTATTATCTGGCTATACATTATCTATTCGATGAGAAATATAAGGAGTCAGAGAACTTGCTATCTAAACTTTCAAAAAATGATCCACATAATACCTATATCTCACTACTGATCGGGGTGAACCAATTCTATCAAGGTCTGATGGATGAATCTCTGTCCTCTCTAAAAAATGCTGAAAGTGTATTGAAAAAAACACATCATGATTATCATGTAAATTCTTCAATACAATATTACAATAGGGCATATGTATATTATAAAATGTACTACCCAGAGCTAGCTTGCAATGATCTGAATAAATCCCTAGATCTACACAATAAGAATATTGATGCCTTGTTCTTAAGATCTGAAATATTCATTGAAAAAGGAGATAAAGATTCTGCTAAAAAAGATATGGAAATGATTCTACATTACGGAAGAAGGGTTAATGAGGCGCATAAAATGCTAAAGAAAATAGAGAAACTTACTTTTTTAGTCTCCCCAACACGGAATTAGAAAATATTAATTCTCCTGCATTCTCTTCAACAGATCCACCTGCTTCTCTTACAATAAGCATTCCAGGGGCTACCTCAGAATATCCAGATTTTACTTTAGCAAAATCTAGCCTACCACATGCAACATATGCACAAGCCATCAAGTCTGATCCAAAATTTATTGAATCCACACCATCAACCTCACCAACTCCTAGCAAGGAACTCTTAGCTTTTCTTGCCGATACTCTAACCCTAGTAACGCCAGAACCCTCGTGCCATGCTCCCTGACCTTTCTCTGCAAAGAATTGTTCATTAGTTGCAGGAAGATATATAAATCCAGATATAATCTCAGTTTTACCGTATCTTTTTTCTTCTACAGCTATTCCTATGGCAAATGCAGGAATTGCGTGGGAGAAATTTTTTGAACCATCTAATATATTTACAACCCATCTTTCTTCGTTCTCAGAAGTAGATTCTTTATTATATTCATAAGCCGTAAAACCAAACTCTGGTCTTGCTTTTTCTAGTTCATAAATCAAAGTATCTTTGATTTTATCAAATGCACGGTTTACAAAAACATCATTTGGTTTTTGAGAAGATTGCAAAGATTTAAGCTCATTAAAGTCACGTGACAACCTCCTAGCAGCTTTTCCAGTCGCACCTTTCATCACTCTAATGAGGGAAGATAATTCAGACATTATTTGCACCTCTCAACATAAGTATCATCTTCTGTCTTCACGACAACCTTTGTGCCTGGATCAACGAATGGCGGAACCATAATACGCATTCCATTTTCTAATATAGCAGGTTTGTAGGATGAGGCCGCAGTCTGACCCTTCACTACCGGCTCCGTTTCACTAACAACTAAATTTGCAGTAGATGGCAACTCAATCCTGATAGGCGTAGCTTCATGAAACTCTACTGTAACTAACATCTCCTCTTGAAGATACAAAGCTTTGTTGCCAACCATTTCCTTATCAATTTGTATTTGCTCAAAATTCTCTGTATCCATCAAATGTATATAATCATCATCCCTGTAAAGGAACTGATGTTGCTTTTGATCTAGCCTTACCTTCTCCACATCTTCACTGGAGCGAAATCTTTCATTTACTTTTGTTCCAGTTCTTATTTCTTTCATAGAGATCTGAACATAGGCCCCTCCTTTCCCGGGCATGGTATGCTCTGGGGGCTTTATAACAACATATAATTTGTTGTTACGCTCCAACACATTCCCCATCCTAATTGCATTCGCATTAATTTTCATATCTCAACTTATTTTTAGTTATGCTTTTGTTTTTACGCCCACAGGGCCGTCAACCTCTATAGTCCTTGTTGGGAACGCAATAGAAGCTTTATGCTTTGTAATAATATCTGAAACCTTAATCATTACATCTTGTCTAACTTCGTAAAACTTGACCCAATTTCTTGTGTATGTAAACGCGTATATTAAAAAATTCACAGAACTCTCTGCAAATTCTTCAAAATTCACAATCAGAGTGATATCAGTATCAATTTCCGAATGCGCTATTAACATGTTTCTAATGTCATCTGTTATCTTTTGCAAGACCTTTATATCTTTATATCTCACTCCCACCACAGCTCTAATCCTCCTGTGAGTCATCCTCGATGGGTTTTCAATAGATATATGAGTAAATATTGAGTTTGGCACGTAAAGAGGCCTTTTATCAAAAGTCCTGATTTTAGTCATCCTCCACCCAATTCTTTCAACTGTTCCTTCTATATTCTGGTCTGGGGATCTAATCCAATCTCCTACAGCAAAAGGTTTATCAGAATATATTATGATTGTACCGAAAAAGTTAGACAATAGATCTTTCGCTGCAAAAGCAATGGAAACACCACCAACACCAGCAAATGCAAGTATACCCCTGACGTCTACACCAGCAATATCCATAATTACAACACCGGATACAATGATCACCATAACTTTCATCAATTTGATAAACGCATCTACACCCGTCAGATCCATAGGGTCCTTGGACTTCTTATTACGCAATATAAATCTCTCCTCGCAAGCATTTGCATATTTAATGCAGAACCACATCACACACATTGTAATCCCTGCTGCTCTAAAAGATTTTATAACATCCAGCTCCTTGTTCTGATGTACAAAATCAACTATCCCAAGAGCAGTGGTAATTCCAGCGATAAGAATTAATATCACTAGCGGGCCCAAAGCGGATTTAATTAATATGTCATCCCAAAAGATATTTGTTTTTTCAAGTCTTCGTAAAATCCTACGCAAGAATAGTCGAACAATATAAGCAAAGAAAACAGCAACAGACACCACTATAGCTGCTTCAAGTACCATCTCTGCTTCATATAAAGTTTTAGCGTTTACACTGTCTTTAATATAGCTGGCAACCTTGTACCATATAGTGTTCACATCAAGCATACTCGAAGTCCTTCTGGTAAATTAACATGATATCCTTAAGCATCTTTAATGCTTCTGCCCTAGGTCTTTGGAATGTATTTCTACCGATAATAGAACCATTACCCCCTGCTTTATGTATTGCTTCTATTTCCGAGTATAGCCCCATTAAATCTTTACTTGCCCCACCAGAGAACACAACCAATCTCTTGCCCGCAAAACATGCTTGCTTCACATGCGCTACTAGCGCAGATAGATCATCTTTTGTTACAGGGCATTTTTTATATACCGCAGCAGCTTCTTTTTGCTCTATATGGCTAGTTGGTAACTTCACTTTTACAATATGGGCTCCTAGTAAGCATGCCATATGTGCTGCGTATGCACACACATCTAGGGCTGTCTCTCCTTCTTTCGAGAGATCGCCACCTCTTGGATAAGACCAAATTACAACTGCCAAGCCGTTTGCTTTTGCCTCCTCTGAGATCTCACGAATTTCTTCCATCATACTGTTTATATTGTCTGATCCAGGATAGATGGTAAATCCAACTGCAGAACACCCAAGTCTTACTGCATCAGAAACAGAAGCAGTTATCGCTTGATCTGGTTGGGTGCTTTTTCCATGTAGAGAGTTAGAGCTATTCATTTTTAATATTGTAGGAATCTGACCAGCGAATTGATCAGCACCAGCTTCTAGCATTCCCAAAGGGGCAGCATATGCGCTCAAGCCAGCTTCTACTGCAAGTGAGTAATGATAGACAGGGTCATAAGCTTCAGGATTCACAGCAAAACTTCTAGCCGGGCCATGCTCAAACCCTTGGTCCACAGGAAGAATTAACATACGACCTGTTCCACTTAATTCTCCATGCATCAAGATACGGCATAAATTTGCCTTTGTACCTGGGTTATCACTTTCATAATTTGATAGAATGTCTTTTACTGCGCTCGTTATTTTCATGTTATTTCTCACTATAAATTTTCTTTACTTCATCTAATACATCTAGTACATGTCCCTTCACGGAAACCTTGTTCCAAGCTTTTCTTAATACTCCTTCCCCATCTATTATAAACGTAGAACGTTTAATGCCAAAATATTTTCTCCCATACATATTTTTTTCTACCCATACTCCATAATTCTCGCAAGTTTTTCCCTCATGATCTGATGCCAGAATAAACGGAAGCCCATATTTGTTCTTAAATTTCTCATGACTTTTTAGACTATCCTTAGACACTCCAATAATTATAGCATTCAGTTTTTCAAATTCTGAAAAATGCTCTTTAAAATCATTTGCCTCAACGGTACATCCAGGTGTGTCGTCTTTGGGATAGAAATAAAGAATTATATTCTTACCTTGGAATCCCTCCAAGCTTATAGGCTCCTCGCCCTCAATTATTAAGCCAACTTCTTTTGCTTTCTCCCCTGACACTAACGTCATATACAGTTCTTTATTTTACTTCCGACTAGGTTATAACATCTTAAGAAAATATATTCAAGGTTGAGAATATCTACCAAAGATAATATGCTACTGTATAGAATTGCTCTTAATAGAATGAGAAATGACTGAAAACCACCAAAACACCCTGTCATTATTCGAATACAGGGAAAAGACTCCTCCTGAATATACTGTCACGGAAGTATCTAACATTATAAAAAGAGCCGTAGAGGATAATTTTGAATTTGTTAGAATACGAGGCGAGATATCTGGATTAAAAGTCGCACCTTCTGGCCATGTATATTTTTCACTTAAAGATAAAGGAGCAGTGTTATCTGCTGTTTGCTGGAAGGGGGTGGCTTCTTCTTTGAAGCATAGACCGGAAGAAGGGCTGGAAGTTATTTGCACAGGTTCTGTGACCACATATCCTGGACAGTCAAAATACCAAATGATGATCAAATCTATTTCCCCTGCTGGGATTGGAGCCTTGATGGCGCTACTAGAAAAAAGAAAGCAGCAATTTGAAAAAGAAGGACTATTTGATAAATCCCACAAAAAAACAATTCCACTGCTGCCACAAAGAATTGCAGTGATTACATCTCCAACCGGTGCAGTTATTCAAGACATACTTCACAGGATAGAGGATAGATATCCATGCCCTGTTTTAGTATGGCCTGTACTTGTACAAGGAGAGCAATCTGCACAACAAATCGCGAAGGCAATATATGGGTGCAATAATTTAGAAGACCCAGATCTAAAGCCAGATGTAATAATAGTGGCACGAGGCGGCGGATCCTTAGAAGATCTCTGGTCTTTCAACGAAGAAATAGTTGTAAGGGCTACTTTTAATTCAGAAATTCCTATCATTTCTGCCGTGGGACATGAAACGGACACCACACTTATAGACTATGTTTCTGATATACGAGCACCAACACCAACAGCTGCTGCTGAATTTGCAGTCCCAGTAAAAAACGACTTAGCTTATACATTGAGAGAGTTGGGAAATAGATATGCTAATTCACTGAAAAATCACTACAATAATCTATATAACGAAGTCAAGGTATCCGGACAAACTTTACCTGACCTTGAATATTTAACGTCTAACTATACTCAGAAGATAGATGATTTTGGATTTAGGCTATACGATGCATTTCCTAGATATCATGAAAACATGCGTCATCAGCTAAAATCCTATGCTGCAGGATTGAAATCTCCTCAACATCATTTAGAGATAAAAGATCATAATCTAAACTTATCTTTTGGAGAGTTGAGAAATCTAGTTCGAGGATCTTTTAAAGACAAAATATACCATCTTAAATATATTACAAAAGACCTATCTATTGATATAAGCGACAAGGAGACGTCTTTGCAGCATGTCAACCAACTTCTTGACTCTTACCATTATAAAAATACTCTCAAAAGGGGCTTTGCGATAGTTAGAGACCAATGCAACAAAATAGTAAAATCCACAAAGAATCTAAATTCAAATAAGATCTCAATAGAAGTAGCTGATGGGAAGAAAGAAATTCAAATAGCAGAAGATTGAATTAAAGGACCTTTCTAAGGAACTCCTTTACTCTCTCAGATTTTGATGAAGAAAAGAATTTTTTAGTAGGCAAATCTTCTATTACTCTTCCCTTATCGAAAAATATAATTCTATCTGCTACTTCTTTTGCAAACTTTATCTCATGAGTTACGATTAACATTGTCATCTTTGTTTGCGTAAGGCCTTTGATAATATCAAGAACCTCAGAGACCATCTCTGGGTCTAATGCAGAAGTTGGCTCATCAAATAGCATTATCGAAGGGCCCATAGCAAGCGCTCGAGCAATTGCCACACGCTGCTTCTCGCCACCAGAAATACTTGAAGGGTACCTACTCTCATACCCAGTCAGACCCACTCTTGTAAGAAATTTCTTTGCTGTATCTTCTGAATCTTTTTTACTCTTTCTCAAAACCTTTATCTGAGGGTAAGAGATATTCTGCAATACATTCATATGGGGAAACAAATTAAAGCTCTGAAACACCATGCCAATTTTAGAACGTATTTGCTTTGCGCTTCTCGAGGTAAGTCGCTCAGAATTTATCTCTACTACACCATCATCAGGGGATTCAATCATATTAATACATCTAAGAAATGTTGACTTACCACTGCCTGAAGGACCTATTACTGCAACCACCTCTCCTTCTTGAATAGTGACGCTAGAATCGTCTAAAACCTTACTATCTCCAAATGATTTAGAAATACTTTTAACCTTAATCATTTCAACTGCACCTTATTTTCTACAATTTTTGCAAATGTACTAAAGATCAGCACTAATATATAATAACAACACGCTGCCGTAATAAGTGGCGCCAAATAGTCATAACTTTCCTCCGAAACTGTTTGCGCTCTGCGCATAATATCGACTCCACCTATTACGGAAATAATTGCAGTTTCCTTCAAAAGGTTCACAGCTTCGTTCACAAGAGAAGGTAAAATATTCCTCAATGCCTGAGGCATAATTACTCCTCTCATCATATCATAATAGCTCAATGACAATGCCTTGGAAGCCTCAAATTGCCCCTTATCTACAGAGTTAATTCCAGATCTTATAATCTCAGACACATAGGCTGCAGAGTTTAAAGAGAATGCTGCTATACCAGATTCAAATACCGTAATGTTATATCCAAATGATGGCACAACAAAATATATCAAACTCAACTGTACCAGAAGAGGTGTGCCACGAAAAACTGATGTGTAAATAGACGCAAAAATCTTTAGAGCTTTAATATGACTAATGCGACATAATGAAATCATAGAGCCTACAATAGCCCCAAGAATAAGAGCGATCAGAGTATATTGAAGAGTAACTCCAATTCCCTCGATTATATATAATGTTGATGTATTTAAAAAATTTATATCCATTCTATACTAAAAAAGCCATTTTTTCTTTAGTTCCTCTAATTCACCTGAAGCTCTCATGCCCACAAGCACCTCATCAAACTCATATTTTAACTTAGAACCTTTCCTAAAAGCTATTGAATAACCGTATTCGTGGCTTGGGTAAATATAGTAATCAAAAAGCTCATTCTTGCTTGACAATGCCTTTGCCTGGGCTTCCTCCAGAAGAACACCATCTAATCTACCTAGTTTCAAATCCTGAATCATTGGCATAGTCCTTGGTAAGGATACTATTTTAAATTTATCTTTTTTAGAGCATTCCTTCAAAAACAATTCCATTGTAGATCCAGACTGCACACCTATGGATTTATTATTTAGGTTATTTATCTCAGGAACTGCATTGTTTTTTCTAAATAGCATAGAAAAGTTAGGATTATAATAAGATACAGAAAAATCCACATCCTCGCTTCGCTCTGGGGTGGCAGTCACAGCAGAAACAATAGCATCTATACGACCAGTTTTTAACGCAGGAACTAAACCATGAAAAGTGATATCTCTAAAATTCACGCTATATCCCGCCTGCTCTGCAACTTTTTTTAGCAAATCCACGTCAAAACCTTTAATCTTTTTATCTTGTATAAATTCAAATGGAGGGAAATCTGCACTCGTTCCAATAATAAGGTTTTTTTTACCCACCTCAACCTCCTCCGTAGAATTATCACAAGAAGATATAAGTAAAAACACTAATATAGAAAATAATAGTAGTATATTTTTTCGCATAAATTACCGTGCAAAACAATGTAAGCTTGAACTTTCGGATTATATATTAGCACTAATAAAAAAGCAAAATCTAATTCTTATTCGCAATTAGAAAGTCTGAAACAAGAAATATGGACCCCGTAACCACAACTCTTTTAGAAAGATTTGGAGAATCTTTTTCTATCATTGCCAATGCATTCTCTACAGAGGTAGACACAGAGCATTTATTCATAAATTTTTCTAATGTAATCAAAGGAGGAATATCCTTTCCTCTATATGCCATAGGCTCAGAATGTATATCTGTACAAATGATTTTTTTAACATCGCACTCTATCAATGAAAGGAAGGCATTCACATCCCGGTTTCTTGTCATGGAGAATATCAGATAATTATCCATGGGATCCTGATCATCAAGCCATGAATTCAGAACCCTTGCACCTGCAGGATTATGGGCAGATTCCAACCAAATGTCACATTTTGGAAAGCGTCTTTTAATAACGCCATCTTTCACTCTTTGAAGTCTGCCCTTCCAACTCGCATGAGATATACCCTTCTGTACAATTGCCCTGCTTATTTTATCACCATAAACACTGCGCAACGTTGCTATTGCTGTTGCTGTATTTATATATTGATGCCCACCAGGAAGAGATACACCTTCAATATCTACTGAAAAATCTTTGGATTTATATTGGACTGCACCATCATTCTGAGTAATGCCAAAATCATATTCATATTGAACCAAAGGAACGCTTAACCCACAAGACATTCTTTCTATTGCATTGAGTGTTTCATCTTTTTGCATACTAACTATACAGTTAGAATTTTTTCTTAGAATCCCACATTTCTCTATTGCTATTTTTGTGAGAGTATCACCAAGGACATTTGTATGATCGTAAGAAATTGGAGTGATAACAGATGCTAATTTCTCTTCTATTATATTGGTTGCATCTAGCCTCCCTCCTAAGCCCACCTCGAGAAGAGTTACATCTGCCTCTACTCTAGAAAAAACTACAAAAGCTGCCGCCGTTATCCCCTCAAAGAATGAAACCTGTATGTTCTTCTTAGAGGAAATGCACCTAATTTCTTCCAAAGTGTTATATAAGACATCATCCTGTATCTCCCTACCAGCAATAACTATTCTCTCGTTAAATCTTTCCAAATGTGGAGAAGTGAGAACATGAACTTTCATCCCTGCAGACTCAAGAATAGACCTCATTAAAGCTGTCGTTGAACCCTTTCCATTTGTTCCTGTAATATGAATGACCGGAGGTATGTTTTTTTCTGGATTCCCAAGAGCTTCCATTAAAGCAATCATACGGTCTAGACCGAGT
Organism: Rickettsiales bacterium; assembly: GCA_047404135.1. GTDB lineage: Bacteria > Pseudomonadota > Alphaproteobacteria > Rickettsiales > JABSSG01 > JAHZKS01. The sequence goes on from JBDOIT010000006.1 coordinate 95,140, forward strand.
TTCATAGATGACATCTCACCTATCTTAGGCCAATGAGGTAACCAAACCATCTATCCCTTCCTTTAGTTTCTTATCTAACTTCATAACGCGCATTCCAGCACCAACATCATGCAACCTCAGATAATGCACTCCTGCATTTGCAAGATAAGATGTCAGAAGATGTGTTTCTGGGTCTCTCTTAGAGGGTTCCTTCTCACCAAATTTAGCCAAAAAGGATTTTCTAGAATGCCCGACTAAAACCCTTAAACCAAAAGACATGAATTCTTTAATTTGCTTTATGATCTCCATTGATTGCTCTGGTGAAGGACCGAATCCCAACCCTACATCTAATATTAATTGATCTTTTACAAACCCCTCTGAATATAACCCATGGAGCTTCTGGTCAAACCATTTTTTTAGATACCCTACCACATCTGTCTCCTGAATAAAACTCCCCTTAATCGCCGGAACATGCAAGCTATGCATCAAGACTGCCGTCTTATTATGAGATAGTGCCAACTCTCTAACTCTCTTATCTGCTAGACCAGTAACATCATTAATAATATCTATATCATCTATATAATGCTTTATCGTTTCATAATTGCGGCTATCCAAGCTTAGCTTAACATCCGTACCAGTGATGATCTCTCGTATAGCAGGAATCACACTTAAACGATTTATTTCTTCTTGTGTGTCTACTGAATCGCTACCAGGCCTTGTGGATTCACCACCTATATCAATCACATCCACTCCTGACTTGAACATTTCCTCAATATTTCTCAATGCAGTTTTATGATCTAGGTTTTTTCCGCCATCAGAGTAGGAATCTGGAGTAATATTTATTATTCCAAAAATTTTAGATATTTTTGCTACCATATAATCTCTCCTTTATATCTTGAAAATTTCTATTATAAAAATACCCATGCCCAGAATACTTCATTTCTGGCACGATCTCAGACACCAACTCCACAAGAAATTCACGCTTCAACAACTCCGAATGAGGAATCGTAAGCTTATCCGTCGAAAGACATAAGTCTCCATATAGCAAAATATCTATATCAAGCTTTCTAGGCGCCCATGAAGTTTTAGCGCCTCCTATTATTTGTTCTACTTTAAACACCTCATCATATAGCGCATGAGCACCAAAATCAGTATCTCCTATTAAAAGACAATTTAAAAAATCCATATCCCATGATTTCGGAGATCCTTTTTTGAGCAAAGCTTTTGTATTAAGCATCCTAGAAACTACAGTATTCTTTACTATCCCTTCATTATCCATTAACTTCAGAGCGTCACGAATATACAATTCACGATTTCCGATATTAGATCCAAGTGATAAGCATACTCTAGCCATATTATAAATCAGAATATTCTGCTCTAGCATTAAACCTTAAACCCTCATAAGCAAGGTTATTCTTCCGCACCTCCACAGAAACAAAAGTATCTTGAGAAACATTTTCTTTTATAAGTTTATGAAGTTGGTAACATAAATACTCTACTATTCTAAAAGAACGACTTGTACAATATTCTTCTACAAGCTTTGCTAACTTTGCGTAGCAATTGTACTTTGTGGAGTCATCATTCTTAAACATCGCAAGATTTTTTTGATATAATGTAAAAGATATTTTTATTCTTTGAGGTTTCGATCTCTCGTCTTCAGAGATTCCGATTTTGGTATCTATGGTTAATTCATCTAAATGAGTTATCAAAAATTCTTTCATTGGTTTGAGGAATGAAGCCCCTCTTTTAAAGCTATTTCTGCCTGAGAAACTAATTCTTCTATAATGTCTACAGCAGATTGCTCTTGGTTAACCAGGCCCACACTCTGCCCGGCCATCACCGAGCCATTTTCTGTGTCCCCCTCAATCACAGCGCGTCTCAAAGCCCCTGCCCAAAATTTTTCAATTTCTAGCTGCGCCTCTAACTTTGATAGCGCACCATCTTTATATTTTGAAATTGCCTCTTTTTGTACTTTCATGAAGTATGATGTCGCCTTGTTTGACAATGCACGAACAGGTATCACAGAAAATTCTGGGTCAACCTGAATAGAAGTAACTGCATCACGAGCATTTGCTTTTATAAAGAAGTCTTTAAATTTCTTATGAGCTATAGATTCAGTTGCACATACGAATCTTGTGCCAAGCTGACATCCAGATGCCCCCATACGCAAATAATTGACAATCATTTCACCGCGGCCTATACCGCCCGCTATAAATACAGGTACCTCATGTATATGTGGCAATATTTCTTGAGCTAACACCGCAGTAGAAACAGACCCAATATGACCACCAGCCTCCATCCCTTCAATAATCAAAGCATCAGCACCGAATTTTATCATCCTTTTGGCCAAAGAAAGAGTAGGCGCAAAACATAAAACTTTAATTCCAGAATCTTTGAATAAACTTATATAGCGAGCCTTAGGTAACCCTCCAGCAAGAACCACATGAGTAACATTCTCCTCTATACAAACCTTTGATAGCTCCATAATCTCAGGATGCATAGTAATCAAATTTACCCCAAAAGGCTCTTGAGTTTTCCCTTTCGTAAGTCTGATTTCTTTTCTGAGCAAATCTTGCCCCATAGAGCCACAGGCTAAAACTCCAAAACCTCCGGCATTTGAGATAGCAGATACTAGATTATGCTCTGATACCCATGACATAGCACCAGCCATTATTGAGTATTTCGTACCCAAAAACTCTGTCCCTCTAGACCATAGGTTATCGATATTCTTCATATAACGCACAAAAATTATATTAGTGTTTTTACACTAAACATAAAGAGATTACTATAATAAAAAGAAATCCACTTAATCTTCGACAACACAAGCTTGAGCTGCCGCTAATCTTGCTATTGGTATTCTGTAAGGAGAACAAGACACATATTTCAGCCCTAACTTATGGAAAAAATCAATAGAAGAAGGATCCCCTCCATGCTCACCACATACACCAAGTTTAATGTCTTTTCGTGTAGATCTAGCTCTTTCTGCAGATATTTTAAGAAGTTCACCCACGCCCTCTTTATCTAGAGCCACAAAAGGGTCTTTAGTAAATATGCCTTTCTCAATATATTCAGGAATAAAGCTTGAGGAATCATCCCTAGACAACCCAAAAGCAGTCTGAGACAAATCGTTTGTTCCATAGCTCATATAGTTAGCATGTTCTGCTATCTTATCCGATGCAAATGCTGCCCTAGGCAACTCTATCATTGTACCTATTTCATATTTTAATGTGATATTGCGCTCAGTCTCCACCAGCTTTGCAACTTCCTCAATAAGGTATTTTAAAATTTTCATCTCTTTCTCAGAAGAGATCAGTGGGACCATAATTTCTACTACAGGGAATGTCTTTTCTTGTGCAATTGAATCTGACATAGCTTCAAAAATAGCTCGAGCCTGCATTTCATAAATCTCAGGATAGGTAATGCCCAATCTAGACCCTCTATGCCCTAGCATAGGGTTTACTTCTTCCAATTGCTTGCATCTATGGCGTACTGTAGTAATATCCATCCCAGAACACTCCACTAACTCCTCCATCTCTCGATCAAGATGAGGTAAGAACTCATGCAATGGCATATCTAATAATCTTATATTAACTGGCTTATCTTGCATCAGTTTGAATATCATAGAGAAATCCTTTCTTTGCATTGGCAGTATCTTCTCTAATGTTTTCCTTCTGTCAGCAGGGTTACGCGCAATAATCATATTCCTAACATGCGCAATCCTGTCGCTTTCAAAGAACATGTGCTCCGTACGGCACAAACCTATTCCCTCGGCTCCAAAACTTAATGCAGCATTAATATCACCTTCTGTCTCTGCATTAGTACGTATTTCTATCCTTTTAATCTCATCCGCCCATCCCATCACTATCTGGAAATATTCAGAAAATTTAGGCCTGATTGTGGGAACATTACCCATAATAATTTCACCGGTTTCACCATCAATTGTAAGATGCCCTCCTGCCTTGATTTCAACATCTCTCACTCTAAGAACTTGATCTTGGTAGTCAATCTTAACAGACGAAGCACCAACAACACATGGCTTACCCATACCTCTAGCAACCACCGCCGCATGAGATGTCATCCCACCTTTACTGGTTAATATGCCTTCCGAAGCATACATCCCGTGTATATCTTCTGGACTAGTCTCAACGCGCGCCAAGATTACTTTTTCACCTAAATCTGCAAACCTTTCTGCTTCCGATGCAGAAAACACAATTACCCCAGATGCAGCCCCAGGAGAAGCAGGCAGGCCTCTTGCAATAACATCTTTAGACACACCAGGGTCAAGCATAGGGTGTAGAAGCTGATTCAAACCCTCAGGATCTACCCTTAATATTGCCTCCTTTTTAGTGATCATTTTTTCTTCAACAAGTTCTACAGCAATGCGAAGAGCAGCTTGCGTAGCCCTCTTTCCGCTACGTGTCTGCAAAACCCACAATCTACCTTCCTCGATTGTAAATTCTATATCCTGCATGTCTCTATAGTGATTTTCTAGTTTATTTGCTGTATCAAATAACTCCCTTGCTAAACTAGGCATTGTTTCTTCCATAACGGGGTCTTTTGAGCCGATCTCTTCACGACCAGCTTTTGTGATGCATTGAGGAGTTCTAATCCCAGCTACCACATCTTCACCTTGAGCGTTAATCAGATACTCACCATATATTTTTTTCTCCCCGGTAGAAGGATTACGAGTAAATGCCACTCCTGTAGCGCTTTTATTACCTGTATTTCCAAAAACCATAGATTGTATATTTACAGCAGTACCCCATTCCTCAGGAATGTCATTCATTCTTCTATATGTAATAGCTCTATGAGACATCCATGAATTTAAAACAGAATTTATAGCGCCCCATAACTGATTTTTTACATCGCTAGGAAATTCTCTCTCTGACTCTACCGACACAATTTCTTTAAACTGCACCACCAACTTCTTTAGATGGTCTATAGTCATCTCTGTATCGAGCTTAATACACTCTTCGTTCTTTAATCTCTCTATGCATTCTTCAAACAGATAATGACCTACCCCCAGAACCACATCAGAATATATCTGGATAAAACGACGGTATGTATCATACGCAAATCTCTCATTGTTACTAAATTTGGCAAGACCCAGAACTGTCTTATCATTTAATCCTAAATTCAGCACAGTATCCATCATACCTGGCATAGAGCTACGAGCACCTGACCTAACTGAAACTAATAATGGATTATTGTTATCACCAAATTTCTTCCCTATGATTTTTTCAATATTCTCTAGAGCTGAATTCACATCTTCTTTGAAACCATAAGGCAATGTTTTATCGTTAGCATAATAAGATTTGCAGACATCTGTTGAAATTGTAAATCCAGGAGGAACAGATAGTCCAATCTTACACATCTCCGCTAGGTTAGCGCCTTTACCACCCAATAGATCCCGCATAGAGGCATCTCCATCAGTACTTTCTTTAGAGAAATCGTAGATAAATTTTTTACTCATATTCCTTATAATTCTATTGGTGAAAAATCTACAAATACATTAAATATATCTGCAACCATATTAAGCAGAGCCAGTCTGTTTTTACGTAGCACTTTATCCTCATCCATTATCATAGTTTTATCGAAGAACATATCAATCTCAGAAACAATATTTTTAAAGCTTTCTAATGCTAAAGCAAATTCCCCATTCTTTGAGTATTTTTCAATCTGGGGCTGGATTTTCAAAATGACAGAATGAAGATTTTTCTCCTGATCATTTTTCAACAAGGATATACTCACATCTGAACCTACAGAATGCTTATCAGATTCTAAAATGGCTATGACCCTTTTAGCTGCAAAATATACCTCTTTACCAGAGGAACTATTCAAAAATTCACTCAGATACTTGATCTTTTTATAATCTTGATTGATATCTTTAGAGGATTTATTAAATATAGATGCCACTATATTTTCTTTAAAATCTCCTTTTAAGAAATGCCTGAATCTTTCATAGAAGAATTTCTCGATATCCTTCGATAACTTCTCTTCATCCTTATGAGTAATGTTATAAGAATCCAGCGCAGCGTCTACTATATCTTCAAGTCTAAAATTGAGATCTAGCTCTATTATAATTCTAATGATACCAAGTGCATTCCTTCGTAAACCATAAGGATCTTTTGAGCTAGAAGGTACCTCGCCAATACTGAACAGACCTACTATAGTATCTATCTTCTCTGCTATACCAACGACTCCAGACTCTATTGTCTCCGGGCACTCATCTTGCCTACCTCTTGGCATATAATGTTCATATATAGCTTGAGAAACCACAGAGTTTTCTTTAAATTCTTCTGCATAATACCTACCCGCGATACCTTGGAGCTCTGGAAAATCTCCTACTATATACGTTGTAAGGTCAGTTTTTGACAACAAAGCAGCCCTCTTCACATTCTCTATATCTTTTACCCCTAGAGCCTTGCATAGTTTCTCTGATACTTCTGACATTCTAGAAACACGATCAAAAACTGTGCCTAATTTCTTATGAAACACTACACCTTTTAATTTGTCTACTCTCTGGTCTAAAGAAATTTTCTTATCTTCATCGAAGAAAAATTCTGCGTCGCATAAACGCGCCCTAAGAACCCTTTCATTACCTTCAATTATAGAGCTATTATCTGAAGAATAATTATTTGAAATAGTAATAAAGTAAGGCGCTACCTTACCTTGTTTATCTTGTAAGGAAAAATATCTTTGATGCAGCTTTATACTAGTAGATAGAATTTCCTTAGGAAGCTTCAAGAACTTTTTAGAGATCCTTCCTAAGATCGCAGTTGGATATTCCACTAATCCGGTAACCTCATCAAATAGCTCTGGGTCCTCTACTACTTCTATATTCTTCTTCTTAGCTAATTTACGAGCTTGGTCTAATGCCTTTCTCTTTCTCTCTTCGCGATCCAGTATCACAAATTTATTTTTTAGACTCTTTTTATAATCTTCAAATGATTTAACCTTAAAAGATTCCGGCGCTAGAAATCTATGACCGAACGAGATATCATTTGATTTTAAGGAACCAAATTCTACAGGCAAAATCTTACCATCCAACAAACATAATATATTCCTTATAGGCCTGACCCAAGTTACATTTGTATGATCCCACCTCATACTTTTTGCCCAGCTCATCTCAAAAAAGATCTTTTCTAAAATATCAGAGATAGCAGACTCAAATGAATTCATAGTCTTTTTGATTTCTGCAAAATAATATTCTTGTCCATTCACTTCTTTGATCTGAAGGTCGGTTTTTTTCAAGCCCGCGGATTTTAAAAACCCCTCAACGGCAATTTCTTTTGCTCCTAATTTTGGCCCTCTTTTGAATTCATTCTCATTAACTGCATCACTGTATCTACCTCCACTCACATGCAATACTAGCCTTCTAGGAGTTACAAAAGTTTCCAAATTCTCATATTGAATACTCTGCTTTGTAAAATGAGTAATTACTATATTACGCAGATCCTTCAAAGCCTTCTTCTGCATTCTAGAAGGGATCTCTTCTGAAAATATTTCTAGCAATATGTCTGACATCAACTCTCTTGTTTTTTAATCCATAGCTCACAGCATCTTTTTACCATATTTCTTACTCTAGAAATATAATAAGCTCTCTCGGTCACACTAATAACCCCCCTTGCATCAAGAAGGTTAAACACGTTACTCGCTTTTATGCATTGCTCATACGCAGGCAACACCAGCTTACTAGAAACAAGACAGTTACATTCTTCTTCTAGTTCATTGAAATTCATGAACAAAACATCTGTATTCGCTTTATTTAGCGCATATTCCGAAAATTCATATTCTGCTTGATGAAATATATCTCTATAGCTTTTTGAATTTTCTTCGTCTTTTGTTTTATTAAATGACAAATCGTACACATTGTCCTTACCTTGGATATATAAAGCTAAGCGCTCCAGACCATAAGTGATCTCACCTGGGATCATATTACAATCTATACCACCGATTTGTTGCATATATGTGAACTGAGAAACCTCAGTACCGTCACACCATACCTCCCAACCAAGACCCGAGGCACCTAATGTAGGACTCTCCCAGTCATCCTCAACAAATCTAATATCATGCTTTTTAAGATCTATGCCTATTTTCTCCAAACTCTTGAGATATAATTCCTGTATATCTTCTGGTGCCGGCTTCAAAATTACTTGGAACTGATGATGCTTATATAATCTGTTGGGATTCTCACCAAATCTTGAATCCGAAGGCCTTCTAGATGGTTGAACATAAGCAGCTCTATAAGGGTTGTTCCCCAATGCCCATAAAGTTGTTGCTGAATGGAATGTCCCAGCTCCCAACTCTAAATCGTACGGCTGCAATATGACGCAACCATTATCGTGCCAATAGTCATGTAAGGTTTTTATTATCTCTTGAAAGGACTTAGTTGTCTCCATTAGATAGAATAAATAAAATTAGATCTTCATAATCTCTTTTTCTCTTTCAGAAAGCAACTCATCTACATTCTTAGAGAACTCATCTGTCATTTTCTGCACTTCATCAGAGAATCTGTGCGCATCATCTTTTGAAATATCACTATCTTTTTCCATCTTCTTGATTGAGTCCATTCCATCTCTTCTGATATTTCGTAAAACAACTTTACTTTGCTCTGCATATTGCGCAATCATTTTTACCATCTCTCTCCTCCTTTCCTCACTCAAAGGAGGGATCGGAACCCTAATCAGGTTTCCATCAGCTGATGCACTTAAACCCATTTTTGATGTGTTAATTGCCTTCTCTACATTTTTAACCAATCCAGAATCCCAAACTTGCACTACTAAAAGTTGGCTATCCTGTACACTCACAGTACCAGCCTGCGTAAGAGGAACAAAGTTACCATATGCCTCAAGCGTAATGCTATCTAGCAAATTAGGAGATGCTCTGCCTGTACGAACAGATTTCAAGTCACCCTGAAAAGAATTAAGAGCCTTATCCATTTTTACTCTTAAGCTTATATTGATATCGTCAAACATATATTACCTTATTATAGTGAATGATCCCCCTCCCTTCAGAACCTCTAAAATAGCATCTTTTTTATGGATGGAGAATACCATTAATGGAAGCTTATGCTCTTTTGCAACAGAGACAGCTGGCAGATCCATAACTCTCAAGCTATTATTTATTACTTCATCATAAGTTAGTTGATCAAATTTCTTGGCATCCTTTTCTTTCTTGGGGTCTTCTGAATACACACCCTCAACCTGAGTGCCTTTCAGCAACACATCGCAATGCATTTCTATAGCACGAAACACAGCAGCAGTGTCAGTTGAAACAAATGGATTACCTGTACCAGCAGCAAATATGACAACCATACCCTGGCTCATATAATGCAGTGCTCTTTCTTGGGAATAAGTATCACATATTGAATCCATTGCGACAGACGATAAAACTTTTGATTTAATTCCTATATTATCAAGCATAGCTTGCAAGCATAAAGCATTAATGACCGTTCCAAGCATACCCATATAATCCGCACGAGCGCGGTCAATTTTTGTTAGATCCATTGTGCTACCCCTAGCAATGTTACCACCACCAACGACTATACAAAGTTGTATATTTGACTTTACTACAGACGATATATCAGATGCTAAAGATTCAACAGCTTCAAGATCCTGACCGTGAGAATGCTTCCCTAGGAAAGCCTCACCAGAAATCTTTAACATTACTTTTTTCCAGCTGCCCATAAAAATCTATTACTTCAAAGAAAACTATTTATTCTCTTCACCAAGCTCATATCTGATGAACCCTTTTATCTTAACATCTTTTCCATGTTCCTTAGCAAAATTATTTACTAAGTCGGAAATTTTAGTTTTATTATCCATAACAAAAACTTGCTCTAGCAACACAACCTCCTGATAGAATTTTTGAATTCTACCAACTACCATCTTTTCGATAATATTCTCTGGTTTCCCAGATGCTTTAGCTTGCTCAGTAAAAATTTCTTTTTCTTTCTCAACGCTTTCAGAAGAAACTCCTTCCCTGTCAAGAGCTTCTGGCTTAGCTGCCGCAATATGCATAGCAACCTGCTTACCGAAACCCGTTAGAACTTCTTTATCTAGATCCGATTCAAGAGAGATAAGAACAGCTATTTTTCCAGCATTTTGCATAATTTCGTTATGCACGTAACCTACAACTACGCCGCTATCCACAGAAATCTTTTTACATCTTTTAAGAGTAAGATTTTCGCCGACAATACCAACATGCTCAGCAACAACATCTTTTACCTTTCTATCACCGCCCGCATATTTTTCATCTTCCAAAGAACTTAAATCCTTAGACGACAATGAAGACTTTAAAATATTGGAAAGCAACTCTTGGAATTTTTCATTTCTTGCAACAAAATCTGTTTCTGAGTTTAACTCAACAGCAGAACCAACTTTTCCATCCACAATTAAACCAACCATTCCCTCTGCTGTAGCACGCCCTGCTTTTTTAGCCGCCGCTGCATGGCCTTTTTTTCTTAACCAATCTACTGCCGCCTCTAAATCAGCGCCTGTCTCAACAAGAGCCTTCTTGCAGTCCATCATTCCTGCTCCTGTTTTTTCTCTTAAATCTTTTACTAAACTTGCTGCAACACCAGACATATCTTGACACTCCCTATTAAATTACTTTTCTTTTTTTGCTGTAGTTTTTTTCTTCTCCTCAACTTTTTTAGCTTTTACTACATCCTTTGCTGAGGCAACCGTAGCTTTCTTTAGAGTTTTTTTCTTCTCCTCAACTTCCTTATCCTTTGCTGAGGCAGTCGTAGCTTTCTTTAGAGTTTCTTTCTTCTCATCAGCCACTTTCTTTCTGGCTTTAGATTTCTTAGGAGACTCTTTTTTCTCAGAAGCTACCTTCTTTTTTTCTACAGTTTTTTCATCACGCTCTGATTTTACCTTCAGAACAGACTTCTCTTCTTGTGGCTTTTTGCTTTCTCCTTTAACTTCACCCCCAGACTTCATAGATTCACTCAAACTACCAGCCATACCTTTTTCCTCAATATCCATTCTAGTAGCTTCAGCTCCAACATTAATAGCCTTTGAAACTATCTCACAATAGAATTTTATTGCTCTAGAAGCATCATCATTACCAGGTATAGGGAAATCAATATCCTCAAGGCTTGAGTTAGTATCAACAACTGCAACAACAGGAATACCAAGCATTTTAGCTTCTTGTATAGCAATTTTTTCTTTGTTGGTGTCAATGATAAAGATCAAATCAGGTTTACCACCCATATTTCTAATACCACCTAAAGAAGCTTCAATTTTTTGCCTCTTTCTATCGATATCAAGCAATTCTTTTTTATTATATTTACCTGAAGTTTCTGGATTCTTCTCAGCTTCTAGTATTTTCTCCATTTCATCCAACTTCTTGATGGATTTAGAAATAGTTTTCCAGTTGGTAAGCATACCACCCAACCACCTTTGATCTACATAATACTGACCACAAGCGATAGCTGATGACCTCACTGACTCAGACGCCTGACGCTTAGTACCAACGAATAAAATTTTGTTTTTCTTATTAGAACCAGCGGCTTTAAAAACATTCAATGCTTTGTAAAGCAACGAAACTGTTTTTTGGAGGTTAATAATGTGAACACCATTACGGCTACCGTAGATGAATGGATCCATTTTAGGATTCCATAGCATTTCCTTGTGTCCGAAATGAACACCCGCCTCTAGCATTTCTTTGATTGTGTATTTGGGTAAAGTATTATTCATAAAAACTCCTTATTTTTAGTTAAACCTCCACGAAGGTAACACTTAAATTAATAAGCACTAAAAAAACTTCGTGTGTGAAATGCCCACCCTCAAAAAGATGGATCTGTATTTTATAGACTCAACCTAAGGTGTTTGCAAGAGTTTTTTACTATTTTGCAGAGCTTTTGCCCTTATCAGAATTTGAATCTTCTACAGAAGATACCAGTATGTTCAAAGATGTTTGAGAACATAGCCCCAGCAAAACCGGATCCCTTGGTCTTAAATTTTCATAATTCCAATGCTCCTTATTACGTATAGATGTCACGGTACTCTTTGTGGTCCCAACTAATTTAGCAGTCTTTGAATCAGGAACATCCGGATAATTCTTGATAACCCAAGCTATGGCATCGGGCTTATCCTGTCTTCTCGCAACTGGAGTATACTTAGCTGATTTCTTCTTACTACCTTTAAGAACCAACTCGTTTACATTTGTGATTTGTAATTTCTCTGAGGGATCTTTTGAGCATTTGTCTAACTCTTCTTGAGTAATCTGACCATTAAATATAGGGTTCTCAGCAAGGATACCCACAGCAACCTCACCATCAGCTATACCCTGCACTTCCAATGGGTGTAGCCCACAAAAATCTGATATTTGCTTGAATGTTAATACTGTATTATTGATTAACCACACAGCTGTAGCTTTTGGCATTAAAGGTAAAGTCATATTATGTATAAAATCTAAATTATTCGATGTAGCATCATACAACACATAAAGAAATCTTGCAACCTTCTTTCGATCCTAAGCTCTGTGTTGCAAAATCATCATAACAACATCAAAAAAACACCCACAAGCACCTTGGGTTCTGGTTTTTAATGCTTTGTTAACCTCTAGTCCTAATAATACTGAGCATATTCAATTTATACTATTGCAATGGGCATCAATATAAAAGACAAGAAACGTCTGAATAAGACTGCCAAAGTCTCCTTCCCTTTACATGCCTTAATCCTCGACAACAAAGTAGAGGCAGCAAGCGAATTCTGCAGAACAATCAAGTCCGAAAACATTCATATCATAGATGGATTTAATGACAATGGAGATACACCATTAATATGCGCAATAAAAAAAAGCAATGAAGATATAGTAGATATATTACTACAATCTGGAGCTAACCCAGATCAACAGAATATTGATGGAGAAACCCCATTAATATCAGCAACAAAATTCTTCAATTCAAATATCATAACTATGTTGATAGAAGAAGGAGCAGACGTCAACCAGCCTAACTCACTAGATGAATCCCCACTAAAAATAGCCACAAATTTAGAAAACCAAGAATGCATCACTTTGCTCACTGAATTTGGCGCATCTTTTGCAAAAAAGGCTGCGGCTCATACTATAGCTCCATCAAATAGTGAAGATTTCAATTACCAAGAAGAAATGCTGTCCTTAGTCGAAATCACTATAAAAAGCAAAAAAACAAAAGAGCTCCAGCAGAAGTTTAAAAAAAACATAGTTATCCTAACAAATAAGTACCTAGGAAAAAATATCGTAACTTCCAAAGATTTTCTGAACTCTCATATAATCTTTGAACAAATTAGCGATATCAATAAAAACAGCTTTGTAAAAAAAGACTCTCTAAATATTGTAAGAAAAATTATAAGCTCTATTAATAGCAGTACAAAACACACATTTCTAGCCAGTGATGATACTCAATCCCTATACCTACTAAGTAAAGCAGAAACTTCTACAGAAGAGAGTATTACAAAATTAAAATTATTTACCACAAGCCAGCCTGAGATAACATACAAATCACATGCAGAACTAGAAAAAGAAAATAACCACGAAGCATCCACTGAAGAATTGTATAAAAAAACACATGAATCTCAGGAAATGTTTGAGATCACAAAAGAAAAAATGCTCTGCCGAACGTCAAGGCATGATATGGTCTTAACGAAAATAGTGACACTAAGACCTCACCACCCTAGAGTTCCAAAAGATGCAGCATCCTTACTAAAACTTTCAAAGAAGAGAATCTTGGAAGAAGCAGATCTCTTAAAAATCAACAAAGATTCAGTTAAAAAAGAAATCTCTAAAATAGAAGAAATAATCAACACAGCAAAAAAAGAAAAAAGGCATTTTACAAATAATGAAGGTCACAAAATAGACCATCTAGTCAGACCAGGAAAGGCAGAAAGATTACATATTGTGCATTTCCCTAGCGAAAACTTTAAGAATGGAAACAAAGAAACCCTAATAGAAGCATTAGAGACAGGAGCAACTATACATTATTTTGAATACCCCGAATGCGCAGAAACAGCCAATGATTTAGTATTCGCGGGCATCTCTGCGGTAAATAAATTATTAGATGAGGATATTCACCCTGATAAAATAATATTACAAGGAGTTGGAGAAGAAGCAATTGTAGCCAATGAAACTGCTCTACAGTTTGAAAAACGCGGAATATATCTCACACGCATATCTATAGATTACCCCGAAATACCATCCTCTTCTAGCCACAGAGAAGTATCCCTCACTTTCCCTGCCAAACCAGCAAAAGAGTGCGACCCAGAAATCAAAACCTTCCTTTTAAGATTCAACAAGATTCTAAAAAATCAGACAAAGCCCGAGGGATCTTATTTTTTAAAGAACAGAAACCCCATCACAATCTCACAGCTATTAAATCTATATATCACAAAAACGCAGCAATTCTACAACACCCACGCCAAAGATAGGAACACATCTCTGCCAAAAGAACGGGTAGAAAACATTATTGGGCTCCCAGATATTGACGAGAGATGAGTCTGTAGTTAACATGCTAAAAACACTCAGGAAATAGGAACGTGGAGAAGGAAAGAAACGCAATACTACAATATAACGGAAAAGAATATAAGCTACCTATCAAAAAGTCCTCCATCGGACCAGATGTGATAGATATCACTCAATTGTACAAAATGTCCGGAGCTTTTACATATGATCCGGCTTTTATGTCTACAGCATCATGTGAATCTGCAATCACATATATTAATGGAGAAAAAGGAATCCTAAAATACAGAGGATACAAAATTGAAGATCTAGCAGAGAAGGAGGACTTCATGTCCGTCTCTCATCTTCTTTTATATGGGGATCTACCAAACAAAGAAGAAAAAAAGAAATTCACAAAAGAGATTTGCCACCACTCCATGATACATGAGCAACTAAATTTTTTATTTAGAGGCTTCAAGAGAGATGCTCACCCTATGGCTCTTATGGTAGGAACAGTAGGATCACTATCCTCCTTTTACCATGATTCACTTGATATAACCGATCCAAAACAACGAGATTTATCAGCACATAGAGTTATTGCAAAAACCGCCACTTTAGCAGCGATGACCTATAAATACACGATAGGGCAACCATTCATGTATCCAAGAAATGATCTAAGCTATACAGAGAATTTCTTATACATGATGTTTGCAACTCCATGCGAGAAATATCAACCAGATCCAATCCTCACAAAGGCACTAGACAAACTCTTCATACTACATGCTGATCATGAACAAAATGCTTCAACCTCTACAGTTCGTCTTGCTAGCTCCTCTGGGGCTAATCCTCTAGCATGCTTTTCTGCAGGGATTGCATCCTTATGGGGGCCTTCTCATGGCGGAGCAAATGAAGCTGTTATTAATATGCTGAGAGAAATCGAAGACATTAAAAACATACCGAAATTCATAGCGAGAGCTAAAGATCCAAAAGACCCTTTCAAGCTTATGGGGTTCGGGCATAGAGTATATAAGAATTATGACCCAAGAGCCTCGGTGTTAAAAGATACATGCCATGAAGTTCTAGAGCATCTAGGCAAAAAAGAGAACAAACTGCTAAAGATAGCTGTTGAGTTAGAAAAAATTGCCTTGCATGATGAATACTTCATACAGAAGAAATTATTCCCTAATGTAGATTTCTACTCTGGAATTATCTACAAAGCCTTAGGAATGCCTACTCAGATGTATACTGTCTTATTCGCAGTTGCGCGTACAGTAGGATGGGTTGCTCAATGGATTGAATTGATGGAAAATCCAGATGCAAAAATATCCAGACCAAGACAGCTTTATACTGGGCATGCAAATAGGGAATTATGAATTAATACTCACCTAGAATCTTTCTAATCATGAGCATATCTTGCCACGCAGTTTTCTTTTGAGAAGGCTGCCTCAAAAGATATGCTGGATGAAAAATTGTCATTGCTTTTATCGGCCTATCTAGATATTTATTACTATATTCAAAAATCTGCCCCCTCTTTTTTGATATCGCACCAGTATAGTTCAATAAAGCATAAAGTGAGAT
Source organism: Rickettsiales bacterium (assembly GCA_047404135.1). Taxonomy (GTDB): domain Bacteria; phylum Pseudomonadota; class Alphaproteobacteria; order Rickettsiales; family JABSSG01; genus JAHZKS01. Next base: position 111,124 of record JBDOIT010000006.1, read on the forward strand.
GGCCCCCACTGCCACAACCAGCTTAGGCTTGATCAAGCTTATATGTTTCTCTAAGAAAGGAAGACAGATCTTTATTTCTTCATCCGTTGGTTTCCTATTACCAGGAGGGCGCCAAAAAACACTATTAGTAATATATAAATTTTTCTCTCTAGAAAGGCCTATAGTAGAAAATATTTGGTCTAGCAGCTTTCCACTTTCACCGCAGAATGGAACTCCCTGAACATCTTCATTCGCTCCAGGAGCCTCACCAATTAACATAACATCCGCACCTGGGTTCCCATCAGAGAAAACTGTTTTTGTAGCCATCTTCTTCAACAAACATTTATCAAATTTCTCCACAGAGTCGCGTAATTGCTCTAAATCTTCGCAATACTCTGCTGGGTGATCTTTCACTTCTTCTACAAACATGCTTTTTGTTTTCTCTATTTCTTCTGGATTATTTGAACCTTTTATTCTATCATCGGATACTACTTCTTTGATATCTTGAATTTGGTACCACTGTAGAATTTTTTTATCCTCGTCTAGCATTGCTAAATAACCATAACTTTATGAGCAATAAAACCATAGAAGTCACTACAGAACAAGAAAAAAACTCCCGTATAGATAAGTTTCTCTCTGAAAATCTTGAGCATATGACTAGGAGCAAAGTTCAGAACATGATACAAAAAGGCTGCGTACGACTGAATGGAGAGATAGTTCTTAGCAATAAAGAAAAGGTAAAGCTTTACGACAATATATCTATTCAAGAGCCAGCAGCTGAGTTGCAAACTCTAATGCCAAAGGAAATAGATCTAGATATAGTATTTGAGGATGACCATATTATTATCATCAACAAACAATCCGGACTCACAACTCACCCAGGTGCAGGTAACACCACGGATACTTTAGTAAATGGACTACTTGCCAAATACCAAGATAAATTATCGAAAATCGGAGGAGATTTTAGACCAGGTATAGTGCATAGATTAGATAAAAACACTACAGGACTTATGGTTGTAGCAAAAAACGATGAAGCGCATTCTAAGCTATCACATGATCTAGCAGAACGCACCATCAAGAGAACTTACCAAGCTCTTATATGGGGGTTACCTGCAAAACAAAAAGATAGCATAGAAACTAACATATCCAGAAAAAAAGAAGACCGAAAAAAAATGACTGTCGTAGGTGCAGATGAAGGAAAATTAGCCATTACTCACTATAGGGTTATCAAAACTTTCTTAGCAGGTAGGATCTCCTTAGTTGAGTGCTCATTGGAAACAGGTAGAACTCACCAAATCAGAGTGCACATGCAACATATTGGTCACCCTATAATTGGAGATCCAGAGTACGGCATCACAAAGAAAAAAAAGAGATATACTCTGCCACAGGATGTATTAGAGGTGATTCAGAATATTCACAGGCAGATGCTGCATGCAAAAAAGCTATCCTTTAGTCATCCTATCACAAAACATTGCCTTGATTTTGAAATTGATCTACCTGATGATATGGACAATGCACTCAAAATTTTTTCATCTGAATGAAAATAGAATTATTATTATCCAGGTCCTGCATTTGGCTCACTACACTCCTTCCTCTGTTCATCATTGCAGGAAGAGGAGCTGGAGATTCCGCACTTACTATCACCGCTATTCTATTCGTACTATTGTCTTCTATAAAAAGAGATATACAGCCGTTCAAAGAAGAATGGTTTCTGTTTTTTATTTCCTTCTGGGTATATATGATAGTCCGATCTTTTTTTGCAGACGATATATCACTAGCCCTAAAAAAATCCATCCCAATAATACGCTATGGACTATTTGCTCTATTCTTCCATAAGCTTGGCATGAACAAGCCTAATTCAAGCAAGAACATCCTTATTTGCCTATCAACGGTAGTAGCATTTTTAGCAATTGATGGGTATGTACAATTTTTCAGAGGAATAGATATTCTTGGCATGCCAAGCGTATATGCGGGTGGGTACCACAGATTAACTGGACCTTTTACAAAAATGGCTTTAGGAAGCATTATTTCCATTCTCTCTTTTCCACTCATCTATTATTGCATTCACCAAATACTCAAACAGAAGAAAAACATAACGCTCAACTCTACTTTCTGCTTCGTATTATACTTCATCATCATGCTTTCAGGGGATCGCACTGCTTTAATACAAACCACACTGTGTATGGGGTTTTCTCTCATGTTTTTGTCTCAAAATCCTCTCAAAATGTTTATTTTAGGGACACTATTACTTTTACTAACAGCTCTCTTGTTGTACGTTGTTGGAGGTAAAGGAATTATAGAACGTCAATTTTTGTCTACTCTGCATTCTATAAAAAACTACTCATCAACCCCATATGGGAGCATATATAATGCTGCCTTTGCAATAATAAAGAAACATTGGTTCTTTGGGGTTGGACCTGCTCATTATAATCATTGTGTAGCAATGAATGTCTGCAGCGACCATGCTCACCATATCTATTTAGAGCTACTAACGGAAACAGGAGTTGTTGGGCTAATGATGTTCGGAGCAGTAATATATACAATATTGAAATCAACATTAAGACAAAGCAATAGCCTATCTAATCTTCAAGTAATATCTTCTGGTATTACAATATTTATGATTGCAAGGTTCCTACCCATCCTGCCGCATCAAGGCTTGTTCCAGAATCTTTATGGAACACCAATATGGTTCATGCTTGGGTTATTACTTCACGTTAATGCAATTTTGAATAAAAAAATCAAAATTTAATCTTCTACTCTTACTGCTTCACTGACGCGTTCCCCTACTTGATTGCAGGCATCTCCTAGGGTCCCAGATCATATATAGAGAAATGCATCTTAGAATTTTCCTCTGTGCAAAAATGAAACCGTCTTGTTTATACCCCTCCCATTAACAAGCAGTCCGTGATGAGATACTGGCAAAGTGATATGGTCTTTCATTCCATCTAACTTAGTTCTGTCCACGGAAACAAATCCATCATTTCTTCTTTTTATTAGAAAAAAAGAAAACGGGTTTATGCTTTTATTGCCAGATATGATTCCTAGGTCATATTTTACTTTTTTATCCAGCCTATGCACATACGATTTTTCTGAAATACTAATTTGTCTACCAGGAGCTCCTAAAAGTAATCTTCTCGTAAATGCATTATCAAACAAACTAACCATTTCTGCTCCATGGTGAGGAGGAGCCATCATCACCACTTTGCCTATTCTCAAGGAATGGTATTCCTGCAGAAACCTTCTAACAACAATTCCACCTAGAGAGTGCGTAACAAAATGAATTTTCTTCTTACTATCTAAACAATGACGTAATACAAAGCCATGCAAGAATCTAGTAGCTATCGCTTGTATGCTGTACTTCCTCATAGAGCAGTCAAAAGGCATAACTTGGTATCCTTTTTCATGAAGTGATTTGGCGATCATCTTCATAGACCAAATTCCACCCACAACACCAGGAACCAAAACCACATAGTCACCTTTATTTCTCATAGACAGAGATTTCGCAGTGAGATCTGAACGACCATAAATACCGCGAATAATCAGATCAGAGTAATGAAACATAGGAGAAAGTAAAAGTTACAAAGGAAGTGTATCAGAATTCACAATAGTTATCATCTTTTTTGAGAATACCACAAAGAAAATTCGCATTATATAGCCTCTCCAAAGATATGATCCGGTACATGTTGCGCTATACACAGCAGAGCAAGTGCGCGCATACTAAAAACTCAATAACATCACTAAAACAATAAATAGTAACATCAACACTACATTTCTCTGGGAGTTCATGGAAACAAACATACCCTTTGCTCCAAAACAATATCCCATTAAGTTTTTAACACCAGAAGCAAAAGAACCTTGCCCTTCTAAAAACATCTTATGATGAATATATGAAACATATTTTTTCAAATAGGAATAAATAGCGCCAAGAAGGAATCGATAAAACCAATCAAAGTCTAAGAGAGTGTATTTTGCTCTTACTATTAAGAACTTTCCTAGTAAGAAGAAGGATGCGAGCACACCTAGCAGCAAAGAAGTTTGATTAAAAAACACAGAATCAAACATTTCTATTTTATTTCCCAACAATACCTCTGGGAATATTCCGAATATCATTACAGATAGAGCTAATACCTTTAAAGATATAGCGCGCAGTGAAGTCATCACATATGGCGTACCCTTATTCTTTGTCTTATGGTAGAATTTTTTTATAAATACAAAAACTGGCAGTTTTATACCGACAGCAAAGGCCGTGCCAGCTGTCAGTGCAGAAATCCCATATCCAAGCCACGGGTGACTCACAACAAATGAGCTTTTATACAAAAGATATTTCGATACATATCCTGGAGTAAAAGGCACAGCAGAGATAGAAGCAAATGCTATGATAGAGCATACTACAAGAACAGGAGGAAATTTTGTATTTATAGGAATCTGAAAATATCTTTTTACTCTTAAAGATAGTATAATCGACCCAATACACATCATTGCCAAAGCAATAGATAGTATCTCTGTTATAATCATATATTCAGATATTTTTCTTTCTCCTATCCCTATCGCAATCAGAATCATGCCTATCTGACTTATAATTCCATAGTTGATTATTCTTCTCATGTTAGACTCCAGAGCCGCATATATAAGACCATATACTCCGATAAATATTCCTATGCATATTAAGAAATTCAATCCCAGGAAAAACTTCATGAGTATTATTAGAGATATCTTAGTAGTCACAACCGATAAAAACACACTCCCAGCGGGGGTAGTAGCAGCATATCCTTCAACTAACCAATATGAAAATGGGGGGGATGCAACGTTAATCAGTAGAGCAGCTAAGATAGTATAATTCAAAATTTGTTTGTCTGAGACAGTAAAATCTAGAAAATTATGACCTACTAAAGTAAAGTCTCCATAAAGAGAATAATGTGTGATTGTTCCTATCAAGAAGAAAACGCCCGAAAGGATATGTAGTTTAAAATAAGCCGCACCCGCATTGAATGAAAGCTTGTTTCCTCCATTAAATATCATGAATGTTGCGGCAATCAACATTACCTCAAACAAAGTAAATATAACAAAAAGATTTGAAGATATAATTACAGATATACCTGCCCCTATATATAGAAGCGCCAGGCGAGCATTGTCTTTATCACGGATCTGAGCCGTATACGCGAATAACACTCCACAGAAAAGTACCAGCAACAGAGATGCTATGTAGAAAAACTCCATTTGGTTCGCATTAAATATTTTGATCATCAGAAGGAATGAAACTACCGGAGAAGATATCAGCAAATATTTGCAAAAATTTCCTTTTAACAAATAGCTAAAAAAATATAAAAAGATCAGTATTGCACCAGGGTGCCTCACTAATTCACTCAGAGTTTCGATCATAATATTTCGTGTCTTTTTTTATAAGGAACGACAAAGTTAAAGATAAGATAACAAGAACCGCAGATGAAATGACTCCATAAAAAAAATAATGAAAGCCTTGGTATAAATAAGCTCCCACTACAAACAGCACACTTAACAACACTACTGAAAGTAATTTTCTATCCATATCAATATTGAATTAAGCTCATTAGCTGCAACATATATTCATAAATTAATACAAAACATACCGTTCCAATAGAAGTAATTATAATAGCTACTGTCATACTAGAAAGAAGTTTATGCTCATACTCTATTTCTTTTTTTCTAGAAAGATGAGCGGGCTGCTTATAAACATTATATAAAATTTTAATAAAATAGTGAGCTGTCATTAAAACGCTCACCGTTAATACAGATAATACTACGTAGTTATTTCCATTAGAAAGAGCTGCGTAGTATATATAAGCCTTACTAATAAACCCCCCGAATATCGGCAACCCTATTATGGAAAGCGCAGCGATGGTAAAAATTACCATTATCAATTTCATCTTCTTACCAAGGCCCCTAAAATCCTGTAGGTTGCTAATCTTTGAATTGCAGTAAACATAACCACTAGCAAAGAATAAAGTAATCTTACCAAATGCATGACTAACCATATGTATTGCCGCAGCTTTAAGAGCAACGGGGTAGAACATTGAAAGGGATAGTAAGCATATAGAGAGTTGGTTTATTGTTGAGTAAGCCAACAACATCTTGATCCTAGTCTGATATAAGGCAAGCAAAGAAGAAGTTATCAAAGATATCGCAGCCAATATTGTAACAATATTGGTATCACCAAAACTTAAAATATTTTCTCTTAAATAATCTAATCCAAAGGTATATACAGACATCTTGATCATAATAAATATACCAGATTTCACCACCGCAACAGCGTGCAGTACAGCACTTACAGGGAAGGATGCAACCATAGCTTCTGGAAGCCATGTATGCATAGGGACAACTGCAGATTTCGCCACTCCATAGAAGCATAGTAAAAATAAGATGGTTAAAGTCCCGCCTGACAAGGATGAGGCTATGCCTCCTATAGCAAAGCTAGTATGGCCAATATTATTCATCAAATATAAAATGGCTGGTAAGAATAGCAAAACAGACCCTCCCATAAGGGTGTATAGGTAATATCGTGCTGCACTACGTTCTTTCTGACCACCTAAATGAGATACAAGAGGATACGTAAAAATTGTCAGCAACTCATAAAATACAAACATTGCGATCAAGTTAGGTGATATAGCTAGACCGAGAGTACAAAAAATTGATATAGATAAAAACAAATAGAACTTACTCGGTATGATCTCTTTATTCATTTTCAAATACGAGAGAGAGTATAAATTCGTGACCGACCACAAAGAGCTCACCATAAGAATAAACACCAAAGTAATAGACTCTATATTCGCTACTGCTCCCCACAAAAGGGTAACATTTTCGAAATGCAAACCTGCGCTTATGAAATTCCTTATTAAGCATATGCTGGCTACGGAAGAAGCCATACTTATAATAAAGATAGGGACACTCATATACCTCTTGAATCTAAAAAGAAGCAATGATAACAAGGCACAGAGCAAAGGCGTACACATTATTATATTAATTAAACTTTCATTACTTTGATTGAAAAAACTCATAGTAATCAACTAACCAACTTATTTATAAATTCACAAAACTCTCTGAAAAACACACCACAAGAGAGATTCACTAATGTTATAGCGCCAAGAGCAAGCATAGACAGATAGGTCGTGTGTCTAGGCAAAGTGAATTTTGCAGGACATCTTTCATGAGAATCTATTCGCCCCCTCTTATCATATAAAAAACACTCTACCACTCTCCACATATATAGCAATGACAGAAACGACGAAATCAGAACTAGAGATAGCATTAACCACATTTGCCCTTCAATTAAGCTAGTGATCAAACTAACTTTCGCAACAAAACCAACCGTAGTTGGCACCCCTACTATACTTGCTCCATTGATTATAAATAAGAATACTGCGACAGGAATTTGGCGTTTTATGTCGTATAGCTTTGATATATAGTAACTCCCTCTGGAGAGATAAATATGAGAGGATAGTATAAACAGAGATGTTTTTGCTAGAATATTACTTATCAAAAAGATAATCGCAGATACTATCCCAGCTTTACTGCCTATACTGATCGCTATAAAAATATATCCAATTTGAGAGATACTAGAAAATATTAGTATCTCTCTAAGATTGTTATTAGATAGTGCTGCAGATGCACCAACCAACATTGCAAGAACCCCAAGAGTGCCTAGTATTATTGAAATATTTGTCCCTTCAACGCTAAACTGCAATCCAAATATCATAAATACCAGCTTCACCACTAGGAACATATATATCTTCGATGACGTACTGCTCAAGAAAGGCAGTATAAAAGCACTGGTAGCGCTGTAAGATTGAACAAACCAATTATGCAATGGAAATAATCCAGATTTTACCAAAAACCCCGCTAATATTAAAACGAAGCCTAATTTGATCGACAAATGGTCTTTTAATAAAGGCAGTTTTAAAATAAAGTCACTAATGTTCAATGTTCCTGAAGCTGCATATATATAACCGATACCAACCAAGATAAGGGTAGCTGCTATAGTTCCAATAATCAGATAATAAAATGCCTCTCTAACAGAAGCCTTATTATTACTAATCGACACCAATGCATATGTTGCAATAGAAGATATTTCAATAAATACATATAGATTAAAAAAATCATTCGTAAAAACAACTCCAGTAAAGCCAACGACAGCAATTAAAAATACAGCGCAAAACACATTTATTTTTTTTGCTTCAACCTCATTAAAGAGAATCTTCCTACCCTGTAAGAATGTTAAGAGTGCCACTAGCGAAACCAATAGAACAAAAAGACTATTAATCTTATTTAATTTAAACTCAATGCCTATTGGTGGAATCCACCCTCCAAAATGGTAAAGAACCTCGCCATGACTCAGTACTTGGTAAAATATTATGCCTGACAAACAAAATACTGTCAGAGCGGCGAAGCTTGTAATTGAATATGCAAGGTTTTTCCTATTGCCTAATAGTAAAACTATAGAAGAAGCCACTGTAGGAAATAAAAACTCTAACACAAGAGTAGGTTGTATCATCTATTCATCCGCCTCATCTTCTTCTGTTTTTCCATATTCTTCACGAATTCTTATTATCAAAGCTAATCCTACACTTAGCGTCGCAACCCCTACAACAATTGCTGTAAGCATGAGAACATGTGGCAAAGGGTTAGAAACTATTTTAGAGCATTTCTCTGTTTCAATACATTCCATAATAGGAGCTCCCCCTCCACTAACCTTTGCTAGTGCAATAAAAAAAATAATAGACCCGGCCTGAAAAACACCTAGACCCATCAACCTCTTCAAATGATTTTTGTTTATTGCAATTCCATAAACACCCACTAGCATTATTGCGATAGACATAAAATAAGGAGCTTTTCCTATCATTTATCCCCCCTAGAATCTAACAAATAATATCCTATGCTGAATACAGAAAACACAGTAATGCCAACGCCCCACTCTATCAATGATATTCCTAATGTTTGCTTTTCAAAAAATCTATTTTCTAGCAACGAATAGTTCAAAAATTCTCCTCCCATCATTACAGATATAAAGCCAGTTCCACCGTATAAAGTGACTCCTAAGAAAGAAAGAATTTTCATCTTCTTCAAGCTCAAAACTTGCTCGGCTTTTTTTGACCCAGAAATTAATGCAAATAATATAAATGCAGAAGCCATAATCACTCCTGCTTGGAAACCACCACCCGGGGCGTTATTACCATTAATCTGCACATAAAAACCCAAAGCCAAAATAAATGGGAAAATAAATCTAGATACAGTAATTAGGATTTCATTTTTCATTTTTTTTCTCCTGATTCTTCTTTCCTAAAATTAATAGCAAAGAAACTCCCGCCACGAAAATCACAAGAGTTTCTCCAAAAGTATCGAACCCTCTGTAACTAGCTAGAATAGAATTCACAATCGAAAGTAACCCTGTATCTTTACCAAAATTATCTTTATAGTATGAAACCGCACCACTATTGGCGAGTGAATCAATATCACCATACTCATGTAAACCTAAAGAATGAAATATAATAGCAATAAACAAAGTAATGCATATACCTATAGCTAAATAATCTACGCTCAATTTATCCGTATCTTTATTTGCATATTTCAAGGTAGCCAAAAGAAAGCAAGTAGTAACACATGTACCTATAGATGCCTCTGTAAGCGCAACATCTGGAGCTGCCATAATTGTATATAAGAGAACACACAATACACTCATAGCAGTAGCAAGTATTACAGCGCTCAAAAGACTGGCGCTATGTACTAGTGCAATTGCTATACAAAGAATTAACATCATTACAAATATATCAAGAATCATGATCTCTTCTTACCATCTTTATGAAACTTTGCATTCGCTAAAGAATGCGTAGACGTAGGAGAAAGTAATATTATCAATATGATTAACATTGCAAGCTTCAATGACACTAAGTTCAAACCATTTATCACGATTAAACCTATAAGTACTATGGGTGCTCCACAAGATTCTGATATACCAGCAGAATGCATGATCATGTAGGTGCTGCGCATTCTTATACAACCAAAGGCGCTGATAAGTATGAATAATACTCCAAAACCCACTATAAAAAGACCGATGTAATAACTCACTACACTCTCCCTCTTCGAAAAAACTTTAAAAATGCCATGCTAGAGACAAACCCTAAAGAACCATATATAGCTGCTATATCCAAGAAAAAAGACTCAATACCCTCTAACACTACCATCATTGCAATCGTAACCACGATATAACAAGTTATACAATTTACTGATACAATTTTAGATATATGATCTTTTTTTACAAAAAGACACAATACCATCAATAGCAATGCAGTAAATATTATAAAAAACAGCCCTATTATCACTCTTCTATTTTATTAATTTTTCTCTCCATTTTCCCATCTTTGAGATCTTTATAATGCTCACTAGTAACAGAATGAACTACGAAGCTTTTATCTCTCATCTCCAATGTAATAGTACCAGGAGTCAGTGTAATAGAATTGGCATATTTTACATTCGATAACTGACTCATATTTGTAGAAATATTTTTAATCACTGGCTTTACGCTTTTACATAACAAAATCATTTTAGCCATTATTATCGCTGATAAAAACACCTCCTTCAACAGCCAGGTCAGGTACTTCATTAGTTTGAAATTTACTTTAAATCTAGATTGAGGCCTATGCCTGTAAAAAAATACCTCGTATAAAGCGCAAGATATACCAGAAAAAAACAAAGACTTCGTAATACCTCCGTAGCTAATATCGGAAAGCATAATTAAGAAAAAAACAGACACACAAAAAAAATGTTTCATAACCACAACCTTTATCCATAGAATTATATGAGCAAAAATCACAAAAAGAAACTTAAACTATCCTATTTTTTGAGGTAATTATTGACCTTTGCGATGTTTTTACTATGGTAGCTATAACGTTTACAAAGAAAATCTATGAAAGCTTTAGAAATGCAACACAGAGTTAACTCTGTGTTCGGAATGGTACATACAGGTCACAATTCAACAAATTTTTCTTTTAATGCAGAGCGCCCTATACGCAAATCCTCTTTCAGCTCTAAATTCTCCAATGCTAACTCAAAAGCAGGAGCTTATATAGTAGAAAACACCAAAATAATTGATAGAACTGCCAATGCTGCTTTCAATTTTCTTGGGTGGGATTTTGAAATCAAATTACATCAATATAAAGATTTACTAGTAGCATCTCATATCACAGCAGGGCTCTATGATTTCATCCATGGAGACAAATCTCCATATTCATCGCTTGGCAGCGTCGTTTATACATTAAATGAAAAAAGCGACTTCTTCACATACATAGAGAACGTACCATTAAAATGCACAGTAGAAGGAGGGTATGCCTTGCTACGCGGATACCCAGACATACCGCTTTTATTCACCCCATCCTCAGGTCTTGTCGGAGCTTTAATAAACTTCTCACTATGCTTTAACAGAGAAACAAATTCTGGAACATCCAAAGACCTGATAGACTCGACACTAAAGTTCACCAAAGCAATGCTACAGGCACAGAATTCTGTATTTCATGCTATTGCTAAAATGGAGAACCCATACCCCATATTAGAAGATATTTACCAAACTGGCAATTTCTTAGGTGAGTTAAAAGAATTGTGGGAGAATAATGATCCGGCACTTGCCTCCCGAACATTAGCATACACAAAAGCATCTTGGAATTTATACGACATCCATTCTTACTTCAATACTGCACCAGAGGACAATCATGCCAACACCTGCTCTCATGCTGACGAAAAAGGATATGTTGGTGAAATAGAAAATGTTAATGACGCATAACTCTATTTCATAGAATGGTATTGCTTCACAACCACTCTGAGTGATCCACTTGCATAGATACAAGCAGTTTTTTGAGAAATGATATAGTAATCTCCTGACATTTACACTTCTCCTATTTTCTTCAATATCATAACCATTATCTCAGTTCCTACAGTCTTTTCTAAATTGGAGTTATGAAACAAACCGTCATAGAGTTATAAAACTGCTTTACTTATTGTGATAAATACTATAAATATTTGTCCATTGTTACATTCCGGGGGTGTAGCTCAGTCTGGTTAGAGCGCCTGCCTGTCACGCAGGAGGTCGCGGGTTCAAGTCCCGTCACTCCCGCCATTTACGGAATATTGATATGAGCGCAAATCCGCCAATCGCAAAAAAAATTCCTTATCAATACAAAGTACACAATAATACCATCACAGACAATTACCATTGGCTAAGAGATTTTGATTGGCCTAAAGTTAGCAAAGAAGATGTGCTTGAATACCTAAAAGCAGAAAATGCCCATGCAGCACATTTCTTTGATCCCAAGAAAAACCTAATAGATAATATATATAAAGATCTCATAGGAAGAATAAAATTAGATGACATCTCTACCCCTATGAGAGATAAAAACTACTACTATTATAGCATCACAAAAGAAAAGCTAGATTATTCTATATTTGCAAGAAAAACTAAAGATGGCAAAGAAGAGATACTTCTAGATAAGAACGAAGAAGCCAAAGGCGAGAAATATTATAGAGTAGGCACAGTATCAATAAGCCCCAATGAAAATCTTATGGCTTACTCAACCGACACTTCTGGTGATGAGCGTTTTAAATTAAAGATCAAAGATCTAAAAACAAATCATTTTCTACATGATGAACTGGAAAATATTATGGGAGAGGCTGTGTGGCACGAAACCGGAGAAGGTTTATACTATACAAAGCTAGATGATAAATGGCGCCCAAATACCCTATACTACCACAAGCTAGGCACTGACCAGAAAGATGATATTCTTTTATACAAAGAGGAAGATCATGTCTTCCGCATCGGCATAGGAAAAACAACTGACAGAGAATATATAATTCTTGGCGTATCAAGTAGCACCACCAGCGAAGTCAGGTACATAAAATCTGATGACCTCACACATAAAGTGCACCTATTCATACCAAGAAAAGATGAGCATTTATGTTCAGTCGATCACATGCATGGTGAGTTCTACATCGAAACAAATGATAAAGGGAAAAATTTCAGATTAGTTAGAACTAAGAATCACAAAAATTTTGACGACTTGGAAGAACTGGTGCCACATCAAGATGATGTCTATTTAACAAGTTACTATTTATATGAAAAACATATTGTCACTCAAGCAAAGAAAGATGGCCTTCCTAAGATCACTGTCCAAGATTACAAAATGAATAACAAGGATGTACTAGAATTCCCTGAGACGACCTATACTGCCGGAGTATCCTACTCATGCCATGATGACGATGGAATGTTTGTTGGGTACACATCCATGACATCTCCGGGTACGATGTTTAAATATGATTTCAAAACCAAAGATCTCAATATAATAAAAATACAAGAGATACCTTCTGGATATGATAAATCTGAATATCATTCCGAAAGAGTATTAGCTTTCTCTCGTGAAGAAGGAACCAAAATACCTGTATCTCTAGTATACAAAAAATCTCTCTTTAAAAAAGATGGGAGCAACCCTCTATTCTTATATGGATATGGATCATATGGACATGCGGTACCTCCTTCTTTTAACTCCAACTCTCTATCCCTCCTAGATGAAGGCTTTATATATGCAGTTGCGCATATTAGGGGGGGCGATGATTTAGGATTTCATTGGTATGAAGATGCAAAATTCTTGAATAAAAAAAGAACTTTCAATGACTTCATAGACACAGCAAAGCATCTTTCTAAAGAAAACTACACATCTGAAGGAAATATAGTCATCTCAGGAGGAAGCGCAGGAGGCATGCTGATGGGTGTAGCACTGAACGAAGCCCCTGAGTTATTCAAAGCAGCAATAGCAGATGTTCCTTTCGTAGATGTATTAAATACGATGCTTGATCATACATTGCCGCTAACACCAGGGGAATTCAAAGAATGGGGAAACCCACAGGAGAAAGATTATTTTGACTATATCAAATCTTACTCACCATACGAAAATGTAAAAGAGCAACGTTACCCAGCTTTATATATTTTAGGTGGACTAAATGACCCAAGAGTAGCTTACTGGGAGCCAGCAAAATGGGCAGCAAAGCTAAGGGATTTCAAAACCGACTCTAATGTTATTATCTTTGAAACTAACATGGATACAGGTCACGGTGGAAAATCAGGAAGATTCGAAGCTTATAAAGAATTAGCCAAAAAATATGCCTTCATTCTTAGAGTCTTCAATAAAGCCTAGGCTTCACTAGATATTTTCTTTTTTCGAATTACCTCTCTATGCATTAGAGCAAGACCAGATGCAATAATTAGCATATAACCGATCCACGATGCAGGCTTTGGAGATGCACCAAATATTATAAATCCATATGTTCCAGCCCATACTGCCTTAAAATATGAAAATGGCATCACAACAGAAAACTCTCCGAATTTCAATGCATTAAATAGAAACAAACTATGAGAGAAGTAACACATAGCCATCCCAAGAATTAGAATAATATGATTCCACTGCAGCCCTATTTCTGAGAATCTGGTAATTCTCGTAGGAACCCACATTGAACCCAAAGACGTCTTTATAATCCCCCAATCAACAAAAGCAATTGGGTAGGTAAAAAGCACAGAAAACAATAAAAGATAGAACATCTGATTCTTGCCATTACTTTTCAATCCAAGATTTTTAATAGTAACGTTATTACACACCCATAGAAAGATAGACCCAATAATAAATAGATATCCTTTATTAAACTGATTAGAAAACTCACTCAAACCATCTAACGAAAAAACATCTGTCCTAACAACAATTAAAACTCCAACAAGACTTAAGAGTACACAGAGAATCTTTGTCTTAGTGGCTTTTTCACGAAAGAAGATCATGCCAATGGCGACTAACAACACCTGCTCTACATTTTGTAGAACCGTTGCATCTATAAGACGAACAAATTGCAGACCATACATAAAACTTAAAGATCCTCCTACGCTAAAAAAAGCTCTGAGCAAATGCATTTTAAAATGCTTTGTTTTTATATTCTCCAAACCCCCTTTGTGTAAGATCCATGGAAAAGCACAAATTAGAACAGAAGCCTTATAAAGAAACACAATGTGGACAGATGAAATATCTTTAATTACAAATTTAACGATAGTATAAAGAGTAGCTACAGACAAAGTATCGAATAATACACAAGATATTCCTAAAAAGTTATTACGCTTTGGAGCAGCCAAAGTAATGACCTCTTTAATTAATAAAATCGAGAGATATTAACATTAAAATGAACCAATTCCAACTTATATCGAACAATATAGAGGGATTTTTACCTAGTATTTTCTACTGATATTAGTTTTATATGCTTTTAATCTAACGTTTTATTTCGAGACCAGTCAAATCTATAGCGCTTGCGCTAATATCCGGCCCCTCAATAAAAGGCAAGACCTTTCTCCGACAATCGCCACTCTACAACCTCCATGTATAAAAATATAATGTGCCATATAAGCGTATAAATCTTCAAAAAAAATAATGCACAATGTTTTCTTTATACTGTATTATCTTTTTGAATTTACAATAACTTTTGTGGAATGAGAATATTTTTACTAGCCGCCTCTTTAAGAAAAGAATCCTCAAATAAAGCGCTCATCAGTCTATGTGCAAATTATTTAGGTAAAAACCACGAGGTGGACTTTGCAGAATTCTCTGAATTCGATGTGCCTTTATATAATGGTGATATTCAAGAAAAAGATGGAATTCCACAAAATGCCCAGAACTTTTCTAAAAGGATAAAGGAAGCAGACAAGGTAATTTTTTCTGTGCCAGAATATAATTACTCTGTTCCTGGAGCATTCAAGAATCTTATAGACTGGGCCTCAAGGATTAGGCCAATACCTTATAAAGATCTCAAAATTCTTATTTTGACAGCTTCTACTGCTGATTGTGGGGGCAATAGAAGCTACTGGCATACAAAAATCCCCTTCGAAGGATGTGGAGCTTTTGTATATCCAGGAACTTTCTCTCTAGCTAAAACACATAAAATCTTAGATTCAAAGGGGGAGCTAAGAGAAGAAAAGTTATTACAACAACTACATTCACTTTTGGACGAATTCACATTACATTAATCAGGTATCACAATGAATAAAATAGCTATTAAACTTACAAAGACAGAAACTGGAAAAGGCCTCCCTACTCCAAAATATGCTACCGAAGGAAGCGCTGGAATGGATCTATATGCAGATATAGAGAATAAATTTGTGTTACATAAAAACACAAGAACATTGGTCTCCACCGGTATTTCTATTGAACTTCCACGGGGTTATGAATCACAAATCAGACCAAGGTCTGGATTAGCTGCAAAAAATGGCATTACAGTCCTCAACACCCCAGGAACTATAGATTCTGACTATAGAGGAGAAATCAAAGTAATATTGATTAACCTTTCTGACCAAGATTTCACAATAGAGCGCGGCATGAGAATTGCTCAAATGGTGATTGCCCCTGTTGCAATGGCAACTATTACAGAAACTGAAACACTTGAAAAAACCGTAAGGGGAGAAGGGGGTTTTGGATCCACAGGTGTAGAAGCGTAACTATACCTCCATATCAAAAGAAAAACGATGCATAAACAACTATGGGATAATATAATATAATTATACTCCACATTGTTTTAGGTAATAAGTATGCATATTGTAGCACTCAAAATGCTAGTTGGAAATAGAGCCAAATATTTTGGTTTGGTTTTCGGCGTTATGTTCGCAACCTTATTAATGTCGCAGCAAGTATCTATGTTCATAGGAATACTAGATAGAACCTCCAGTCAGATTCTTGATATTAGTGAAGCAGATCTCTGGGTCATGTCGCCCGAAATGAGTTATGCTGATGAAATCAAACCTATGCCAGAGTTTGAATTATACAAAATCAGAGGTGCCGAAGGAGTAAAATGGGCGGTCCCCTTATTCAAAGGAATGATGAGTATAAAAACCTTCCAGGGGAAATTACAGCAAATCATACTAATGGGTGTAGACAACCAAACACTAATAGGAAAACCTCCAAAAATGCTTGCTGGAAAATGGGAGAATCTTAGAGAGCATAATTCTATAATCATGGATAAATCTGGTTGGGATTATATCTGGCCAAACAGACCTCTAGAGCTAGGAATAGAAATTGAACTAAACGAAAAAACAGCAAAAATAGTTGGAATATGCCAAGCCAGCCCCCCTTTCATGACATCTCCCGTTGTGTTCACTCAGTTTAAAAATATTAGAAGATACGTTCCTAGCGGAAGAAAGCACATGTCTTTTGTGGTTGCAAAAGCTGACGATGGATTTTCTCCGATAGAAGTCGCAGAAAACATCTCTAAAAAAACATATTTGCAAGCTCTTACATCTAAAGAATTTCAATGGAGAAGCATAAACCACTACCTAACAAAAACCGGCATACCAATTAACTTTGGCATAACTGTCGCATTAGGGTTTATAATAGGAGCCATTATTGTAGCTCAAACACTTTATATATTTGTTATAGAAAATATCAAACAATTTGCAGCGCTGAAGGCAATAGGAGCTACCAATGCCCAAATCTTAATTATGGTCCTTATTCAAACTGCTGTTGTGGCCGTCATAGGATTTAGTATCGGCATTGGACTAGCTGCACTATTTTTCGAAAGCACTGCACATTTAAATACGATGAGAGGCTTTTACCTATTGCCAGAAGTAGTTATTGGCACCGCTTTAACAATCATCGTTATCATGCTTCTTGCGT
This sequence comes from Rickettsiales bacterium, assembly GCA_047404135.1. Classification (GTDB taxonomy): domain Bacteria; phylum Pseudomonadota; class Alphaproteobacteria; order Rickettsiales; family JABSSG01; genus JAHZKS01. The sequence goes on from JBDOIT010000006.1 coordinate 128,808, forward strand.
CTTATACAAGCATTAGAAAGGTTATGTCTGTAGACCCTGCAACTGTATTTAGGAATTAAATGAGCGAATTCATAGCAAAGGCAGAAAACATCCAAATGTTCTTCCATTCTGATAATGAGAAAACACAGGTAATACACGATGTCTCTGTTAAAATCCCATCCGGCAAGATAACAATGCTAGTTGGACCAAGTGGCTGTGGAAAAACAACGTTGATTTCTATACTTACAGGAATGCTAAAACCATCCGCAGGCGAGGTATTTTATAAAGACAAAAAAATATCTTCCCTCTCAGATAATGATAAAGCAATATTAAGGCGCAAAGAATTTGGCTTAGTTTTCCAACAATACAATTTAATTGAGACACTGACTGCCGCAGAAAATGTTGCAATACCGCTACTAGCTGATGGCATGGATTTTAATAATGCAATAAGACATGCTGTCAGAGTTTTACAAACTCTGGATCTAGGAAACCGAGCAGATTTTATGCCCCCAACACTCTCTGGAGGAGAGCAGCAAAGAGTAGCCGTTGCAAGGGGTTTAGTGCATAATCCAAATCTTGTAGTATGTGACGAACCCACTGCGGCATTAGATGCAAAAAATGGCAAAAATATTATCGCCCTATTATCCAAAATTGCAAAAGAGAAACACAAATCGGTTCTAATTGTCACGCACGATAATAGGATTTTTGAATATGCAGACTTAATAATTCACATGGATGATGGTAGAATAGAGAAGGAAGAAGATAAGCCAGGTGCGCAAATTGAAAAATAACTCTTTAGTACATATATTCCTGCCTTTATGCGCCCTAGTGTTCCTAGTCTTCACATTGGTCTCTGTAACCAAAAATCGCGTGCCAAAACCTCGAGACACAACCGTGGAACCTCCGAGCGCCCCTTTCCAGCATAAAATTGCAGGACTAGGAATTGTAGAATCAGAAACAAGGAATATAGAGATAGGATCACATAGCTCAGGTGTTATATCCAAGATATATGTACACGAAGGAGATTTGATAAACAAAGGAGATCCGTTATTTAGCATAGATGATTCAGAAATAAAAGCAGAGATGGATCACGCCAGAGCAAAATTAGCAATCACACAAATACACTACGAAGATATTTCGCATGACCTAAATTTATTTGAAAGCATCAAGGATAAAAGGGCAATTAGTTATAGCGAACTAAGCAGAAAAAGATTTGCCGCAAAAAAAGCACACGCACAGATGGTTGAAGCAAAAACACGCTTGAAAGTTTTGGAATCCCGCTTCAAGAAACTAACTGCAAAATCTCCAGTAGAGGGTCATGTTTTGCAAATCAATGCAAAAATTGGAGAATTTTTGAACAATAACACAACCCCTCCAATCGTAGTAGGGCATCTAGGGAACATGAGGGTAAGAGTAGAAATAGATGAAACTGACATCCATAGGGTAGACCAAGATGCTAGCGCCATAGGGATTTTGAGAGGAAATTCTAAAGTGAAGATCCCTTTGAAGTTTTTAAAATATGCACCATATATAATGCCAAAATCTAACTTAAGTAACCGTATCTCAGAAAGAATTGATACCAGGATAATTGAGCTTGTTTATGGCTTTGACAATTCACACGCAAGCGCATTACCAGGGCAGAGAATGGATGTCTTTATAGAGGAGGCGAGGTAATGACTAAATTCACTACACTTCTTATATTCTTTATTTTTTTGCTTTCAGGGTGCGTACAAAAGCAACCTATGAAACATAAAAAATTAAAATTCTCAGATAGCTGGCATAATAAATCCGAAATACGAAATATTTCCACATCGGAGAAAATTCCTGAGTCACAAATATACTGGTGGAAAAATTTTAAAGATCCTCAATTAAATAAGCTGATAGATCTAGCCGCAGAAAACAATTTAGACAATAAGATCGCTATTGCGCGGGTAAAGCAGGCAAGAGCAGATGCTAACGTGACTCATGCTGATCTACTTCCTGAGTTAAACCCTACAGAATCGTACAGCAACTCTAAAAAAATTACCTCTGGCTCAGCCTCCTCTAAAACAAGACTCATTACTACAGAATTAGATTTATCTTGGGAGTTGGACTTTTTTGGCAAACAAAGACATCTGACGCAGTCAGATATTGATTCAACAATGTCATATGAATCAGATAGAGATCAAATCATGCTCACTTTGGTTTCAGACCTTATTGCGAATTACATAGATTATGCAAAGACAATAGAGCTGATTATAATACACAAGAAAACCTTAGAAGAATCCAAATATTCTTTTGACATAGCGAAAGCAAAGCATTTATCCGGAGTCACGCAATCTTTGGAATTAGAAGCAGAGAGAGCAAATTACATTCAAAGCTCTTCAAGATTAAATGACCTACAGACAGATGCGAAGAAGACCTTGCACAAGATCTCCACATTATGTGGAATCCCAGCAGGACAGCTAGCTCTGGATGACAAGGAAATATCTATACCAAAGATAAAAGAAAAAATCTTCTTAGATACACCTTTAAACATAATCAGACAAAGGCCTGATATCAAAAAAGCAGAATATCTATTACTCTCCAGCACTTCTGCAACCAAATCATCAATAGCCTCCCAATATCCAAATATTTCCTTAGCTGCTACGATTGGTTATCAAGATTCCAATGCATCCCCTCCAACAAGCTCTTGGAGTATAAGCCAAACTTTACTCGCACCAATATTAAATTTTAGAAAGATTAGAGAAAAAATCAAATCTCAAGAAGCACAAGAAGAGCAAACTTTTCTTTCCTACCAAAAAACTATCTTAACTGCAATTGAAGAAATTGAATCAAATTTAGCCTCTTATAACGATATGCATAAGAATTATAATAATGCATTAAAGATTATAAAATCTAGAGCGCATATTTTAGAAATGACAAATCATTTGTATGATAGCAAAACTAAATCTTACCAAGATGTTATAACTGCCAGAAAAGAGCTATTAACCGCCAAAACAAAACTTGCAGAGAAACTATCTGCAATGTCAATAAATGCAGTCAAGCTTTATAAGGCGCTGGGCTATAAAATAGTAAACTCCTAAAGCTCCGCTTTTATCCTTCTGTAAACCTCTTCAACCTCTAAATCCTTTAAATCCTTTACAGAAAGAGCTTTAAAATTTTGTGTCTCTATGCTGGTCTTTTTAGGGGTAGTATGGGAGCCAAATAAAACCAGGCCCTTGCATCCCAAATGTGCAGCTATATGCGCAGGACCTGTGTCGTTAGAGATAACAAATTTCGCACCTTTTATTACCTTAGCCATTTGCCTTATACCTATTGCCTTACCATTATATAATTGTGCAATCCCCCCTACTTTCTTAGCATCCTCTATTTCGCTTGGGCCAGGGGTAGATACAACGTCCAAACTAGGAAACTCTTGTTCCAGTGTTTTTATTAAATCGCTAAAATATGGCCATGTTTTTGCCGTGCCATTAGCTGATGCGAAAGGGGCAATATAAATATAATCTTTTCGTATTCTCTTATCTAACTCAAAATCCATATCTATTGCCCATGAAAAATCTGGAGTTTTAGTGAATTTCGTTTCTATCCCACTGCGCTTTAATTGAATATCCATTCTGTCAATTGCTCCAATCTCTTTGAAACTCTCTTTTGTTTCAGATCCCTGCAATACCTTTAGTATAGAACTCCAATTTGGAGCAGAGAACATGTATTTTTTATAGCTGTCTGTTCTATAAGAATTCTGCAGATCGTAAACAGTATTAAATTTGTACCTTTTTATTGCCTTCCTAAGCTTCAGCCAAATATTGATTTTAAAAAACGACTCCCTATTATCAATTAACAAATCATCTATATAAGGACATATTGAAAATAATTCCTTATAAGGTGAAGATGTCAGCAGAATAATATTGTCTTTAGGGTGCGCATTCCTAATATCCTTCAGAGCACCAGAAATCTGCACCACATCACCTAAAGCACCGTGTTTTATTACTAATATATTTGACATAAAGATAATAAGATTTTATTTATAAAACCATACAATAAAATGTGGAACAATAAAATATATGTCAAAAGCAGACAAAATTCTAGCAGAGATTTCAGTTGGAGATCTTACAGATAAAATCACTATCCTAGAAATCAAACAAGAAAACATAAAAGACAAAGACAGTTTAAACATAATAAACAAAGAGTTAATCTCTCTGCAGTCCACTTTAGAGGAGAATGTAACTATACAAGAAGAATTAGTGATACTGATATCCAGGTTGAAAGCAATAAACAAAACCCTGTGGGACGTAGAAGACGACATCAGAGACTGCGAAAGGAATAAGAGTTTTGGCGAAGACTTTATTGCGTTGGCGCGGAAAGTATATTTCACGAATGATAAGCGCGCAAAAATCAAAAAAGAAATTAATCGTTTAACGCACTCCGATATAGAAGAAATAAAAAGCTACCAATCTTATTAGATTAGTAGCTTTTTATAAATAGTCTTAATACAGTATTACGATTTACTTCTTACCAAACCTTCTTCCTTTTAAAGGGTTTTTGCATTCAAAGTGGAATAGTAAAGCAAAGAAACTCCAGAATAACATCAGAGTAACCACTGCCAATATAGGGGTGCTTCCTTGTGTTGAGTCAAAGTAAAATAGGTTTAACACACTCTTGTCTATTACGTTTATTTTTGTAATATAGAATATAGACCCCATAATCATACCAAGCATGGATACATTCCATGTTTTTTCATTCTTACTGTTCCAAGCCAGATCCACGATCTTTGCAACAACAAAATGTGTCACAAAGAAAGCAGCTTCAAAGTAAAATATCACGAATAAAGATTCAAATATATTTCTTCCATTTGTTGGTCCCATCAATAGTACCGCTGCGATAATAACAAAGAATGCAGAATTCATTATTATTACTACATATATAAAATCCTTATAAGTAAATTCAGTATCAAGGAATTTCAATAAATGCTTTAAAAATACTTTGATACTTTGAAAGAAAAAAACAGAAAACCAGAAGACAAAACTTCCAAACAAGCTAAGAGACACAAGGAGAAACAAATGTGCATTTAGGGAAAAATCACCAAGATACATGCCGCACATACAAAGCAGTATGTTTGTTGCTACTAAGCCAATATATACTGACTGATTGGTGACTTCCATAGTCTGAACTTTCGTCTTGTGAAATTTCATATAAATCTTAGCAAATACGATTGAGAAAAATACTAAGAATAGCTGCAAACCTAACATATAATAGTATGTATCAAAAGTTACCCCTTCAACACCTTGCCAGATCATAAAGATCATAACAACAAAGAATAAGACATTGAGCTTCACTATGCCCTCCAGTATCTCTCTATAACTTAATTTAGTACTCATAAAAACCTCTCTTTAAAACAGTTGTATACATAAATATTAAGAACTTAGTACAATAAAAGCAAATGCTACGCTCTTATTAACTAGCAAAGAAGTGTTTTTGCTATTTTATGTGACTTAATGATCATCCCCCTAGAGTGTTTTTGTGTTGACATCAAAAGCCACAAATGCTAATGTTCCCGCAATTCAATTAATGTAGACTTCAAAACAATGAAAGTATTTTCATCTTTAAAAGCAGTAAAAACCCGTGATAAGGATTCTCGCATCGTTAGAAGAAGGGGGCGTGTCTACGTTATCAACAAAACTAATCCACGAATGAAAGCTCGTCAGGGTTAATGTATACAACGCACTAATACGCCTGCTTTGCTACGGATAAAGTTAACATTAGCATTTTATACCATTTAACAACCACATTTCTTCTTAGTTTTCCTAGATACGCAAGCTAAAAATATCTTTATAACTGCGGTACTTTCTTCCACAAACCGGTATGACTTTGTCATTTAATGACACGTTCACATAATGACTTACCCTCGTCCTTTTGTACAGATTGAATCTGAATTTTAAGGTGGCTGTATACGCCCTCTAACTCACCTACAATAGCAAGAGTCGGATTATTGTCTATCATGAGCAAAATGCAGCCCTAGATTTCTCTTTGTGCTTTTACCCTTGACTTGATCAGAAAAAGCTCCACTCACCATGCTTTATAAAAACTTTACTAGAGCACATATATTTTTTATTATGAAGCCTACTTACAAATAAGAGGTCCTTGAGATTTATTACATCAAAAAAAGCTATTAATTGTAGCATCCATACTAGATTCTATAAAAAACATCAGACTACGGATCTCTGCTTTTTTCTTTTCCGTAAGATCTTAAAAACACTCTTGCATGACTTATACTAAAAAAAATAACCGCGCAATACCATTGGCTATTAGCTATTGCAACATAGCATCTATAACTATATATTGACCCATATACTCATAGAACTGCGCCCGTAGCTCAACTGGATAGAGTACTTGACTACGGATCAAGAGGTTGGGGGTTCGAATCCTCCCGGGCGCGCCACCCTCGAATACATTTACCTTTTCTTAATATATATTCTGTTACAATGATACATTAAATCCATAGGGTCACAGGTCATGAATACAGATATAATGAAAAAGTTCAAAAGAACGCGTAGTACGAGTATAGCATTAGCTATATTCTTCAATATTATTACTCTTGATTTCTATAGCATATCTTGGCTTGAGAAAAGAAGAGCTTTTTTGAATTCTCATATGCCTTCAAAGCAAATCCCCTTTACATTAACCCTCCTTTGTTACATGCTTCTGTCTTTAAGTATATTCTACTCCCCTGCTATTTTCTTTTTATACTTTGTTGTAAAACTCCTGCTTCTTTTAGAAATAAGAAACAACATGCACTCTATTACGAAAATCTCTGAAAATAGCGATCACTCGATCTCCGCCTTTTTTCTACTGATATTCGGGTTCTTGTATTTAATGTATAAAATAGATAGATTCCCAAGCAACGCTTCTACTCCAGATAACCAAAATGCAAACGGAAAATAATCGATAGACTCGACTAAGGTGCATCCCTATAGTTACCTTAATCAAATATGTGAACCAAATGGATGTTATCAAAAAAAATTAGTAATATGTTATCGATCCCTCGCTCAAAGAAAAATGGATGACCTGACGTATACACATTTATCAGCAAGATCCTCAAAAGGAAATTCATTCTTCATGCAGCCCTTTGGATTAAAAGTAGCTCAACTGGATAGAGTACTTGACTACGGATCAAGAGGTTGGGGGTTCGAATCCTCCCGGGCGCGCCACCCTCGAATACATTTACCTTTTCTTAATATATATTCTGTTACAATGATACATTAAATCCATAGGGTCACAGGTCATGAATACAGATATAATGAAAAAGTTCAAAAGAACAAGTATAGCATTAGCTATATTCTTCAATATTATTACTTTTGATTTCTATGGCGTATATTGGCTTGAGAAAAGAAGAGCTTTTTTGAATTCTCATATGCCTTCAAACCAAATCCCTTTTACATTAATCCTCCTTTGTTACATACTTCTGGCTTTAAGTATATTCTACTCCCCTGCTATTTTCTTTTTATACTTTGTTGTAAAACTCCTACTTCTTTTAGAAATAAGAAACAACATACACTCTATTACAAAAATCTCTGAAAATAGCGATCACTGGATCTCCGCCTTTTTTCTACTGATATTCGGGTTCTTATATTTAATATATAAAATAGATAGATTCCCAAGCAACGCTTCTACTCCAGATAACCAAAATGCAAACGGAAAATAATCGATAGACTCGACTAAGGTGCATCCCTATAGTTACCTTAATCAAATATGTGAACCAAATGGATGTTATCAAAAAAAAATTAGTAATATGTTATCGATCCCTCGCTCAAAGAAAAATGGATGACCTGACGTATACACATTTATCAGCAAGATCCTCAAAAGGAAATTCATTCTTCATGCAGCCCTTTGGATTAAAATTCGAGGAAGTAACTGTAGAATCATTGATTGAGGTATCGTTTGATGGCAAAATAATCCACGGCACCTCATCTCAATACAATGAAACTGGGTATGAAGTGCACGCATCAATATACAAATTCAGGTCAGATATAAATGCCTCCTTCCATTTACACACCACATCCGGAGTAGCAGTATCTTCCATGAAATTTGGCCTTCTTCCTATTAGCCAATTCGCACTTCATTTTTATGGCATGGTTAGCTATCATGACTATAATTCTCTGGTTCTACACCAAAACCGTAATAAAAAGAAGCTTGTAGATGATTTAGGGAAAAACAAAGTAATGTTACTAAGGAATCATGGAACATTAACAACCGGGTCTTCTATAGAAGAGGCCATGTTCTACACTCATCATTTAGAACAAGCCTGCAAAGTTCAAGTACAAGCACTTTCCGCTGGTTATGATAACTTAATTATTCCAAATGAAGAGGCATGTAAGAACGCAGCAAAGGATTTATTATCTTTCGAACAAAATCTTGGGCAACGAGATTTCAATGCATTAACACGAAACCTTAAAAGGGAATTTGCAAATTGTTAGAAGTCTTTTTATTACCAGTTATTGGGCTACTAGTAGGTACAATACTGAGTACCATTGGCAGTGGGGCGGGCATGGTAGGAACTCCACTACTAATTTTTACTCTCAAGATCCCGATACACGATGCTGTACTCATATCCCTAGCCTCTGGTAGCATCACCACTTCTTTCTATACGCTCAAAGCAATAAAAAGCAAAAGGATAGAATGGAGATACGCAATTCCCATAGGCATAATAAGCTTATTTTTTGCACCTCTAGGCGCAAGATTCAGCCTTACCTTTAGTCAATCCGCATTATCCATTGTATTCGGTATATTAATGCTTGTATCTAGTTACGTGATGTGGAAAAGGTCTAGGCAGGAAAACATCATTATAGTAGATGCAAAAGATGTCAGACCATATAAATATATATTTCTAGCACTTCTGATAATGTGCATAAGTACATTAGGTGGAATGGCAGGCGCAGGTGGTATAATACTCGTACCTTTCTTGGTCACTATTATGAGAACAAGCATGCGCACCGCAACAGCTCTTTCTGTTTTCTTTGTTACAATCACAGCCTCTACAGCTACAGTTTCTCACATAATGCTAAATCGAGACTTCGATTTACCTTATATAGCAATGTATTCAATTGGCTCTATAACAGGAATATTAATAGGAAGCAAAATATCTTTGTCCATACCGGATCGACAGTTAAGACAAATATTTGCTCTTTTTATCTCAATAGCAGGAGCCGTAATGCTACTAAGTAATCTAGTCAATTCAGGAATTGTATCTGTACCTAGTTAGACAATATTGCATTCAGGATTTGATCTTCCATCTCCCTTATTCTGTAAGGCGACAATCCATGGCCATTAACCATTATTGCAAACGCATATTTCTTACCATATGAAGGTAAATAGTACCCTGCCAAAGAAGATGTGTTTTTCATGCTCCCAGTTTTTGCCCTTACATCACCCTTAAATCGAGAATCAATGCTCCGGTACCTTAAAGTGCCTTTACTTCCATACTGTGGAATGGCAAAAAGGAAATAATCTCTTACATCTGATTTATACGCTTTATCTAATAATAACACCAAAGCCTTAGGAGTAATTAGATTGTATCTTGATTCGCCACTACCGTCTTTTAACCTTACCCCATTCTTCAGCCCAGATTGGCGTAAAAATTGATTCATCATATTTTCTCCAGTCTCATCACTACCTTGCTGTCTCGTATATTGATATCCCAGATATTTGAACAAAGAAGAAGCATCAGGGTTTAAAGAATCATGGAGCAACGGAACTATCACGTCCTTTAAAGGAGCTGATTTATGTGTGTGCAATAAATACTTCCCATGGACATTAGAAAATATCACGCTACCGCTAACTTTAATGCCAATTTCTTTTAAAGCTTCCTGAAAATATACCTCAGCCATCAATCTGTTATCTTGTAGAGCGAAATTCAACCTTACAGGTCTTTTTATATCCTTAAACATACATCCATACACTTCATACGCATTACCCCCAAGATACCTAGACTTATAAGGGCACTCTTGACTACTAGGTTTTACCGTATCAACATTATTATCTATACTCAGCAAGCTAGGGTTTGATATTTCTAGATTTGCCTTTATTCCGGGTACTTTGTTAGGCCACATCTTTGCCTCACTACAGTTTCTATCTATTATTATCGCACTTTTAGGGGCAGCATAACAAAAAGGATGGTCGTCCCAAGCAAATCCACCTGGAGATGTTCTGTGGTGGTCAAATAAATAATCATTGAGAACTAAGTTGCCTTTTATCTCCTTGACTCCTATTCGACTCATCATGCGTTTAATGTCATCGTAAGAAAGAGTAGGGTCACCAGAAAACTGAATATATACACTTCCATCTGTCGAACTCCCCTTCACGGGGTTATCCGCAGAAATTAAAGTTCTATATTGAAAATTCTTACCTAGATATTTCAAACCAGCATATGCCGTAAAAAGCTTTGTTGTACTTGCGGGGACAAATTTACGATTCTCATGACTAGCAAACTTTATTTCATTGCTATCCAGATCCTGGATGTAAATTCCTACATTAAGATCTTCACCCGTGGAGGCTATAATTTTACCTGTTTTTTGATGCAAATCCGATGCAAAGCATCCTAAGGAAAGAAATATAGATAATAAAAATATTTTCAATAAAGATCTAAATTTCACAGGAGCCTTTTTCATATTATAGCTTGATATTAACAAAAAAATAATCCGTTTAAAAGGACAATGGACTAATGCTCTCTTTTTATCTGCAACTACATGCACTATTTATGTTCCAAAAATTTTTTTTTCTTGTTATTATATACTCTTATTCAACTTTATACCCACTCGTGAAAAACCCCATAGAAGATTTCAAAAACTGCATGAGACAACTTGCAACTGGGGTGACTGTAATCACAACCACAAAAGAAGATGGCTCTAAAGAAGCGGTAACCATCAATACATTCACCTCTCTGTCTTTAGACCCTCTGCTAATACTATTTAGCCTAAAAAAATCATCTTTTTGCTACGAAACATTCATAAAATCTAAGAATTTCACAGTTAATATACTCGCAGAGGACCAAGGCTATATATCTAATATGTGTACCAAGCCTTTAGAGGATCAGTGGGCCGATATAAAACTTATCACAAACACAGACACAAATTCTCCCGCATTGGAAGGAACTACTGCATATCTGGAATGTAAGAATTATCAATCTTATGACGGTGGAGATCATTCTATTATCATTGGAAAAGCACTAAATAGCTTTTCCTTTAAAAACAAAAAACCTCTAATATATTTCCGTGGCAAATATATAAAACCTGAATCAGCATGAATGTTTTTCAAATTGACTCCTCAGAAGATTTCCTTAAGATCCTTGTAGATGGCATATTATCAAAATTCGGCTCCGAGAATCTATCGGAATTACTGATTATATTACCTTCTCAAAGATCCTGCAGGCTGCTTGAAAAAAAGCTAATGGACCGATCTACAAAAGATAGCTTGATATTGCCAAAAATTATTCCCATAGGGTCTTTAGAGAATAATTTAGAATTTGAAATTTACGATGATTTAAAAAATATTCCACAAAGCATGGGAGTAGTTGAAGCTACATTCCTACTATCTAACTTGATAAAAAAAGAAGCATTAAAAAAACACAAATTGTCCCAAGAAGAGTTACTAAATATCTCTGCGGGTTTGCTGAGATTAATATCTAAATTCGAGAAAGAAGATAAAGATATTTCTTTAATAAGAAATACCATGTCAGGTGATATCCCCAAACATATTGAAAATATCATTGATTATCTGAAACTTGTATCCACGTCTTGGCCAAAACATCTATCTGCCATCAACAAATCTACAACCATTACTAGAAGGAATATTTTTATAAAAACCTTAGCAAGTAGATGGTCTAAAACGCCACCTAGATACCCAGTAATCATCTCTGGATCCACAGGCAGTTTTAGCACAACCAAACTACTGATCAAAACTATATCCAAGCTTCCTAATGGGAATGTAGTATTACAGGGAACTAACGACATAAAGGAACCTGTTCCAGAAACAGATCCAACATTTCAGCTATCTAAACTACTCAACTATCTAGATCTAAAACCTTCTCAATTAAGCGCTTGGTCTACATATGCAAAACAAGATAATCTCTTAGCAAACATACTCCTAAACAAGCAAACAGAAAGCCTGGATCCGGGCAATGTTGTATATATAGAATGCGATTCTAGTAGAGAAGAAGCGCTTCTAATATCCATTAAATTACGTGAACTTCTAGAAAAAAAATATACTAATATTGGCGTTGTGACAACTAATTCCTTACTGCGACATAAGGTTAAAAATCTATTGCAAATATGGAATATAGATGCCGAGCTCAGCGATGGAATCTCACTCACCTCTACTGAGCATTTTATATTTTTAATGAATATTTTTGAATCCGCGTACCGAGACTTTTCTCCGGAGTCTCTGCTTAACTTAATTAAGCATAATTTATGCATTATTTTCTCAAATGAAGTGGCTTCAAGGCTCGAAATACAATATTTGCGTGGACTTAGAAAATACAGAGACCTAAAGCATCTCATCTCGCTTATAAAGGAAGATAAGGAACTAAAAGACACCTTAGAGAAGTTACTATCTTGCTATGAGTCATTTTGTCTGCTTCTTAGAAATAAATATATATCTATAAAAGATATCTTATCTACCCTACTAGCTCTCTCTGATACCCTATCTGGTAATCTGAATATATGGGAATCAGAAATCGGCAGCAATATATTCGAATCCCTTGAGACTTTACTAAAGGACTTACCTTCAACGAAAATACATATAGGTGAATTCTCTAATATATTAAAAAACCTAGTGTCAGAACAAAATATATTTGTTACAAATCAAAATGAGTCAAAAGTACGCATACTAACCCCTATAGAAAGCAGATTGCTAGATTTCGACTATCTCATCATTGGAGGATTAAATGAAAAAAATTGGCCAGAGCATCCTGAGATAGATCCTTGGTTAAGCGCTGATTCTTATGCAAATCTAGGACTACCGAGTAAAAAAGTAAAAATCGGCCAATCTGCTAGAGACCTAATGCTTTTACTGCAAAATAAAAATATTTTGCTGACTAGAAGCGTAAATCAAAATAACTCTCCTCAAGTTGCCTCTAGATGGATTACAAAAATTGAAATCTGGACTCAAAATATAGGGATATTAGATCAAATAAAACCGCAGAAACATTATCTAAAAGACTGGGTAAAAAGTCTGTATGCACCTATAGGCTTTATAACACCCACACGACCCAAACCAAGACCTCCCGTAGAATTGAGACCTACACATCTATCTGTAACACAGGTAGAACAACTGATGCGTGACCCCTATTCTGTATATGCAAAGAAAATATTAAAGCTCAAGCCTCTCAACTATATAGATCAAAAACCTAACCAACTAGAGTTCGGAAACTATGTGCATTATGCACTCGATATATTCAACAAATCCTCAGAAGATTTACTAGAAATATGGTCAAGGATTATGAAGATACAGAACCCTATTGCTACAAAAATCTGGACAGCCAGATTCAAGAAAATCGCAGCATGGGTATCAAGATATGAAAAACAAACCCGGGACACTCACTTCGTTGAAACAGAACTAAAATTATCCACAAAAATAGGAAAAAAATTTACTCTTACCGCAAAAGCAGACAGAGTAGAAAGATCCATCTCTGGGAACAATATTAATATAATTGATTTCAAAACTGGATCCATTCCAACGCAAATCGATATAAAAAATGGTTTTTCACCGCAATTAACCTTAGAAGCATTTTTGATAAAACAAAACTCAAGCTCTGCGCACATAGAAAATATACTTTATATCCAACTCAGCTCTGGAAAGAAAATAGGTCATATAATGAAGGTCCAAGGAGATATAAGCGAAATGTTAAAAACTACTCAAAGAGGCTTAGAGAGCGTAGTATCAAAGTATATGGATCCAAGCACTGCATATTTAGCCTGCCCAAAGCCTGAAAAATCGCCTACTTATAATGAATTCGAGCATTTAGAGAGGCTGGGGAAATAGCATTGACAGCGGTAGACTTTGACTGCCACCCTAATATACGGGAATACTTTTAACGAATTTCAACATATTGATATTGAGGTACTATTATACTTTTGTAAGAGTCAACTTAAGCTAGTTTACTTTTGTCACAAACTTCCCCACTCCGAGTACCTTCTCCCTATAGTAAATCCTTCTGTTACTATTAAGGTATGTGTTTTTTGCATGAAAGATGGCGGATGGGGTGGGATTCGAACCCACGGTATGCTCGCACATACGCCGGTTTTCAAGACCGGTACTTTCGACCACTCAGTCACCCATCCTTAGCGAATCACATAGGTTTTATCAAATCTAATGGATACAAGCAATAAAAATTAATAGCAAATCCAATAATCTTTTATATAATATCCATATGAAATATGCACTAGAGCTCAAAAATCTCAAAAAAACTTACCCAGGCACTCAAGCTTTAAAGGGTATTAACCTAAAAGTTAAGAATAATAGCTTCTTGGCTCTTTTGGGGAAAAATGGTGCTGGGAAATCTACGATGATCGGCATCTTGAGCTACTTAATTAAACAAACATCCGGTGATGCTTCTGTGATGGGGTTAGACTTAATCAAGAATGAGACAAAAATCAAATCCCTAATGGGCATAGTACCTCAGGAAGTAAATCTTCACCCATACGATATACTAATAGACCTCCTGATAAACCAGGCTGGTTACCATGGGATAGATAGAAAGACCGCAAAGATTAGAGCAATAAAATATCTAACAATCCTTAGATTAAGCGACAAGCAACATTCTCCTGTAATATCGCTCTCTGGTGGAATGAAAAGAAGAGCAATGATCGCACGCGCGATCATACATAACCCTAAAGTCATACTCCTAGATGAGCCTACAGCAGGGGTAGATGTAGAAGTTAGAGCAATTATATGGGATTTCTTAAAGAAATTGCAAAAAGAAGGAAAAACGATAATTTTAACCACACATTACCTAGAAGAAGCAGAAGCTTTATGTGATACAATCGCTGTGATACGATCTGGGAAGATCACACACCAGGGGTCTATGTCCGAAACTTTAGCTAAAAGCTCTGATGCCAATCTAATAGTAGATGTAGAATCCAACAAACTAGCAAAAAAAGACTTTGGTGAGATGGAAAATGAAGTCCAAATCCTGAAAGATGGGAGATTAGAATTCTCCACTCAGAAGTATTCTGTGAATCAAATACTAACCAAAATAATAAAATCTGGTCTGAATATCACGAATATCAAGAAATCCAGAAGCAATCTTGAGGATTATCTATGAGTGTAAAGGGACAATATATTGCTTTCCTTACGATAATGCGTAAGGAGATAAAAAGAATCATGCGAGTATGGAGTCAGGCGCTCTTGCCCTCTATTGTCACTTCTGCGTTATATTTCACAGTATTTGGTAATATCTTAGGTGGCAGGATTGGAAGTATTGAGGGGTTAGCTTATATTCAGTTCATTCTTCCTGGCTTGGTTCTAATGAATGTAATATCAAACTCATACTCAAATACATCTTTCACTGTCTTTGCGGAAACGTTCCATAGAAGCATGGAGGAAATCGTAAAATCACCCTCAAAAGACTATGTCATTATAGCAGGATATGTATCAGGAAGTGTTTTCCGAGGAATATTTAGCGGACTTGCAATTATTATTGTGGCATCTTTCTTCACGGACATTCGTATCGAGAATTACTTTATGTTATCTTTGATATTGCTCACTACAGCAATATTATTTGCAGTGCTTGGCTTTATAAATGGTATATTTGCAAAAAGCTGGGATGATGTTTCTTGGATCAGCACATTTGTACTAACTCCTCTAAGCTATCTAGGTGGTATCTTCTATTCTGTCCAAAATCTACCTGAAGCTTGGCAGACAGCCTCCTTATTGAACCCAATATACTATTTCATTGATGCATTCCGATACGCCATGACAGGTGTGAGCTCTATATCTCCTTGGAACAGTGCTCTTGTCGGGCTTATATTCACCATAGTAGCTTGCGCTGCTGCTATCATGTTATTTAAACGTTTAATGAAGAGTTGATGAAACAAAAAATATTATACCTACTTCTCTCTATGCTATCTTTTATGCTTATCATAGCAATTGGTACTATAGCATTTACTATCCTTTTAACTCTGCTTTTTACATACGTTAGTATCCGAGTCTTAGTGCATTTCAAAAATAAGAAATCAAAGAAAAATCCGCATCACAACATGAAAGATGTTACAAAATCAAAATAACCTCTCTTTAATTACTTTCCGATAGTAACTTTTTGTTAATTTATTATCCACATAATTATATAAAATTAATTCTCGGTATAAGAGATAGATGTTTGGAGCATTACAAAAGAAATAGGATTTCTGATTTTAAACGCCAAGAGGTCTCTCTTCAAAAGAAAGCAAGCAATCTTGAAAAATGAATGGGTCACTTATCCACTCAAAAAGAACTTTTACTGCTATTTTAAGAAAAGCCAATAGCTCTAGAGAGCAGGCAAAAAACTTAAAGAAACTCTATATAAAACTAAGAGAAACATAGACCTAGACGCAAAGAAAGTTTTAATAGGCGATTGCATAAAACCACCAGATACTTCTAGAGAGAATTCAGGAGTAAGATAGTGTAATACTAACGCTTGGAGAATTGGAAACCACGACGCGCCTTCTTGAAACCAGCCTTCTTACGCTCCACAATACGGCTATCTCTTGTAAGATATCCGCCTGTTCTTAAAGTAGGGCGTAGTAAAGGATCGAATAAAGCAAGGGCTTTACTGATTCCGTGCTTAATAGCACCAGCTTGTCCAGAAAGACCACCACCATGTACAGAACATACCACATCAAAGGTATCTTTTGTATCGGTAACACCAAAAGGCTTCTTCACTAACATCTGCAGAGCAGATCTTCCGAAGTATTTTGTAATATCTCTTTTGTTTACTATAACTTGACCGTTACCAGCTTTAATCCAAACTTTAGCAACTGAATCTTTTCTTTTTCCTGTAGCATAAGATCTACCCAATGAATCTTTCTTTGGAGCCCTTACTTCTGCTTCTAAAATTTCTGTATTTTCTGTCATATTATTCATTAACCTCTAGCATTCTTACGGTTCATTCCAGCTACATCTAAAGTAGCAGGCTTCTGAGCTTCATGTTTATGCTCCGAACCAGGGTAAATGTATAAATGAGTCATTTGCTTTCTACCCATTTTGTTTCGAGAAATCATTCTTTCAACTGCTTTCTTTAAAACGAATTCAGATTTACCTTCACTCATCGCTTTTTGAGCTGTAATACTCTTAATACCACCAGGAAAACCTGTGTGTCTGTAGTATATCTTACCATCTTTGTTTAACTTGTTGCCTGTAAGAGCCATCTTATCAGTATTAGTAACAACGATATGATCTCCACAATCCATATGAGGTGTAAAAGAAGGCTTATGTTTACCACGAAGTCTCTTCGCAATCACTGAAGCCAGCCTACCTAAAACCAAACCGGATGCATCTACGATGAACCAATCTTTCTGAACTTCTTTCTCTTTAATAGAATATGTCTTAAACATCTAATTCATAAAAATAATAATATGTCGTACTAATATGACAAAAAAAAACACATTGTCAATAACATTTACGAAGAATTCCTAATTAAATCCAAGGTCGTTTGTAATATATAGGAAGCCGCCAAACTATCATCCATTCCGTCAGTACCCCTTTTTAAAGGGTTTTGAGCATCCAAAGTCCTTATTGCAAACTTAGTTGTAAACCTCTCGTCTTGCAAGAAATAAGGCATTTTACACCCTATTTCCTCTAACTCTTTAATTGTATCTTTTACCACTTCATGAGTTGGCCCTTCATTGCCCATAGGGTCCAAAGGGTACCCCAACACGAGGCCACATAAGGGCTTAGAGTCTATTACCCTCTTCAAAGCTACCGCACCTTCCTTTGCTGTTTTGCATTGAATGATACTATGAGGCATCGAAAGAACCAAATTAGGGTCACTTATACTCACACCTATCTTCCTTGTACCGCAATCTATGCCTAGCAAAGTCTTGCCTTTCTGTAGTTTTTCATGAAAATCCTTGATGCTAACGCAATATAACATTATAATCACTGCCCACTTGATTGATTAAGAGATCATACAAAATCGTTCCTTGAGAGTCATTAACTTTATCTTTAGAGTAATTATAAATGGTTTTATTCACTAAGAAATTTTGGCAAAGTATAGAATTCTGGCAGAAAATTACAGCCGGTCTTATACTGGGTGTTATAGTAGGTGTTATTTTTGAAGAAAATGCCATTATCCTAAAACCTGTAGGTGATATTTTTATCAGACTTATAAAAATGATCATCGTTCCATTAATATACCTTTCTATAGTTATAGGAATGACAGGAATACAAGACTCTTCTTCCTTATCCAGATTGTCCCTGAAATCTATTATTGCCTTCTTATCCACAACGTCCTTTGCAATAGTGATAGGTCTAGCTACCGCTTATTTACTAAAACCAGGACTTGGTATAAATCTTGAAGCGCTTGGATTTCCTAGTGCTGAATCAAGGCCAGAATCAGGTTTTGATGTAGTAGCACTATTATATGGCGCTATACCTGACAATGCCCTGAATGCTTTAGTATCCGGAAAATTACTGCAAGTAGTATTCTTCTCATTCTTTACCGGAATCATCATAAATCAACTAGGTAGAGAGAAAAAACCTATAGTAAAAGGATTCCAGCTTGCTGCAAAAGTTGTATTCAAAATGATTCACTTGATTTTAAAATTAGCGCCTTATGCTGCATTTGCCCTCATAGCTTCAATTGTTGGTACCCAAGGTATCGGAGCAATCACAAATCTTGGAATGTTAATTTTCTCCCTAATTACAGCGATGTCAGTTCAATATCTAATATTTGGGCTAATGATTTTTGTATTTGCAAGACTATCACCTATACCATTCTATAAGAAAAGTATAGAGTACCAATCTCTTGCTTTCTCCACAAGTAGTAGCAAAGCTACATTAGCCACTACAATGGATGTTTGCTCTAATAAGCTTGGTATTTCTAAAAGTAGCACATCCTTTGTGCTGCCCCTTGGAGCAGCAATAAACATGGACGGTATGGCTATATATCTTGGGATTTGCACCTTGTTTTTTGCTCAAGCGTACAACATAGACTTGTCTACCGTAGATTACTTTGTAATTATTCTTACATCTACACTTGGATCTATAGGGGCTGCAGGTATGCCTAGTGGAACCATAATCATGCTTCCTATGGTCTTATCCGCCGTAGGAATACCGATCGAAGGAGTAGCATTCATCGCAGGTATAGATAGAATCTTAGATATGATGCGTACCACACTTAATATCACAGGAGATGCAACAATTACATTGCTTGTAGATGCAAGCGAAAATACTCTGAATAAAAAAATCTACAACACTGAATCCCACAAACTACCTGAAGGAGAAGAAGGGGAAAGTAAAATTTTTGAAAAAACCTCCAAGTAGTTTTAGGGCAACATCACATACCAGTTAAGAAAGAATTTCCTTAACCCAATGCTCTCTCTGTTTCAATAGCACAGAATACCTTTTACACTTATATTATAAAATTTATTCTGTGCTCCTCATGATGAGAATAGTATTCTACATTATTGTCACTATATCCTCTCTGCTTACTTACCTTATATATCGATATGAATCACAGGAACTAGCTGAAGCCATGTTATTTATATTAGTCCCATACACATTGATTGGTATGTATGACATCCTACAGAAAAAACATACCATCTTACGAATGTACCCCGTAATAGGTCATATAAGATATATCCTTGAATATATTAGACCTGAGATCAGGCAATATTTCATCTCTAGTGACAACGAAGAATTACCCTTCAACAGAGAGGTACGCAACATTGTGTATCAACGCTCTAAAAACGCATTAGATACACTGCCATTTGGAACAAGAATGGATGTTAAATCTATTGGGTATCATTTTTGCAAACATTCTATGGTTCCTAAAATCTTCTCTCATGAAGAAACCCGCGTAAAAATTGGAGGGTCTTCATCTAAAAAACCATATTCCGCATCTATTTTAAATATCTCTGCCATGAGCTTTGGGGCTCTCAGTTCACACGCGATCAAGGCCTTAAACCAGGGAGCGAAAAAGGGGAGTTTCTTACATAATACGGGAGAAGGAGGGTTAAGCCCTTATCATGAGCAAGGTGGGGACCTTTGTTTTCAACTGGGTACGGGGTATTTCGGTTGCAGAGACAAAGATGGTCGATTTGATCCAAATCTTTTTAAATCCATTTCACATAAAGATCATGTAAAAATGATTGAATTAAAAATCTCTCAAGGAGCAAAACCATCTCATGGCGGAATTCTCCCTAAAGCAAAGATTTCAGAAGAGATATCAAGGATCCGAGGAATTTCCATGGATCAAGATTGCGTATCCCCACCTTCCCATACAGAATTTGACTCTCCCTTAACTTTACTAAAATTCATAGAGAAATTGCGCAAATTATCAGGCGGAAAGCCCATAGGGTTTAAGTTGTGTATTGGTAAAAAAACCGAGTTCATGTCAATTTGCAAAGCAATGTTGAAGTTAAGAATATACCCTGACTTTATCACTGTAGATGGGGCAGAAGGAGGGACTGGCGCAGCTCCCCTAGAGTTTAGCAACAGGCTTGGTGTCACCATAGATGAAGCAATAATCTTTGTAAATCAATGCCTTGTAGGTGTAAAGCTCAGAGATAAAATAAAAATTATCGCTAGCGGAAAGGTTGCAACAGGTTTTGATGTATTAGAAAAATTAGCCATAGGAGCAGATTTGTGCAATGCAGCCAGACCAATGATGTTCGCCTTAGGGTGTATACAATCTTTAAGTTGCCATAATAATACTTGCCCCACAGGAATAGCTACTCAAAGCAAACTGAGAGAGAAGTCTTTAGTTGTAGCAGACAAAGCAACTAGAGTTTACAGATATCACAAGAATACTGTCCATAGTTTCTGCGAATTAGCTGGAGCTATGGGATTAGAAAAACTAGATGATATTGATGCAAGTTTGCTCTTGCGCAGAAGCGATAGAAGAAGAAGTGAATCATACGAAGAGCTCTTTCCTGAATTACGCTCTGGCGAACTGCTCTCTAAAAAAATTCATGAAGATTTTGAACAATGTTGGAAAGCTGCGTCGGCAGAATCATTTTAGGGTCAGTCATCGCAACAAACCCATTATTCCTAAAACCCCTTTTATTATATTCCAACTCCTGCCCATCTTTACCACCAAAAACCTTGCCTCCTACTGCATTAAGTATTGCATGACCAGCAGCAGTATCCCACTCGTAACTGGGAGCAAACATAGGAAATATGTTAAAATGAGAATCCGCCAAATGGCAAAATTTTTCAGAGCCCGCCATTTTTTTGCATCCAAACCTTACATCTTTGATACCTGTTTTTTTAATAAAGTATTCGATCTTATCGTCCGGCATCCTTCTGCTTGTAACGATATTAATATCAGTGTCAAATTTTCCTTTGCCCATTCTGCTTTTTTCTCCATTCAATATTTTAAACCCTCCATCTAGAGTCGAAAAATACATTAGATTTTTATTTGGTACAAATAGCATACCAAATATAGGTTTTTTGTTCTCCACCAAGCCTATATTAACAGTAAATTCATCCGGCCTACCCTCAATAAAATTCTTTGTTCCATCCAAAGGATCCACGCACCAAAACTCATCAGGAGTATTATTATATTGATCTGGGTTATCTTCATACCCTTCCTCAGACACTACAGTAACTCCCGGAATAATTTTCTGTAAATTCTCTGTGATAAACTGATCTGACGCAATATCTGCATCAGTAACGGGACTATTATCACTCTTAGTAAATGTCTTAAAACCACGACTAAGATATTGCATTATTATCTCCCCAGCGCCATAAGCTACGCCTAAAAGATCATCAATACTTGCCTCAACCTCCTCCTCTAAAGACCTCATACTTTTATCACTATTTGCCCCATTACTCCTTTTGTGAATTCTTCAATTGCATTTCGAGAATCCTCAAATTGGTAACTCTTACATATATTAGGCTTAATTATTTTTTTTTGCGCTAAAGCAAAAACCTCATTAGCGCTAAGCAACAGCTCTGCCCTATCTTGTTTATAGATAAAGGTATTTGGACCTGTAATAAAAGCACTTTTTTCAAACAATTTATTCAGGTCAAAGTTTGATTCTTCTCCATAAGAATCCATCATGTTTACTATCAGCCCAAACCCCGAGATACACTCCACTGATTTTGAAAATGTTTTAGAGCCCGCATGGTCAAATATAAGATTAGCTCCTTCCCCATCCGTGATTTTATTCACTTTTTCGACAAAATTTGAAGATTTGCAATCTATAATATTTTTTATACCAAGACTGTCCAGATATTCTCTTTGCTCAATACCAGAAACTACCGCAATTACCTTTGCCTCATAATGCTGACCTAAGACACATATTAACTGTCCCAATCCGCTTGAAGCATCATGAACTAAAATTGAGCTATTCTTTGTCACAAAGAAAGTACGACGCAGCAACATATGGGCTGTCATAGCCTTTAAAAGCAACGCAGCAACAACATTGCCTTCTATGTAGTCAGGAACAGGAACGACAAGGTTATGGTTTATTACCCTTGCCTCCGAGAAGGCCCCCCCAAGAGACGTACAGTAAGCAACTCGATCACCTTCTTGGAATTCTGCTACATTTGATCCCACGCTCTCCACCACACCAAATGCCTCGCATCCTATGATGCTTTGAGCTCCTGCCGCCATCAGGCCTTCTTTCTGAAGAATATCTAAATTATTTACACCTATGGTTTTATGTTTTATTACAACTTCATCTGGTTGCGGAACAGAAACTGCTATATGTTTTAGAACTAAACCCTTATTATCTGAAACCCAAGCTTTAACCATATTGACTACTATAGAAATATATTATACTCAGTATAATACTAGAATTCTTTTAAATCAGATGCACTATTACATATACTTTAGCTTTATATTTTTTCTTATCTCTCTATTATTAGTAACATTTTTAACTGCAAGAAGTTACAGGAAGCAAGCTATAAAGCTTAGGAGATTAATTAATGAACAATCGAAAGACAAAAAGAGCTCTAACAGTCTTATCCCTCATTAGCTTTGTTGCTATAGGCATATGGATACTTACTACAAATCTAAAACAAAATATTACCTTTTTCTATGCACCTTCAGAATTACAAAATATTGATATGCATCAAAGTATTCGCATTGGTGGGATTGTCCGGCCTCACAGCATTAAAAAAAATGGGATCACAGTGTCATTCATTATAACAGATTGCATAAAAGACATTACCGTATATTACAAAGGTGTGCTGCCTTCGCTATTCCGTGACAAGCAAGGAATAGTTGCGCTGGGAAAATTAGATAGCGCGAATACCTTCCAAGCGACTCAGCTTCTTGCTAAACATGATGAAAACTACTCGCCAAAGGGATTAGAGAAAAATATATCAGAAGAATCCTTATGCAAGTCGATGAAATATTAATCATGATTAATATTGGAAATATTTCTTTGTATATACTCGCCCTCTCCTGCATTGCAGGAAGTATTGTGGGACTCAGGGAAGGCAAAAAAACATATATATATTCTGTATTCCAGTTTGGATTATCCACATTTGCCCTATTAAAACTCATTAATATACACATCAATACAGATTATCGATTTCTCAATGTTCTAGAAAATTCACATGAGATAATACCAGTTTTATATAAAATCACTGGTATATGGGCAAACCATGAAGGATCTATGCTTCTACTACTTTGGTCCTTCAGTTTGGTAACCTTCATTTTTTCTTTCCTTAGCAAATTTGAGGAGAAAATCACAGTTCGTATATTAACAATACAGTCCATTGTTCTACTTCTAATACTTTCTATAATTTTAATAACATCAAACCCCTTTCAAGAATCCGAAACACTGTTACCTGCCGGGCGTGGATTTAATCCGCTACTACAAGATGTAGGGCTTGCAATACATCCACCAATCCTATATTTCGGATATGCAGGGCTTTCTTTGCCATTTTCAATTATCATTGCTTCCCTTATACAAACACCTATACCATTGAGTAAAGATTATCTATCCTATTCATACGTCTGGATATTTGTACCTTGGGCCTTTCTATGCGCAGGTATTGGACTAGGAAGTTGGTGGGCATATAGAGAATTAGGATGGGGAGGTTTTTGGTTCTGGGATCCCGTAGAAAACATTCCACTGTTAGTATGGTTCGCCTCTACAATTTCTCTGCATTCCTTCCATATAGGTCGAAATACAAATAATTACACTACATTTGTTGCAGCAAATATTCTAACATTCATACTATCAATTTTTGGTATGTTCTTAGTGAGGTCAGGTGTTTTAAATTCTGTACATAGTTTTGCCTTTGCACCAGAACGAGGGAAAATTATATTCCTAATATTTTGTGCAATTGCTATTCCAAGCATAGCATTATTTATAAAACGATACCCACTTCTAAAGAAAACAAACAAACTCAATTTTAGAATACTGGCCATACTATCAAACAACGTACTCCTAACTATTGCTTGCTTCATAATATTGCTAGGAATTTTATATCCAGTTTTTCAAAGTTTGTTTTTTAATAAAGAAGTTTCCGTTGCAGAAAGCTTCTATAAAAATACACTCTCTTTCATCTTTATTCCTATGCTTTATATTGCAGGTTTATATTCTTCAAAAACTGCAAAAAGAATTTTGATAAATCTATTACTGGGATCTACTGCACTGCTATGTATATGTTTATTATCTTATATAGAATCTATTACAGCATTGCTCCATATTCACTCCGCTATATTTCTTATAGTGTCTCTAATCAATACAGCAATTCCAAAAAAGAACTATACAATGTTCCTAGGACATCTAGGGTTTGCACTTGTAATAATAGGAGCTTCTTTATATTACTCATACCATACAGATGACGTCACTGCTCTTCAAGAAGGTGAATCTCATAATATATCTGGCACATCCATTACATTGACAAAAATTACTTATGCCAAACAAGACAATTACCTCTCCAGGACAGCTACTCTAGATGTAAAGAGAAATGGCTTATCC
The DNA here is from genome assembly GCA_047404135.1 of Rickettsiales bacterium. Lineage (GTDB taxonomy): Bacteria > Pseudomonadota > Alphaproteobacteria > Rickettsiales > JABSSG01 > JAHZKS01. The sequence continues at coordinate 153,902 of JBDOIT010000006.1, forward strand.
ATAGGTGTAGCAAAGCCAGAAATTAGATTTTACCCCATAGAACAAACATTCACTATAGAAAGTGCAGTATTGCATAGCCTCACAGGAGATCTCTATGTAACATTGGGTGAGCTTGATCATAATAAAATAGTGGTTGAAATACAATTCAAACCTTTTATATACTTGATATGGCTTGGGGTGTTCATCACTAGCTCAAGCTTTATTTTGTACATAGTAAAAAAACATGCCCCTACTCAGATCTCTAGCAAAATTAAATTGTTATCTTCACGTCACAGGAAAACTAGATAACGTATACCACATCCTTGATAGCATGGTGATGTTTGCAGAAGATTTGTATGATGAGATATCAATAAAAGAATCCAAAAAAAACTATGTGAAAGCAAAAGGAAAATGGTCTTCAGGGATAGACTCAAAGAATATACTCACGATTATTCTAGAAAAATTCTCTGTAATCAAACCAATACCTAATTTTCGTATAGAGCTTAAAAAAAATATACCCGTAGGTGCCGGTCTTGGAGGTGGATCAGGAAACGCAGCTGCTCTGATAAAGTATTTAGTAAAGGAGTTTAATCCCCAAATGAGCCATCAGGATATAATGAATTTCTGCCTTGAGATTGGCGCAGATGTCCCATCTTGCTACCATTCAGAAAAATTATATTTTAATGGCATAGGAGAACAAATTTCTTTAATAAGAAACACTCCTCCAATTTATTCTGTTATTGTATTTCCCGATATCTTTATAAGCACAAAGGAAACCTTCACCAGACAAAGTCTTCAACTCACCACGAAGATAGAGCATGTCGATAATTTTGATCACCATAAAGATATATGGTCCTTCTTAGAAACTACTAAAAATGACTTGTTTGATAATGTGAAGGACATCTATCCTAGTATACTGCAATTGGTTAATGGGATTAAAGATACAAACCATTGTAAAATTGCACGCATGACTGGTAGTGGATCCGCGTGTTTTGGACTTTTTGCATCACATAAAGATGCAATAGAAGGAGCAAACTCTTTACAAAAGAATTTTACTAGCTACTCTATTTACGTCACGAAACTGAGATAATTTTCGATGTTCTTATTTAGAAATAAAAAAAAGCAAAAAGACTCCCGATACCCAGGATTTATTTCTAGGATGTTTGCGTCAGTGCTGGATTTAATGCTCGCTTCAGTTCTGATAATACCTATCTGCAACATACTCTATGGAATAATATACGATGGAATGCCTCCTAGCAATGAATTGCAATTCATTATTAAAAGATCTTATGACAGCAATATTTCTTTTACAGAAAGCGCGGAATATCAGAATTTCATGCAGCTTAAAGGATATACTGCACTACTGCTAGAACAGTCTATTCAGATGTGTGCCCTTGGTTTATTTATAATGTTTTTTTGGATTAAATATCAAGCTACGCCAGGTAAAATGCTACTACATATAAAAATAGTAGACCGTCAGACCATGCAAAAACCAACTTTGATACAATATATCATTAGGTTATTTGGGTATACACTTTCTGCAATACCATTTGGACTGGGTATCTTTTATATATTGATCAATAAAGAAAGGAGAGCTTGGCATGATCTTCTATCTGGCACAGTAGTAATATCAACAAAATATTTAAAGAAAGAATGAATAACAAGGAAGTTTCTTTTTATGGTGTCTTTGGGTTAGGTCTATCTGGCAAGGCCACTTTAGACTTTTTAAATCAACGAGGATATAAAGCTCTAGCATGGGATGACTCCGCTGATAACATAAAATCTTTAGATAAACACCATAAAAACATAGAGTTCTATGACATAAAAAATCCAGAATGGAAAAACATAGACTGCTTGATATTAAGCCCAGGAATACCTCTGCACTATCCAGAGCCACACCCTATAGTATCTATTGCAAAAGAAAATGGCATTGAGATTATATGCGATATTGAGCTATTTTACCGACATTTCTCTGATAATAAATACATAGGAATTACAGGAACCAACGGAAAATCCACAACAGCATCCTTAATATCACATATTTTTGATTCGAATAACCTACCATATAAACTGCTCGGAAATATTGGTTCTCCTGCATTATCCGTTGCACCAAGCCCTGAAGATACAATAATCATAGAAATATCTTCATACCAGCTTGATTTGGTAAAAGATCTACATTTTGATGTTTCCACACTACTCAACATAACCCCGGATCATCTAGAAAGGCATGGTAATATGGAGAATTATATGGAGTCAAAATTTCGTATTTTCCACCACCAAGATAAAACTGATCATGCCATTATCAACAAATCTATAGAAATAAAAGATATTGGATCTTCCGTTACCTATTTTTCTGGGAACGAATTACTAGATACAGGAATATCTGTTTCTAAAGATAAAATATATGATAATAAAGAATATTTGGCAGTATCCTTACCTAGCAGCCTTCATGGAAGTCATAATCATGAGAACCTTGCGGCATCATATGCTGCCGTTAAAGCAATCACAACTTTAACCGAACACGAAATACTAAAATCCATAGAGAGTTTCAAAGGATTAAATCATAGGATGCAATTAGTCGTGCAAATAGGTCCTCTACAGTTTATTAATGATAGCAAAGGAACAAATTTTGAATCTACAAAACAAGCATTAAATAGCTTCAAAAATATATATTGGATAGCAGGAGGCAAACCAAAAGCAGGTGGAATTCAAGGAATAGAGAATTTTGTAGAAAAAATAAAGCTCGTGTTCCTTATAGGAGAATCACAAAAACTCTTTGCAGAAAAATTAGAGAAGCATGATATCCCATACTATTACTCAAAATCTTTAAAGCTTGCTTTTATTGATGCGACACAAGAAGCTCAAAGAGACAAACAAGATAATGTTATACTTCTTTCTCCTTCTGCATCATCCTTAGATCAATGGAAAAATTTTGAAGAAAGAGGTGACTTTTTTATCGGACTAGTAGAAAAATATGTTACTACTCACAAAAAAACTTTCCGCCTATAAGGATTGGACGATTCTCGGAATATTTAGTTGCAGTTTTCTTGATATGCAAATGGCATAAGATACTTCATTTGAGTTATAAACACCCCTCTGGAGAGATAGATATTATTGCTCGAAGTATTCAAGGCTTTAGCTTTTGTTGAAGTAAAATCATGCAAGTAATTGGATTTAAGATACACACTACTTGGAAACAAGTAGATATACTGTATAACAAAAACTGCAATGCTGTACCTACAAAAAAATACGCGTTACAATGGTCCTGAAGTAAGATTTGATCTTATGATCGTCTCCAATATGTGTAATGTAGAGCATATAGAAAATGCGTGGTAGTAAACTGAAAAAAAATATCTTTATAAAATCTTTATTTAAGTTCAATCGAGATCATGGATTTGAGCATTCCGGTTATATAGCCTTCCTTACATTATTTGCAATTATTCCTATATTCATGATTATCCTTGCTGCAATGAGCTTAATTTATGAAACAAACGCAGGGGTAGAGATTATTAAAATAATCATAAACTTCTTGCCCGATTATGCTTTATCCGTTATACAACCTCAAATACATGAGATTTTTTCTACACCGTCTACACATTTTATAAGTTTTGTATTTTTAGGCTCTCTTTGGACAACATCATCATCCCTTGAAGGTATGAGAGTAATATTTAACAAAATATATAGAGTGCATAATCCTCCATTCTTTCTCTTAACTAGACTAAGCAGCATTTTGCTATTCTTCGCTCTAATACTAATATCTGCAATATCATCATTTCTATTTACATTATTACCTCGAATCTTAGATATCACAGAACATATTTTACATCATAAAATACCTAGCTTTATAAGCTTTTATGCTTCCGGAGCGCTAACATTTTTGATACTTACTACGCTTGTGAGCGCAATCTATTTAGGCTTTACCAACAAAAAAATGCATATAATTGAAGTGTTACCTGGAGCAATACTAACTATCTTCCTATGGAATATCAGCACTAGCATATTAACATACTATGTCACTAACCTATCAAATTTTGATGTAGTATATGGGAGTCTCGCTGGTGTGCTCATTATGCTAATATTCTTTTATATCATCAATGTCATCTTGATATACGGCGCAACAATAAATTATTTATTTAAAAGAGATCACCCAGCGTTACTGAGTAAGCTAATAAAGCTCTTTGCGCTTCAAAAAAGTAGAAAAACAAAATAACACAATACTAGCCAGAACTATAGATGGGCCAGATGGGCCATCCACTAGGTATGATACATATATACCTATAGACACTGCTGCTGCCCCAAAAATTATAGCCTTCACTAACATACCCGCTGGAGAGACACTAACATTTCTTGCGGATGCAGCAGGCACAACAAGCATAGAAGCAATTAACATCACGCCAACAATTTTAATAGCAATTGCAATCATAAAAGAAGTAGTGATAAAGAATTCAAAATCCACTCTTTTTGTGTTAATCCCGTCTACATGAGCTATATCTTTGTTAATCGCTATCATTAATAATTTTTGCCATCTTAGATATAACCATGTTAATACCAATATAGATGCAGCAATAACCACATTAATCTCACCAATGCCCACCAAAAGAATGTCTCCGAATAGATATGAATAAATATCCACTTGGGTATTTTCAATCAAAAATGGGAGCAGAAACAATCCTAAAGCCAAAAAGCTATAAGAAATAATGACCATCATTACATTGCTAACTAAATCTCTCATTGAAATTAACAATATGGAAAAAACAACACTTGACACCATAATGGAAATAGTTATATCTATGCGAAGCATCAACCCAAGTACGATTCCCAGAACAGCAGAGTGAGACACAGCATCTCCAAAATAAGGCATCTTACGCCACAATACCACGCAACCTAATGGACATAACGAAGCTGCAATTGCTATACCAGTAAGTATTGAATATATCAAAAAGCTATCTAGCATCCTTCCCCTTATGCTTATGTGCGTAAGTAGAAATAACTTCAGAACCATCTAACTTAAATAAATCCTGGTACGATTTTTTATGCTTTATACTATGGGGCTTACCAGAGCAGTGTACCGTCTTATTTAGACACATCACAGAATCTGAAGAGCTCATCACGGTATAAAGATCATGTGAAATCATAATAATGCTTTTCTTTAACTCTGACCTGACCCTATCTATCATTGCATAAAACTTTTTCTGTCCACTGACATCAAGCCCTTGTATTGGCTCATCCAGTATCAAAAGATCTGGCTCTCCCATTAATGCTCGTGAAAATAGTACCCTCTGTAGCTCTCCGCCAGATAGATCTACTATTTGAGTGTACAAAATATTTTTTATATCGCCAGCAAACATTATTTGCTCCAAATTATAGTCGGATGTAACCTTGTTTAATAACAAAAACTCCCGTACATTTATTGGCACCATAGGGTTTAGGTTGATTTTTTGTGGCATGTATCCTATCGCTAAACCCTTCTTTCTCTCTATTTTTCCAGATGTTGGCTCTTTGATTCCTAAAATAATCTTTGCTAGGCTAGTTTTTCCACCACCATTTGGGCCAATCACAGTAATGATGTCACCTGAATATAGGTTAAGATCTATATCCTTCAGAACAACGCTATGTTTCTTCTTGTACGAGACCTTATTGCACTTTATTAGTAGATCTTTCATAGTAATAAAAATATAGCCCCATAACTAGTTATGGGGCTAAAATTAACTTAGTTCAGCACAGAGATTAAGCTGTAGGAGTTTGAGCGGCATTAGTGATCAACTCAGCTTCTTTTTGAGCTTCGTCTTCGTAATCTCTAAGCATATAACCTCTGCCCCACACAGTTTCAACATAGTTTTTCCCCCCAGATGCTTCATACAGTTTTCTTCTAAGCTTACAGACAAACACATCTATAATTTTTAATTCCGGCTCATCCATGCCACCATATAGATGGTTCAAGAACATTTCTTTTGTTAAAACTGTACCTTTACGCATAGCAAGCAATTCAAGTATTGCGTACTCTTTGCTTGTTAAATGAACAGTTTTTCCGTCAACCTCTACAGTTCTACTGTCCAGATTCACACAAACCTTATCAAATCTCAATACAGATTCCGCATGACCTTTTGATCTTCTAACAATCGCCTGTATCCTAGCTACTAGCTCACCTCTATTGAAGGGCTTTGTTAAATAATCATCAGCACCAAACCCCAATCCCTTCACTTTTTCTTCTGTGCCAGAGAGACCAGACAGTATAAGCACAGGAACTTTGATCTTCGCAGATCTCAGTTTCAGTAGCACTTCATAGCCATTCATGTCTGGAAGCATAAGGTCCAGAATGACAATATCATAGTGATTATAAAGCCTACTTACTTCTAGACCTTCTTCGCCACCCTCTACTGTATCACAAATAATTCCCTCAGAGGCAAGGGCCAGCTCTATTGATCTCGCTGTTGCACTATCATCTTCTATTAGCAAAACTCGCATATTATATATCCCTTGATTTTCATGACGCTTCTTGAAATTAACCTTTTTCACCTTAGTATACAACAGGTTAAGGAAATTTTGCACACAAAAAACGCTAAACCTTAACAAAGTATATTAAAATTGCCACGCTAATAATTTTATTTGTGGCGTTAACAATTTAATAAGGAATTCTTTGTATCATAGTTTTGTAATGTAAATTTCAATATTCTTTTATTAATTAGAGGGTCTAATGTTATCTAAAAATTTAGAAATGGCTATGCAGGAATCAATCGATATAGCTAGAAGCTATAAGCATCCACAAGCAACGATTGAACATTTGCTATTGGCTTTAACAAAAGACCCAGACGCAAATGGAGCTTTAATGGCGTGCTCTGTAGACGTACAATCTATCTCTGACAAGATAACCGACCATTTATCTGAGCTTGACCTTGGTAAAGCGCCAAAAAACGACACAGAGATAGCTCCTAATGTAATATTTCAAAAAATCATACATAGATCTGCTATACAGGCGAATCTTTCTGGTATTAGCCAAGACATCTCCGGAGTCAATGTCCTAGCGGAAATATTGTTAGAGTCAGATTCTTTTGCATCTCAACTGCTGCACGAACATAATATTACACGACTAGATATAATAAATTATCTTATTCATGGTGAAAATTACCAGAATTTTGTACAACAGAAAAACAACGAAGATCCGAATATATTCGTAACAAGGTCTTTTCATTCAGAATTTGGCATGCCTCAGTCAGAGGAAAAAACGATGGAAGAGCCAGAGGCACTAAAAAGCTATTGCACGAATCTAAATAAAGCTGCAATGAAAGGAAACATAGATGTTCTCATAGGAAGAGAAGAAGAAATCAACAGAAGCATAGAAATTCTATCTAGAAGAGGAAAAAACAACCCGCTATTAGTGGGCGAGCCTGGAGTTGGAAAAACCGCCATTGTAGAAGGATTAGCTCATAAAATTGCACATGGTAAAGTTCCAAAAATTCTAGAGGGAGCAGTGATATTTTCATTAGATCTAGGGTCTTTACTTGCAGGAACACGTTATAGAGGAGATTTCGAAGAAAGAATAAAGCAGGTAATTAAAGAGCTAACCGACCTACCCAACTCAATCTTGTTTATCGATGAAATACACAGCATTATAGGAGCTGGCTCTACAAATGGCAATGCTCTTGATGCTAGTAACTTGCTAAAGCCTGCATTAGCAAGGGGAGAAATACGCTGCATGGGTTCCACAACTTTTAACGAGTATTACAAATACTTCGCTAAAGATAAGGCACTCGTGAGACGATTCCAGCAAATCACAGTAGAGGAGCCCACAACTGAGTCTACAATCAAGATTCTAAGTGGCTTAAGTACATATTATGAAAAATACCACAATGTACACTACACAACAGAAGCTATAGAAGCTGCTGTACTACTCTCAAAAAGATATATCAATGATAAGCAGCTACCTGACAAAGCTATTGATGTTATTGATGAAGCTGGAGCGCATCTTGCTGTTGCGAATCCATCTAACAAAAAAATTAATGTTGAAGTTTCTGATATAGAAGAAACAATCTCAAAAATAGCACAGATACCTTCTGTAAGCGTCACTGCAAATGAAGCTGATCAGCTAAAAGACTTAGAGAAGCAACTTAAAAATGCAATTTTTGGACAAGATGTAGCTATAGATGCTTTATCTTCTGCAATAAAGCTCTCTAGAGCAGGCCTAAGAAATGCAAAAAAACCTATGGGTTGTTATATGTTTGCAGGCCCAACTGGTGTTGGTAAAACTGAATTATCCGTTCAGTTAGCCCGTATTTTAAATATGAATTTTGTAAGGTTTGATATGTCAGAATATCTAGAACAGCATTCTGTAGCAAAATTGATAGGTTCGCCTCCAGGATATGTAGGATACGACTCAGGTGGACTTTTAACAGAGGAGATTTCAAGACATCCTTACTCTGTTCTTCTGCTAGATGAAATAGAGAAAGCTCATAAAGATATATATAATATATTGCTCCAAACAATGGACTACGGGACTCTAACTGACCACCAGGGTAAAAAAGTCTCATTCCATAATACAATTATAATCATGACAACTAATGCTGGGGCACAATTATTAGGCAAAAACTCTCTGGGATTTGATAGCGAAGACACAACAACTCTTGATAACAAGCTTGAGATTGAAAGAATCTTTGCGCCAGAATTCAGAAACAGATTGGATTCAATAGTGAATTTTAGCCCTCTCTCTGAAGATATTATACAGAAAATTGTTGATAAATTCCTTGATGAGTTTAGGGAGCAGTTAAAACTAAAAAACACATCTCTGTCTATAACTTCAAAAGCATATGATCATATCTGTAGTAAAAGTTATGATTCCTTAAATGGGGCAAGGGTAACCGAGAAAGTAATCAATGATATCATAAAACAACCTATTGCAAATGAGATACTATTTGGAAAGCTTAGCAATGGTGGAAAGGTAGCTATAGGCCTAAAAAACAGCGCCCTCACCTTTAAAACTGAGGGCCACCCCCCTACTATAAAAATAACAAAGAAAACGATAGGGAGGGTAAAAAGCAAGTTAAAGCAGGTTTAGCAAATATAGAAGTAAAATGCTCAGATTTGATTCACCCCCAGCATCAAATGAAGAAATTCAAGCAGTTTCTGCCTCTCAAAAAGCTATGCTCGGATTTGGAATCGATCGAGTTAACATAAAAACAGTTTCTGGGTCAAGTTTAGATGACGTTAAATTAATGTCAGATTTTTCTAACCTTGCATATTATTCTGAAAAAGAAACACATCGTGAAGAACGTGATAACTTTCATAGAGAAGGGTATAGCACGCAAATTCTCAGGGAGTTAGAAAGCGATATGCAAGCTGCTATTGTCAAAAAAGATAATGACATTTATATATCTTTCAGAGGAACAAAAACAACAGGCCATATTTTAAAAGACCTAGATGCAGCTTTGACTAACTCAGGTTTTATGTCTGGCAGAGTTCATAAAGGTTTTTATCATGGATTTCAGGATATATGGCCACAAATTAGCGATGCTCTTGATTCATTGGCGTCAAAAGATATGAATAAGGATGGCAGCATGGGTAAATCTATAAAAGATTATAATATTCATTGCACAGGACATAGTATGGGAGGGGCTATTGCAAAAATTGCAGCCCTTTATATGAAAAAAGAGTGGAGTCTTGATAGCAACAAAATGAAGGTTGTTACTTTTGGAGACCCCAGAGTTTTTGATATAAGACAAGCAAATGAATATAATCACCTTCTTGGAGGTCGTACATTAAGGGTTGCGCAAGTAGGAAAAGACCCTGTTCCCTCTGCTTTACCAGGGTCTGTAGGCTTTAAACATGTTGGAGCACGAGTCAAAGTAAATGTTCCAAAAGGACAAAAAGTTCACAGACTCAAGGGCTATAGAGCTGGGATTAAAGAGTTAAGCAAAGATAATTTCGTAGATTCACGTAAAATATCTGTATATTATGGAATATCTCAATTTTTTAGAATCATAATAGATTTTATACCAGAGCATTTAAGGATTATCCTTAAAAAAACTAAAAAATTACTCGGCGTAAAGTCTTGGCATGAAACACAAAAAAAGCCAAAGTCACTCAAGCCACATACAAAACCCAAAGTTCAGGGCAAAAAGAATCGAACATCGCCAGATCGATAAGACATAAAATATCTGCATATTACCTAGTGTCTCAATTCTTCAAAGGAACAATAGATTTGATACCAGAGCATTTAAGGCATCTTGTTAAAAAAACTAGAAAGATACTTGGTAGAAAAATTTTGGCATAAACCATAATAAAATACACAGACAGCCCGATCACAAAAGGTAAAGATCCAGAGAAAAAAGACAGAAAATTGTCAAAATGGCTTATTTAGCTGATGCTTCTTTTTTAGGAGGAGCAGACTTTTTTTCTTTCTTTTCTTCTGCTTTTTTAGAACCAGTCTTTGCTTCTGGTTTTTTCTCAGATACATTAGACTTCTTAGGTTTCTTAGAAGAATCTGAAGAAGCAGGCTTTTTGTCTACTAACTCTATAATGCCCATCGGAGCTGAGTCACCATATCTGAAGCCGAATTTAAAGATACGAGTATAGCCACCTGCTCTTTTTGCAGATCTAGGACCAATTTCACCAGTAAGCTTTTTAACTATCTCATTATCACCCAAGATAGAATGAAGCTTTCTAACAGTGTGTAGGTCATCCTTTTTAGAAAGAGTAATAATTCTTTCAACAAAAGGTCTTAGAACTTTAGCTTTTGCTAGAGTTGTTCTAATTTGCTCATATTTGATTAAAGAAACTGCCATATTCTTCAACAAAGACTTCCTGTGGGCACTTGTTCTATTTAGCTTCTTTAAACCTTTATTATGTCTCATATCTAATACTAATTTTTAGTGAAATGGGTCTTCATGTTTTTTGGAAAGCTCTTCGATGTTTTCGATCGGCCAGCTTTCAACTTCCATGCCGAACTTCAATCCCATCGAAGCCAATACTTCTTTTATTTCATGGAGTGACTTTCTACCAAAGTTTGGAGTTCTGAGCATGTCACCTTCGGATTTAGTAACAAGGTCGCCTATATATGCTATACCTTCGTTCTTCAAGCAATTTTGCGATCTTACAGAAAGCTCTAATTCTTCAACCTTACGCAACAAGTACTTGTTGAAAGGGAGCTCTTCTTCTACTTTCTCTTCTTCAACTTGCTCTTCTTCAAAACTGATGAATGATTGCAGCTGATCTTGTAGGATTCTAGCAGAAAGACCTAAAGCAACGTCTGGAGCTATTGAGTTATCAGTTTCAATTTTTATAATAAGCTTGTCATAATCAGTAACTTGCCCAACACGAGCATTATCAACGTTATATGTTACTGTTCTGACGGGGCTAAATATTGAATCTACCGGTATAAAACCTATTGGAGCGTCATCTGGTCTGTTCTGCGCTGCAGAAACATAACCTTTCCCTATCTCGCAATTAAATTGCATATCAAGGTTTGCTCCTTTATCTAGAGTACAAATAGTTTGATCTGGGTTTAAGATCTCCACATCGTGACCTGTTTCAATCATCCCAGCTGTAACAACACAAGGACCAACAGCTTTTAAAGAAATATTCTTTTTAACAGCGGTATCCATTTTAACTACGATGTTCTTAATATTTAGAATTATTTCTGTTAAATCTTCAGCAACTCCAGGAATTGATGAAAATTCATGCAATACTCCTTCTACTTTTACAGATGTAATGGCTGCACCTTGCAAAGAAGAAAGTAATATCCTTCTCAAAGCATTCCCGAGAGTTGTTCCGAATCCTCTTTCTAATGGCTCAACAACCAAAGCAATTTGCTTCTCTGATTTATTATCCTTATCCTGCAACTTAATGCTAGGCTTAATTAATGAATTCCAGTTTTTTGCTAGTACTACCACCTAAATTTCCTATTTAAATTAGATTATTAAATTAAACTCTTCTTCTCTTCGGTGCTCTTACACCGTTGTGAGCTATCGGAGTGACATCTCGAATAGAAGTAAGGATAAAACCAACAGACATCAACGCTCTGACCGCTGACTCACGTCCTCCGCCTGGTCCCTTAACCTCAACAGAAACAGTCTTCATGCCATGGTCTTGCGCCTTTTTCCCGGCATCTTCAGCAGTTACCTGCGCTGCGTAAGGAGTAGACTTCTTAGCGCCCTTAAATCCCATCATACCAGAAGAAGACCATGAAATTGTATTCCCCTGAAGATCAGTGATATTAATTATCGTGTTGTTAAAAGATGCATTAATATGCACAATACCAACAGATATGCCTTTTCTATTCTTTCTTTTTACTTTACTTAATTCTGTAGACATTATTTACCTACCTTCTTTTTACCAGCTACAGGAGCTGAAGCTTTTCCTTTTCTTGTTCTTGCATTCGTATGAGTTCTTTGTCCTCTCACAGGTAATTTCTTCCTATGACGAACTCCTCTATAAGACCCTAAATCAACTAACTGCTTGATATTCATAGAAATCTCACGCCTTAGATCTCCCTCAACAGCGTAGTTCTTTTCTATAAAATCACGAATCTGAGCTACCTCTGACTCACTCAACTCATGAGCTCTTTTCTCAAAGGGTATACCTAAAGCTGCACAGATCTCTTTTGAAGATGCACTACCAATTCCATAAACATATGTTAGGGCTATTTCTACCCTTTTTTTATCCGGGATATTTACTCCAGCTATTCTGACTGCCACTAGGTCCTCTTATTCAGTTATTTTACGATCCGACAATGAACAACGTATAATATGATAAAACACCAGTATGTCAATGGTTTTTTAAATGATTGACTCAATTTTTTTCTGTATTTTATCTATTTGGTCATTAGCGTCTATATTTATTAAAATCCCTTTTTCTTCATAATGTCTAACTAAAGGAAAGGTTTGTTTTCTATGCTCTTCTAATCTGCGTAGCACTACTTCCTCTGTATCATCTTTTCTTGTAACAAATTGAGTGCCTCCACATTCATCACAAACACCTTCTTTTTTAGGCACTTTTGATGATTTATGGTAGTTTGCTTTACAGTCACCACAAGAAAAACGACCCGAAATTCTTCTAAGAACTTCTTGATCTTCTACCTCAAAATTAATGACATAGTCAATTTTTGTAGATAATCCTTTTAAAATAAATTCAAGCTCTTCTGCTTGAGCTATATTTCTAGGGAATCCATCCAATATAAATCCTTGCTTGAACCTTTGTGAAACCTTTTTTCTCACAAGGTCTACCACAGTCTCATTTGATGCAAGTTTTCCTTCACTAACAAGTCTCTGAACCTGTTTTCCCGTTTCTGTTTGGTTCTCGATTTCTTCTCTAAGCAAGTCTCCTGTTGATATCTTGATATTACCAAGTTTTTTTTCTAAAAATTCTCCTTGAGTGCCCTTTCCAGATCCAGGTGCACCTAGTAATATAAAATTCATTACCCTCTTCTCAATTTTGATTTTTTAATCAGACCTTCATATTGATACGAGAATAACGCTGACTGAACTTGAGCAAAAGTATCCATAACTACATTGACAACGATCAAAAAGCTAGTGCCCCCCAAATAGAAAGGTATGCTATATTTTGACGAAATATATTCCGGGATAACACAGATGAACGAAATATAAGCTGCACCTATAACAGTTAACCTTGTCAAAACATAGTCAAGATATTCTGCCGTATGTGCACCAGGTCTTCTACCTTGCAAAAATCCTCCATTACGCTTTAGCATATCTGATGTCTCGTTCACATTAAATACAATAGCCGTATAGAAGAAACAGAAAAACACTATAAATACAACGTATAGAATAAGATATAATGGTTTACCGCGACCCAGATAAATCAAAACTGTCTCCATAAAAGAGTCTTCTTTAGCAGCAACAAAATTAGTTATTGTTAAAGGGAATAATAATATTGAGTTTGCAAATATTGCAGGGATTACACCTGCTGTATTCAACTTCAATGGTAAGTGAGAGGTATCCCCTCCAAAAATTTTATTACCTTTTTGTCTCTTAGGATATTGAACCGGTATTCTTCTATTAGCTCTTTCTACAGCAACAATAAAATATATAAGCCCAAATATAGCCGCCAACATTGTTAGAAGCAGCAAAGGACTCATAGCTCCTGTTTTTACTAATTCGAATACAGTTATGAAAGCTTGGGGAAGCCCTGCTACTATACCTGCAAAGATGATTAGAGAGATTCCATTGCCGATACCTCTTGATGTGATTTGCTCACCAAGCCACATCAAAAACATAGTACCCACAACTAGTGTTGTTACAGAAGAAACCCTGAAGAACATACCAGGAATAGTAACCACAGAGGCGCCTGCGCCTTCAAGTTTCTCTAGACTTGCAGCCATTGCAAAAGCTTGAAATGCTGAAAGTATAACCGTAAGGTATCTTGTATATTGATTAATCTTTTTCCTACCAGTAGCACCTTCTTTTTTCATTTCTTCCAGAGGTTTAATAGTAGATGAGAGCAATTGCATAATAATCGAAGCTGTGATGTATGGGAAAATTGCCAAAGAAAAAATAGACATCCTGGATAAAGAACCACCAGAAAGCATGTTAAACATTCCTAATATCCCAGAAGAATTAGCCTGAGCTATATCGCTTAATGCCACCGCATTAATACCAGGAATTGTTATGTAAGAACCTAATCTAAACACGAGAAGAGCCAAAAGAGAGAATAATATTCTATTCTTCAAATCTTTGGCTTTTAGAAAAACACCTGCATCCATATAAGACTACGCTAATATTTAAGCGATTATTTCACCGCCAGCTTTTTTAATTTTTTCTGATGCAGACTGGGAATACTTATCCAAATTGATTTGAATTTTATGCTTCAATTCACCATCTCCCAACACTTTTACCAAAACTTTTTTATCATTAGGCAACTTTTTTAAAGAAGCAAAAGCTTCTCTATTAAATACTTCAGATGCCTTCAGCGATCCTTTTTCAATCAAACTGTTGATCTCGCCAACACTAATTGTTTCCACAATAACTCTGTTAAGAGATTTAAAACCTCTTTTCGGAAGCCTCTGGTATAAAGGCATTTGACCACCTTCAAAACCATTAATAGAAACACCTGTTCTAGCTTTTTGTCCTTTTTGTCCAGATCCACAAGTTTTACCTTTACCTGAACCAATACCACGACCAACTATCTTGGAAGTTTTTCTAGCGCCTTCGTTATCTTTCAATTGATTCAACATCTATAATACCTACTAACTTAACTCTTCTACTTTTATCAAATGCTGCACTTTTGTAATCATACCACGCACAGATGCAGTGTCTTCAAGAACTGATGTTCTATCTATTCTATCAAGACCTAAACCTACCAAAGTTTGTCTTTGATATTTTTTTCTTCCAATAGGACTCCCTATTTGCGTAACTTTCACTTTACCTTTTGAATCAGACATCACCAAAACCTAATTTACTATCTCACTAAATTCTTTATTTCTTTTCTTCGCAATCCTATTAGGAGTACTTAATTTCTTTAACGCATCAAATGTAGCCGCAATAATGTTATGCACGTTTGATGAGCCTAAAGATTTAGCTACAATATCATGCACTCCTAAGCTTTCAAAGATAGCTCTCATAGGGCCACCAGCAATAATACCTGTACCTGGCTTTGCCGTACGCAAGATCACACGACCTGCACCAACGTGGCCAACAACATCATGGTGGATTGTTCTATTGTCTTTTAAAGGAACAGAGATCATTCTTTTCTTGGCATCCTGAGAAGCTTTTGTTCTTGCCTCCGTAACTTCCTTTGCCTTACCAAGGCCTTCGCCTACTTTGCCACGACCATTACCTGCAACCATAACAGCGGCAAACCCGAATTTCCTACCACCTTTTACAACTTTTGTAGTTCTATTCACATGCACCAGAACTTCTTTAATCTCTTCTTGAGATTGATTATTTCCTGATGTCTGATGTTGTGTTCTAGTATTCATATCGCTTATATCAAAATTAAATTTTTAGCCCTGCTTCTCTGGCACCATCAGCAACAGCTTTGATCTTACCATGGTAGTAGTATCCACCTTTATCGAAAACTACCTGGGTGATGCCATTTTCTTTACAAAGCTCAGCCGTTTTCTTTCCAATATTACTTGCTGTTGCAACAGTAGATCTTGCACCTTTAAATCCTTCTCCAAGAGTACTTACTGAAACCATAGTACGACCTTTAGTATCATCAATCACTTGTGTGTATAAATGCTGCCCAGATCTAAATACAGACAACCTAGGTAACTTCTTAGAATTATTTCTAATTTTATTTCTTACTCTAAAAGCTCTTCTTAAAAAAGATGTTTTTACTTTAGACATATCAATTACCTATTTTTTCTTACCTTCTTTTCTCAGTATCTTCTGACCTTCATACTTCACACCTTTACCCTTGTAAGGTTCTGGGGGTCTTTGCTTTACAATTAATGCTGCTACTTGTCCAACTTTCTGCTTATCGCATCCAGATATTGAAAGCAATGTAGGCTTGATTGCTTTTATTGTAATACCTTCTGGTATCAAGAATTTTATTTCATGACTATAACCAAGGAATAATGTCAAGAATTTACCATCAACAGCAGCTTTGTAACCAACGCCTACTATCTCAAGCTTTTTTTCAAAACCTTCTGATACTCCTTTAACTTGATTATTAAGAAGATTTCTACTTAATCCCCACATAGCTCTGGATCTTTTGTTATTATCTATAGGCTTTACAACTATACAGTTCTCTTCCCTTGCAAATGTAACTTCTGGAGGGAATGAGCTTGAAAGATTACCTAACTTACCCGAAACATCTATTGTTCTATCTTCGTTCAGAATAACTTTTACTCCTTCAGGGATAGATACTGGTACTTTTCCTACACGTGACATCTCTTTCCTCTAAAATACTTGACATATAATTTCTCCACCCACTTTCTCTTTGCGAGCTGTTCTATCAGACACTACGCCTCTAGAAGTGGAGAGAATTGTTACACCTAAATCATTATAAAAACCAACTAGATCTTCAATAGCTGTATACAATCTACGACCAGGCTTGGATACTTTCTTGATCTCCTGAATTACAGGAGCACCATCTCTGGAGTATTTAAGATCTATTACAATCTCATCAATATTCTTTCTTACATTAACTTTCTTGTATGAAGAAATGTAACCTTCATCACATAACACTTTAAGAACCTGCTCTCTAAATCTTGAGTGCGGAGCTTTCACAGAAACAAGCTTTCTCATTTGGCCGTTTCTAATTCTAGTTAACATATCTGCAATTATATCTGTCATTTTTTCCTACCAACTTGACTTTTTTACACCAGGTAACAGCCCGAAAGAGGCCATTTCTCTAAAGGCAATACGAGAGATTCCAAATTTTCTGTAATAACCTCTTGGCCTACCAGTGATCTCACATCTATTTCTCAATCTAACACCAGAAGAGTTCCTTGGCAATTGAGCAAGCTTCAACTGCGCAGAAAACCTTTCTTCTGGAGATAGATCCCTATTAGCAACAGAAGTTTTTAGCTCTGCTCTTTTGTTTTGATACTTTTTTACTAATTTTTCTCTATTCAAATTAGTTTGTATTGTACCTTTCTTTGCCATTTACCTTCCTTAACCTCTATTACGTATTAAATGGTATACTAAAACCAGACAGCAATTCTTTTGCCTCTTCATCATTACGAGCAGTAGTTACTATAGTAATATTTAGGCCTCTGATTTTACTAATTTTGTCATAATTTATTTCTGGGAACACGATATGTTCTTTAATTCCCAAGTTAAAATTACCACTACCATCAAAACTTTTAGCTGACAGACCTCTAAAGTCTCTTACTCTGGGTAATGCCACCATAACTAGCCTTTCAAGAAAATCAAACATTCTATCTTTCCTTAAAGTTACCTTACAACCTAGTTTCATTCCTTCTCTCAATTTGAAAGCAGCAATCGACTTCTTAGCTTCTGTAATAATTGCTTTTTGACCAGCTATCAGAGTTAACTCCTTAGCTGCTTCATTTACAACTTTGCTATCAGCAATAGCATCCCCTACACCCATGTTAAGAACAACCTTAACTAACCTAGGTGTTTGCATAACATTGCTGTACTTAAACTCTTTTTGTAATGAGGGTGCTAATTCTTTTTTATATAATTCTCTAAATCTTAACATAAAACTAACCAATTATTTCACCAGAAGCTTTTGCAAAACGCTTCTTTTCTTTGATATCTTTTGTCTCAACAAACTTATATCCAACTTTAGACGCTCTTTTGTCTTTTGCATCGTAGAATGCAACGTTAGAAATATGCAAAGGCAAATTCTTAGTAACAACTCCACCTTGGTGAGTCTTAGAAGGCTTCATATGCTTTTTCACTTCGTTCACACCAGAAACAAGCACTCTGTCTTTTTCTGACAATACTTTCAATACCTTACCTTGCTTTCCTTTGTCTTTACCAGCAATAACGATAACAGCATCATCTCTTTTGATTTTAAATTTCTTCATCTCTATAGTACCTCTGGTGCCAATGATACAATTTTCATAAATTTTCTCTTTCTTAGCTCTCTAGTCACAGGTCCAAAAATTCTTGTACCAATGATCTCATGTTGCTTATCTAACAACACAGCAGCATTTCCATCAAATTTTATAGTGCTACCATCTTCTCTAGAAATCTCTTTAGCGGTTCTCACTATAACTGCTGGGTAAATTTCTCCTTTTTTTACCTTCCCTCTTGGGATGGCGCTTTTTATAGATACAACTATAATATCACCCACATGAGCACTTTTAGCGTTTGCAAGAACTTTAAGGCATTGAACTTCCTTTGCTCCTGAGTTATCTGCTACTTTTAATCTAGATTCTGACTGAATCACCTTCTTCCCTTCAAATTAATATATTACTTCAAACTTCTTTGTTTTTGAGTAAGGCTTACATTCAATGATTCTTACTTCATCATTTACTTTAAACTTACTTTGCTCATCGTGCGCATGATACTTTTTAGACTTAGTCAAAGTCTTCTTGTACAGAGGGTGTCTAAACCTTCTTTCCACTTCAACAACCAAAGTTTTCAAGGCGCTGTCGCTTAGCACTTTGCCTTTTAAAATTCTCTTAGGCATCCTTCTTTTCCTCAATATTGCCGTTCAATAAGGTGCTGATCTTTGCAATTGACCTCCTTATATACCTTATTCTGTGTGTTTTTGTCAACTCACCAGATACTTTTTGGAATCTTAAATTAAACAATTCCTTCTTAAACTCCAATAAAGTTTTCTCAAGTTCAGGTAATTTTTTCTCTCTAAGTTCTTTTATTTTCATAATTTAACCTTCAATTCTTTTGATGAAACGAGTCTTAATTGGAAGCTTTGCAGTAGCTTTAGTTAAAGCTTCTTTTGCTAAACTCTCCTCTATTCCTTCTACTTCAAACAAAATCCTTCCTGGTTTCACGCGGCATACCCAAAACTCAGGATTACCCTTACCACTACCCATTCTTATTTCAGCAGGCTTTTTACTCACAGGTACATCTGGGAAAATTCTAATCCACATACGACCACTTTTTCTCAAATACCTAACAATCGCACGTCTAGCTGCCTCTATCTGTCTAGCGGTAATTCTTTCTGGCTCAGTTGCTTTCACACCAAAAGAACCAAAACGCAACTCGGTCCCACCTTTCGCTAAACCATGAATTTTACCTTTATGGGCCTTTCTATATTTCGTCTTTTTTGGACTTAACATATCACTACTAAATCAATCAATTATATTTTATTTTTTCGCCTTTATACACATGCACTGTAATACCAATCACACCATATGTAGTATCCGCCCTAGAGATTGCGTAATCGATGTCAGATCTTTTTGTATGAAGAGGAACCCTTCCTTCTTTATACCATTCTGATCTAGCGATTTCAGCACCACCAAGCCTTCCAGAGCATCTAACTTTGATCCCCAATGCGCCTAGCTTCATAGCGGATTGCATGGATCTCTTCATTGCTTTTCTGAAAGAAATTCTCTTTCTCAGTTGCTGAGCTATATTGTCAGCAATAAGCTGAGCATCTAGCTCAGGCTTCTTAATTTCTACAATATTAATGAAAACTTCACCAACAGTAACCATCTGAGAAATTTTTCTTTTAATTAATTCGATATCAGAGCCTTTTTTACCTATGATAATCCCTGGTCTAGCAGAGTGAATAAAAATTGTAACTTTCTTTGCAGAACGTTCAATTAACACCTTGCTAACACCAGCTGTTTTCAAACGGTCAGAGATGTATTTTCTGATTCTAAAATCTTCTAACAAGTACTTGGAGTACTCTCGGCCCTTAGCAAACCAACGAGAATCCCAATTTTTATTATATCCAAGCCTGTATCCTATTGGATTTACTTTTTGAGCCATATTATTATTCCTTATTCTCTTCTAATATAATGGTTAAGTTGCTAAAGGGCTTAAATATTCTAGCCGACCTACCTCTAGCTCTTGCCCTTATTCTTTTCATCACTAACGCCTTGCCAACCAATACTTCTGAAATAAACAGATTGTCTATATTCATATTGTGGTTATTTTCAGCATTAGCAATAGCTGATTCCAAACAATTCTTTACATCTTTAGCAATGCGCTTCTTCATAAATTCAAGCTGCACTAAAGCTACTTGAACTTTTGTTTTTCTTATTACTCCCGCAACTAAATTAAGCTTTAGGGGGCTTACTCTCATAGATTTCACCCTAGCTATAGCCTGATGCTCCTTTCTTAAAGAAGGTCTTGTCTTAGTCTCAACCATATCTATCCTCTTTTAGCCTTTTTATCACCGCCGGAGTGCCCAAAGAAGTTTCTTGTTGGGGAATAAGAACCTAACTTAGTTCCCACCATTTCTTCTTTTACTTGCACCGGAATGTATTTTTTTCCGTTATATACTTCAAATGTTAAACCAACGAATTTTGGAAGAATAGTAGACCTCCTAGACATCGTCTTAATTGGCCTTGAGTTATTGCCCTCAAGAGCAACCTCTACTTTCTTTAATAAAAATCCATCTACAAATGGTGGTTTCCAAGCTGACCTAGTCATCTATTTCTTCCTCCTTCTAATAATAAATTGCTCTGTTCTCTTGTTACTTCTAGTCTTCTTACCTTTAGTTGACTTACCCCAAGGTGTTACTGGGTGCCTACCCCCAGAAGTCTTACCTTCACCACCACCGTGCGGGTGATCAACAGGGTTCATAGCTACACCTCTAACAGTAGGCCTTACACCTAACCATCTATTCCTACCAGCCTTACCCTTCTTGGTGTTTTGCTGATCTGGATTAGAAACCGCTCCTATAGTAGCAAAACATGCTGCCAGAACTTTTCTTACTTCACCAGATCTTAATTTTAATAATACATAACCGGAGTCTTTACTCTCAATTTTCACAGAAGTACCCGCAGAACGAGCCATTTGAGCCCCTTTACCTGGCTTCAATTCAATATTATGCACAACTGTACCAACAGGAATTGCACTTAAAGGAAGGGCGTTACCAACCTTAATATCAGACTTTTCACCAGATATAATGACATCCTTCTCTTTCAAGCCACTAGGAGCAATAATGTATGACATTTGGCCGTCTTTATATTTAACTAAGGCAATAAACGCTGTTCTGTTTGGATCATATTCAAGCCTTTCTACGGTTGCAGGCATATCAACCTTACTTCTCTTAAAGTCAATTAGTCTGTATGATCTTTTGTGACCACCACCTTTGTGCCAACAAGTTATCCTACCGCTGTTATTTCTACCACCGGTTTTCTTCAAACCAACAGTCAAAGCCTTGTAAGGCTTACCCTTCCATAGAGAAGACTTGTCGACTTGAATCAAGCCTCTTCTTCCTGGTGTATCTGGATTACAAGTTTTTAAAGCCATTATTTTACTCCTGCACTTAAATCAATTTCATGTTTGTCTTCCAAAGTAACGATCGCCTTCTTCACGTCACTCTGAACACCCTTTATTCCTCTGAAGACCCTCTTCTTTCCTTTTGTATTCATTACATTAACTTTCGCAACTTTAACCTTAAAGATAGATTCTATTGCTCTTCTGATCTGAGACTTAGTAGCATCCATTCTCACTTTGAAAACGTATTTTCTGTAAGAAGACAAGATACTAGACTTCTCACTGACTATCGGGCATCTAATAATGTCGTATAAAGTTTCTTGTTTCATATTGCTACTTGGTTAATCTTTCTGTTATGGCGCTAATAGCGTCTGTTGTTATAAGTAAATGCTCACATTTTAAAAGGTCATAAACGTTCACTCCTTCTACAGGGAGAGCATGAACATTTTTTAAATTCCTATGTGCCATCATAAAGTTCAAATCTTTCTCTTCATCCATTCCAATAACAAGAGTAGATTTTAAACCTATATTCTTCAGCTTTGCTGCAAGATCCTTTGTTTTGTTTGTTTTCAAAGACAAATCATCAAGAGCAATAAACTTCTTCTCTGCCACTTTCAATGATAATGCCATCTTTAAAGCAAGCTCTCTCACTTTCTTTTGGATTTTGTGAGAATGATCTCTAACAACCGGTCCGAAAATCACAGCACCACCTCTCATTTGAGGAGACCTTAAACTACCTTGCCTTGCATTACCTGTACCTTTCTGGTTAAAAGGTTTCTTAGTAGTACCAGAAATTTCACTAATTCCTTTTGTCTTGTGAGTACCAGCTCTACTTTTTGCCCTCTGCCACTCAACAACACGGTGTAAAATATCTTTTCTTATTTCCTGAGAATAGATAGAAGGCTCCAAAGAAACGTCACCAACTTCCTTATTATCTAAATTCAAAACTTTTAACTTCACCTTCAATACCTATTTATTCTCGTTATTCTCTGAATTCCCTGCAGCCTTATCTTCTTGCATAGGAACGTCAGGAGTTGCAGCAGTTTCTGTAACCAAATTCAGATCTTCAACCTTCTTCTCCTGCTTTTTACCAGGGTAAGGAGCAGATTCAGGAACAGCCCTTTTGACAGCATCCTTAATAAGAACATATGAATTTTTGGATCCAGGAACACCTCCTTTCACTAAAATAGTGTCATTTTCTACATCTATGGCAACAACTCTAAGATTTTGCATAGTCACCTGACTATTACCCATCTGACCAGCCATCTTTTTACCCTTAAAAACTCTACCAGGATCTTGACATTGACCGGTAGAACCGTGCGCTCTATGAGATATAGACACACCATGAGAAGCTCTCATGCCTTTAAAGTTATGCCTTTTCATAACACCAGCAAAACCTTTACCTATAGAGACACCTGAAATATCAACAAATTGATTCGGAATATAGTGGTCCGCCTTTATAGAAGTACCTACGTCTAACATCGCGTCTTCATCAACTCTGAATTCTGCTAATTTCTTTTTAGGAGTAGCTGAGTTCTTCTTAAAATGCCCTTGAAGAGACTTCGAAGCTTTAGAAATATTCTTATATTCCTTAACACCTACCTGAAGTGCAACATAGCCATCTCTAGATTTTTCCTTCTTCGCAACAACACTACAATTATCTATTTTTAGCATAGTCACAGGAATTCTAGCACCGCTTTCATCAAAAACAGCAGACATTCCTATTTTTTTTGCTATTACACCTACTCTACTCATCATGAAGCACCAACTTTAATTTCAACATCAACTCCACATGCAAGATCAACTTTCATAAGAGCGTTAATTGTTTCAGGAGTAGAGTAGTCAATAATCACTAATCTTTTATGCTTCCTGATTTCAAATTGCTCCCTAGAATCTTTATCAACATGAGGGCCTTTGATCACCGTGTATTTTTGTATATTTGTAGGAATAGGAATTGGTCCACTGATTTCAGCACCAGTTCTTTTAACTGTATTGACTATCTCTTTAGACGCCTGATCCAATAAGATGTGGTCAAATGCTTGAAGTCTAATCCTAATTCTTTGGTTTCCACTCATACTATACTACACTATTTCAAAATTTTAGAGACCACACCAGCTCCAACGGTTCTACCACCTTCCCTGATCGCAAATCTCAATCCTTCGTCCATCGCTATCGGTGCAATTAGTTGCACGTTTAGCTTCACATTATCTCCT
>JBDOIT010000007.1:0-1078 GCA_047404135.1 Rickettsiales bacterium
TGTGTGTTGCTGTAGTGCTTAGGATAGAAAATAACTTCAACCAAATATGGATTTCTAGTTGGGAAATGAAAGATAGAACCCTACCAATAGTGTTGGGCTTATAAATCAAGCGGAATCGCGCACTACCATGTTTAGCAGAAGTCACTTCTTCTAATTTAGCTCATTTTCAATTAATTCGAAATTTGAGATTTAGAAGCATGTGTACACTAATTGGTATGCAATTCAACTTCTATGGAATCACAGGTCCAAAAAGTCCATTCTCTCTTCCAAGTATACCCTATTACACACTTTTTAAAAGTGATTGGTACCCTAGCTAACCTAAATCAGTTTCATTCGCCTTAGCAACAACAACCACCTGAACAATGGTGCAATTTGCAGAATCTGGAAACATGGTCTAAACATATTCATACTGTTAAGCAGATGACCATGATGCACATGCTACATCCACTCAAAATTGTCTTAATATATCATATTATTACTATGGCGAACACTTAGATACTATGGGACGTGCGCATTCTTATATGTGTGGGTAGCAGTGCACATATACGTATGTGGGCGTCTGAGGAAGGAGAATTAATGAGATATGATTCGTAATAGTATTTTCAAAAATGAATGAGGACCTCCAAAAAATATACCAACCGAAAGCTGAAGGTCTTGGCTTTCATTTGATCTGTTGCGTTAGTGTTGGTTATTGTATTTGCGAGACGCTACATCGCGTAGCGTCAGGTTACGAGAGCATATTTTCACAGAAAATAGATATTGGTACGAGAGTATTAGAGGGTTAAATATCGCTTCCAAAATGTGGTACAACGCTATAGTTATAAGATTTTGCCTGCATTTCGATGACTCATAATTACGAAAGTTGCTAGCACGTACTTACATATATAGCAATCTCAATTTATCATCATTTCTTATCTTTTTAACAAGGAGTAAATCAGTTCAGTGTAGTTCGTACAATATTACTCAAAATCCAATGCTGCGAGCAGCTTTATAATAACAATGTGGGTGCCATTATTGCATTAATACTACACACTACAGCACATATGTTTTTACAAAACAGTACAACCTCTGGAGGCAA
>JBDOIT010000008.1:0-1021 GCA_047404135.1 Rickettsiales bacterium
GAGCGGGAGGAGGAGAGGAGGAGAAGGAGGAAGACTGGATCTGCAATCACACTTACAGAAAGCTGATTCGTTTAGTGCGAGATCAGCAGGAAGAATCACTTTGGTCAGGCTCTCCCCTTCAACCATTCCAAATAACGTTACCATAACTAGCAGCAGTTGCGACAACATCATGCTCTGACAATTACTTAATCCCTGCGAAGATATCTATTTTTCCTCGACCTCAATTTCAACTTGGGAAAAATTGTGCTATTAAACCCTAAGTTAAATTACCCTAGCAACATGATTTAGCTAAGGATTAACTTAGGTTTAAACTTAGCAACGATATTTTGCTGACATGACGGGGCCCCGTCAATTTTAGAATTTTCCCCTGTGAATGGCTAATTATTACCCAAGGGCGAAGACAGTAAATTTCATTCATTTAAAATTACTAAAAAGGGGGGGGTTCTGTGACCCGGTGTGATCAGTTTAAACCTCGTTTCCCAGAGCAAATTTCAGTGGCCGTACTTTATGCTTCATTTGTTAGAAGATGACATCAAAGGCTGCATATGCAATGCACTTTAGTTTTTAAGTGGAAAAGAAAGAGAAGCTAAGTGATGATATGAGATTTATAAAAATATTACTCAGGTCTCAGCAGAGGGAAGACGTTCGAAAGTTGAGTGTGTCAGCTTTGTTAATATAAGCCATGTCTTGCCCATTGAATCTAAATAACTTTAATCCAAAAATAGCTGCTCATCAGTTTTTTTTTTTCTAGAGCCTGGGACGATTAATGAGATGCGACTTACTCATATTCATTACAGTCTGCAGATCCAAAATAAAAACATAATAAGATTCGCAGGATTAATCTGTGCAGGATTATCTGTGCAGGATATCGAGTAACGGGGTCAGGATTTTAACTAGTTTTTCTACGTATACTGATAGAATCTAGTAGTATTAATAACGGGCGAGGTAGATAATTTACTCCAATAATCATCATTTGCTGGATAATATACTCCAGTTTTATGAATAATTAATCGATTTATAT
>JBDOIT010000009.1:0-1421 GCA_047404135.1 Rickettsiales bacterium
TCGTACAATAACATGGTTCCATAACCGCCATAATCGGATAGCTTGCCCTTTGTTTTCCCAGGATCAAATGTAAGATTGATATAAATGGTTTGGATGGACTGTGCAAATTTTAATTTTAAGCAAGAATACACATCACTTTAACTGCACCACACACACCCATTTACATACGTTTTGAGCTTTTGCCAAAAATATTCTTGTCTTATAATATATGGCACTTAAGTGCAAGTCATTTGCATGGGGTGGCATATATATCTTAAGTTCTAGAAGCTATTTTGTATGTTTTGGTGGTATCCACGTTGGTGCAAGCATCCAATATCATTTAGAGTGAAAACCCTCCAAAATAATCAGGTTCCATTCCCCCCAATATATTACGCCAAACATTGGATGCTCGGGTGCTGTTACCCCAAAAGCAATCCAATCACCCTGCCGCCGGAACAAGCGTGATTTGGACGTCAAAGCTATGCGCAAAGTGTGTTGCACCTGTGCTCTTTGCATTTTCCCATATTATGTCTTTATTTCATCCGTTTTCATCATTCTCCGGGTTAAGCAGTTACAATATAGCATTCTCAGATATGCGAGAACCAACGCGGTATATGTGGAGGAAGTAGGAGGCGTTTCAGGAGAAACGGAGACATTAAACATGGTCTCCCGTGTCAATACTATATTATTCTTATCTCAAGTATTCTCTGAAAAATGCATATGAGAATATATATGTTAATTAATGCTGCAACGGCATACGGATAGGGTATAAACGATGATGTACTACTTCCGCAGTCTTCAATGGAATGTTATACACGGTGTATGTGCGTATACAGTACATTGGAGAGGTAAGGATACGTGTTTGGATCTAGGAAATAGCCTGCAGATTTTTGAATTTATAATTGAAAAGTAACGGAAAACATTGTATATTCATTTGAATCTTGAGCAAACAAAAAGACACAATACGCGGACAAATGCGGTGCATTTCAGCTTAACCGTGTGTGTAGAATCATCTTACCGAACGTGTGGTCGTCTGAATATAAAGAAGCCGGCGATAGCGCAGTACTTACCAGTATGGTATATTTTCTTCTCCTTTCCACCCTGCTCACAAAACCAACAAAAAGAGAAGCTTATACCTATATACTAGTGCTTTGCACAGCAAAATGTTGTCGTTGGAGGTCCATCAGCCTATACAAATGAGTCGGCAAAAGAAAGTGTATATTTAAACGCACTTCCCAAAGCTGTACTGAAGAATGGTTGGTTTCCTACCTATTTTTTCGGAAATTCCGGGGTTTGTGTGATTCCGGGGTTACTTTGTCCACTAGACTTTTAAGAATAAAAATAAAAATAAAAAACCTGCTCCCGCGCACACTGTAGTGACTTGCGTTACGGTCTGATACCTATAAACCTATATACTAAATGAAAGCTGAGATAGAGAGCTT
>JBDOIT010000010.1:0-1000 GCA_047404135.1 Rickettsiales bacterium
TTCTTCGCCTCTGTGCTCCACTAGCTAGAGTGTACGAATTGACGATAAGTCGATACGTCATTTTGATTGTGATTGACAATCTTGTTTGTTTTTTTCTTGCGAAATGCGCGCAGCACTTTGTTTTTTTTTTGCGAAATGCGCGCAGCACGCTGGCTGAACTTTCATAAGTATATTTACTTTGTGGTAGTGGAACAAGCAGTCTATTGGTTAACAAGAAAGTGGTTATAACCCTCTAAAGTACAGTAAAGTTGTACCAAAACGGCTTGGGGTACCTAAATTAGGTTTAGGTACACTGTGGTTACCCTGTCTGGGTAACTACCAGTATATGGAAGATCTGTGTCTTAGCTTTCCAACGAACATTATATCATTCTGCTCACACAGTCGTACAGTGTCGTGCTATGTCAGTATGCAAGTGTACGTGCTAATGTCCGGATGATGAGATTATAATTTTTAGGTATCCATTTGGCTTTTTACGTATCCTAAGGTACCTTTTAGGTATACCCTGTCTGGGCAACCACTGGTGTTGCCAAGAGTATACACACGGTATTCTAAAGACATATCACATTTTTTAAGCTTGCATTTCAGTTTATAACTAACACAAAAATATTACATACGAATTACTCTACTCTTACTTAGAACATATACGCTGTATATAACATATATATCATCATATTAGGGATTCTCACTTTAAATATATGTTTTAAGTACTCTACTCTCGAACAGGTATCTACGAGCCACTGGGATTTGGGGACCTCTAGCTAGGTAATTTAATGCTTCATGTCATCACCATCTAAATCCTACGAGAGACTGTGACTAAGTCTGTGAGAGTATTTCTTATATTCAAGTTTATGTATCAGTGTGCAGATCTTGTCTATTGTACTGCTGCCCTATTATTTTTTGGTGCATCTTTATTATGTTCTACCAATCACTGCACACAATGACATACAACAATGACTTAACAGCGTGCAGTTTCACATGCCGACCCTCCATGCGCCTGCAC
>JBDOIT010000011.1:0-1147 GCA_047404135.1 Rickettsiales bacterium
GTTAAAAACAAATCTCTCCAAGACAAGCTAGTCCGTAGCCCGGCCTACGAGTAGTTACAGAATTTAAGTGAGAGGGTGCGACGATTTCGCTTGACTTTTCGTCGATATTTTAAAAAAAACATTAGTTCAATATAATCAATTTCCACAGCCACCACCTTGTCATCTTTTTTAAAATATATATCTGGTCCTGGCAGCTTGACCGACAGGACCGAGGCTGAAATCGTCGGAGTTGTGTCGATTTAAATTGTCTTCATCTGCCACCTTTGCACGATTTGCTCCTGTTGGCATCGTTGCTGCTCAGACTTGGCATCGCAATGGCAGCGGCGATGCTCGCAGCTGCAGTGGTGGTTGGTGCGTGGAGTCATCGGTGTTTGGTGAACAGGTTGCTTGAAGGCAAAGCAATTCGCTGCCATGCATGTGTGCATGTCTGGACACGTGTCCATGGCCAGTGTACTTTTCTTTTCTCATCTTTTTTTTTTTGGCATTTCATTATGTAAAAGCAGTCATCTTAAGCTTTGGAAAATTATTAAAAGATATAATATGGTTGCAATCAAATTTGCTTCACCTCTAACTAGCCTCTAACAGTGTTTTCTTCATAAGGGTTTGAAAGATAACACTTGTTGTTGTCAAATAAGTCTAATTTGCAGATTGCTTTAATCTACACTGACATAATTACATGTGATTAATATTAAGAGCGGCAAATGACAAGGTAATTATAACTTATAAGTAAAGGCAGAAATACCACAGAACCACCGTACAATCATCCATCGTAAGCGTGCATTGTGCGCAAGACTCGGCAAGAGGTCAAAAGATATAATCACAGTTTTGTTGTTGCAGATTGGAGTCTACACCCAAAAGTGCAGTGTTATCCATCTAGATCTCATCTGATAATTTAATTGTATTATTACTGGATATCAGACTGTAATGTCAACACGGATGATTTACAAATGATGTGCCGTACGAGCCGATGTCGGAGACCATCATGGATCTATCTCAAGACACTCGGTTTTGGGAGAATTTAAATTGCAGCCGTTTCTTTTGACGTGTGGCTTTTTGCATTCGGTTACTATTGATGATGGATCAAACCATGGTTTTAACCGTACGTACATTTTCAAGGCTGCCAAATTAAATGTGACCCGGGTTGCTC
>JBDOIT010000012.1:0-1509 GCA_047404135.1 Rickettsiales bacterium
CATATACATGTGTACGCGTACGCGTGCACGTGGATGATCCACATATTTGTGCCAGTGTACCAGCCTTGCAACAGCGTATCTTTCATGTATTATCATGATCAGGAAGGATAAACTTTATAGAGAAACTTTGCTCATTCATTCATTGTATAATGTTGGGCAGCCTTGGCTCTTCACACGTACCCTGCACCGATGACGCAATAGTCATGGTACTCAGTACTTGTCCCTGAAACCAATGCAAGATTGGCTAGAAAGAAAATGAATGCGAGATGCATGTTGTCTTGTGTGAAAGTATCCAATGGCCCAAAAAAATTATTCCCGGCACTTTACGTCATCCAAACCTGGGTTGTTAGGCCATGGTTCTTAATAAAGGCGCCCTGATGATTGAATTCAACAAAAAAAGCCCCCCAATTACGCCACGGCATCTTTATTGCTCTATGGCGCTATTCAAACCGTTTGTCTCTAGCTGCTCGAGCGGCGGAGTATTTAATAGAATAGTGGGTTTTAAAATAAATTAAATATTTTTTTTAATTTTTTTAATTAATAATTAAAAATGGTGTATAAGTACTAATACTGCATATAATCAACCCAAATGAAGTGCATCGATCTTGTGTTGGGCAGGCCTACGTAGGGTGCTATTGCGAGCAGACCAAGACGGAATTTATTTTTCATCAAAATATGGCTTATCCAAGAAGACAGTACACAGTACTGTACGTATCTATCCAATGAAAGACTATATCTATAATTTTTAAATATATATATATATATACTGATATATATAGTACAAACTTGAAAGGTGTTTAAAATGTGTCGTGGGTCGTTCTGAAAAGGTAGCGTTACCCTCGCGGTTATACTTAGAGAGAACGTGCCACATTTAAATTACCAGTCACATCAACAGTGAAGATAACAATAAACTTGGGTTAACAAATTTCACTGCTGAATCATGCTGTTGCGAACCAAATGGATGCAAGAATGAAGTATGCGTTGGAAAATGAGGTTGTTGCTGTCGATATTGTGATGATCGCAGCACCACCCTCATCTGATAAGGCTTCCACAAAGTCATCAAAATTGAGTGCTGTTGACGAGATCCTCCGGGCTGCTTCTTCGTAGGTCTCGCCGTGCTTCAGAAACAGAAATTCAGCACCCCGGTGGCAAAATGGCAAAAAACCTTTCTTGAACATTTTGAAATCATCATCGATCGTGCCAAAACCACTTAAAAATCTTGCATCTTTGATCTCCTGTGGGGTTAGGGTTGTTGTTGTTTGTACAGGTGACACAGGATTTTTCATGTAATCGTCCAAAGACTTCAAAAACTCATCTGTCGATAGCGTTGGTCTGTTGGTGTTGGGGGTAGTGGTGGTGGTGGTTCCATCTTTTAGAATCCCGTACTTTGGTAGAAGCTTCTTTTCTTCCGGCGTTGTAAGTTTGGAAGTAGCAATGCACCTGGTTGTCGATGTGTCCACGGGGGCTTCGTTTCCATCAAACACAAACCCTAGCTGCATCAGCATGATC
>JBDOIT010000013.1:0-1762 GCA_047404135.1 Rickettsiales bacterium
CGATTATTTTTTTTAGATTTCCAATTTCGGTAACATCGGTGTTAATTACTGGTGTGGTAAATATAGGCCGAGGCAGTTGCATTTCATCCGTGAAAAGTTCTGTCCAAGAACAACTTAATATATATATTCCCCCAGTTTTATTGAGTATGAATTTTTTATTATTGTGTGATATCGGAACAACGCTTTTATTGTTCCCAGTATATATAGAAGAGTGAATTGCATCAATTGAAAACACATCTATGCTTTGGTCGTAGCCCACACTAAATGTAGAGGCACCAAAGAGATAATTTGGGTCATTTTTTTTTGTCTTTAAAACATCGGAGCAGTCTGCGGCCACAAAAAGAGGCATGATTCCAGGTTGTGTATTATCAGAAGAACGGCCTCTTTTTTCCATTTCTACAATTGATTGCATCATCACATTGTCGCAATACGTATCTTCGGATATATATAATTTTTGGGATGCAAATGACAGTTTGTCTGTAAGAGTGCGTGCAAAGGCTGCTTTAGAATACGTTGTGGGTTGATTGGGGTCGCCTATTGTTACTGTTATTGGGAATGTCCATGGTGTATAGGTTGTATTATCTGGTGCAACGTCCTCTGGGACGACCACCTCAAGAAATTTCCAACCACCCCTGTCCCAATTTTTTTGGCCAGTTCCAGTTTTATTTACCACGTTTGGATTAACTCGCATGTGCTGACCTGGACCGTATGCATCCCTTTTTATTTGAATCGGCAGGGGGGGGGGTGGTACGTTGTAAAATTCTGTTGTTTTTGAAGTTAA
The DNA here is from genome assembly GCA_047404135.1 of Rickettsiales bacterium. Taxonomy (GTDB): domain Bacteria; phylum Pseudomonadota; class Alphaproteobacteria; order Rickettsiales; family JABSSG01; genus JAHZKS01. Next base: position 782 of record JBDOIT010000013.1, read on the forward strand.
AATTTGTGTTTTCCCATCTGGTACGGCCTTCCTCCAAACTTTCTTTTTTACACTAAAAAAATAATCACGGTCAATACCATCAGCATCTTGATATTGTAAATATGCTTTCATATCTTCATTCCTATAAAACGTATGCTCTCTCAAATCCTCTATTGCAAACCCCCCAAAAGTCATCATCTGAAAATAATATAATTTTTTGATTGTGAAAGTTGGGTTTTTGGTGGCGCCTTCAATGCCTTCAATTGTCACGACGTCGCCAATTTTGTAGCCTGACCCACGAGTTTCTACCTCTATTGAACTAACGGTAAGTGTCTCGTCTGCTATAGTAAATGACATTGTTAAACCAGCACCACTACCACCGGATACGTCGTGATTGTTATAAGACGTATTGGACGCCACCGCAAACGCTCCTGGTGTATATGTGGTGAATTCAAGTAAATCGGCGGTGGCTGGAAATTCAGTTGTTGGTTGAGTGTTTCCACTTTTATTTTCACTTGCTAGATAATATGGCTTCCCATTTGGGCGGTTTGCGGTTGCTAATTTATCTGTATTGGCGTCCTCGGCATAATAAGTATTTTTATCTTTACACAATTCTCTAGTAGAGTCTTGGTCCACAAGGTACAATCCTACATTAATTGTTAATTCACTGTGTTCTGGTGGAATAACTATTTTATTTGACTCTTGGTTTAGAGTGTCAATAAAAACCTGCTTGACATTGATTTGGTCACCCTTCTTTAACGAAATAGATTCCCCCAAGGTGCATACATAATTACCGTTTGCAAAAGTAGTTGTGTTTGTATTTTGTTGTCGTAATTCAACCAAAGTCTCCTTGCTCATCTTATATAAAAATAAATAATATTTTTTATAAGATTTTTATTCTCAAAGATATGCTACACTAAAAGACCCTGCACCAAACTTCATCATTTTTTGGACTTCAGCATAGAAGTGAAGTGTAATGCCGTCTGAATATCGTTTAAGTGT
>JBDOIT010000014.1:0-2484 GCA_047404135.1 Rickettsiales bacterium
GGCCAGTGGGTTGCATAGGTTTGATTCGGCAATTTGAATTCTGTTTTATTTGGTAGGTCTGAAACTGGGTCAAGATATCTGAGTTTAACAAATTGAGAGTACATCGCCATTTATAATTAATTAAAATATATTTAATTATAAATATTTACGTTAAAACCGAATTAAATTTAAGAAATAAAGATACGCTGACAACGGGGCGTTGTTTAAACTGTTCTCCATATCAATGTTCACTTGGAAGTTTGTGTTGCTCAAGTCAAGGTACGATTTGAAATCCAAGCCAACTAAAAATGAATCATTTGATTTAAAGTTCTTAAATGTCACGTTGTTGTGGCCAGATTGAGATAGTACTTCAACCCCTTGATAAACCATGTCTTTCAAGTCAGTCAATTCATAGGTAATTCTTGTTGTTGTCTTTTGTCAAAGTACCTTCATTGCTTTGTTCAATAAACGAAATAGCACAGCCAGAACAAGCACTTGTTGGGACGGTTGCCTGAATCATGTTGTTTGTGGAGTTCAAAGTGGATTTAATGCTGATGTAACTGTTCATGAGGAGTGGTTGTTTTAATGCCTGCTCTTTAGGGATTGTTTGGTATCTGAGACTTACATTACTGATGGTGTAACTAGTATTTTCATCCACAGATACACCCCACAGGCAATTAGCCACTCGTGAAAGTGTTGTGGATATTTTTATAAAACCATCTTTGTCAAAATCAAATTGACCGCCCTGTGCACGATTGAAACAAATCTTGGGGGTTACGACGTAATGTTTGTTTTGGGTTTTGACTGTTGCATTTTTAGAGCGGTAGGCATCTGGTTGAACCGCATATCTTCCGTTCAACAATAGTGGTCCAACCCCCTCTAAGATATCTTGAGAATTAAATGCATCGTTGTCACACTTTGAGCCACTATTTACTAGGTTGCAGTACCTTGGGTAATTCTGAAGGTTTTGAATTGAACCTTTGTTTTGGGTTTCAACCTGGAACTGGTCAAAGAATGCCGACGCACCAATGTGTTGATTGACTTGGACCAGTTCAGTCCCAGCCAAAGCAGCGCCATTTTGTTGCACCACCAAATCAAAGTCTACGGTTATTGAGTTATTTACCAGAGCCCTGCCTGGGCCAGTAAGTAAAAAATCAATTGAATCGTAGGCTTTGAAACCTTGAAGGTTGTTGCTAGTTGGTAGGAGGCGGTGGTATTTCATATCCATTTTATATACTGTACTTTAGATATTTATTTTAAATATTTTTAACGATTCTTTTCCGTTTGGATACGATGCGATGAATATTTTTAAGGTCGGTATGCCCCACCTCAAACTCACGTTTTAATGTGTCGTGGATGGCTTTAAAATGTTCGTCTGCTTCGTAAGCAAAGCCATCGTACAAACACTCAGATTCAATTCTGCATTTCTTCATGCACGATTGAATGATTCCCATACTTATTAAATACTTTTTTATCCCAATAAAATATTTCTATATATCATAAAATGGATAACTACTCCAACATAACCCAAAACCTTGCAGATGCGGCAAATAATGATGAAATGCCCCAATATGCCGATGTTGTGAATTATCATAAAGAATATGCGAAAACTACATTAGAGGGGCTTGGAAATATGGCGGTGGGTGCTAAAGCCCTTGAGGGTGTGAAAGTTCTTCGGTCCAAAATGACAGGTGGGTTAGGTGAGAAACTGGGAATAAATGATGAAGACATGCAGGGTATTCAAGACTCTTTAGAAAGTGGCGATTATGAGGGTGCATTATCACAGGTCACCTCCAAGTTGACGCAAGGTTTAACTCAGGCTGGGAGAAATCTGTTGTCCGGTATCAAGAGCAAACTTGGGTCTGCTGTGGATGATGCTAGTGATGCTGCTGCTAATGCGGCTAATGATGCTGGTACTGCTGCTGCGAACGTGGCTAGTAATGCTAGTGCTGCTGCTGCGAACGTGGCTGGTGATGCCGCTGCTGCTAGTAGTACTGTTGCAGAGACTTCAATTGACGCTGCTAGTGCTGCTGCCAGTGCTAGTTCTACAGCCACTGCTGCTGTTTCTGATGCGGCTAATGTGGCGAAAACAGCCTTGGAGACCGCAACTGCTGATAGTGCTGTTTTGGATTGGGATCCTATTAATTGGTTTGTTACTGCTGGGCTTGGAATTGCATCTCTTGTTGCTGGTACTGAGATAAAAGCCCATACTGAGAAATTTATCACACCTCCAGAAATACAGAAGAACTATAGTGTTCAGTTGGATGGGTGATTTAATATATCGGTTGATTAGGAAGGTTGGGTTTTCTTTTGAAAAAAAAGGTAGCAGGAGAGCAAAAGGTAGCGGAAGAAAACCGAAAAGTAGCAGGAGAGCGTTGCTAGATTTTTTATGCTGCTACCTTTTTGATTTCCATTTCATACCTTATCTATTCTTCATATTCTTTTTATTCTATTAAATACATATACCTATATGAATGAAAAGTAGCAGGGTAGCAGGCTAAATAT
>JBDOIT010000015.1:0-1838 GCA_047404135.1 Rickettsiales bacterium
GTTCTAAGTAGTCATATAGTCATATCTTTCACATGCATGAAAATCGGGAGCATTTCGAACATTGACAGAAAAGAACTACTGTGAACTAGCTAGTAGTCCTTTTTTAAAAAACCCTATAACTTTTAAATTCTCATTCTGGTAGCTAAGGGAATCAGTCATGGGTGTTAATTATATATCATTACATTGCTCAGTGTGGGTGGATGTTTCACGTTCTGTCTGGGGACAAGAAAGACTGTGTCTTAGCTTTTCAACGGTATATTGGACCACATAACGGATTATTAAGATACTAAACTTCGATTTTTTGTCACAACCCTTGGAATATATATAGAAAGTATCTTAATCAATAGCATCACAAGTGCATCTATCAAACGTCAACTCGTGCGTTCTCACAGTTTCTCTCTAGACTTTACAGGAATCCCACGCGTCCCACCGTCATCTTTATAACATATTGAGTCGTTATCAGGAACCATACATTGTCAAGTCTTTGGCATTGTTTGGCATTGATGGCGACGATTGCAGTCACCCCATTACGCATCCACTTAATCATCCCCAATGTACGCGAAATAATCCGCAGCACAGATTCGGAGACTCAATCCTCTAGGGTGCTTAGTCGTTATCAGCTACCTACTCACTCTACCGAGCTAAGTCTCGGTTACCGTGGATATTCTTCGCCACACTGGTCCTCTGTTCCTGCTTCGTTTTTTTTTTTCGTTTTGATAACTTTGTCTCATCAAACGACGGGGGCAACTTGGAATATATAGAAACTAGGGTATTAGTAGCACTCATCAGAGGTAAACTCGTACCACTATATTCAGTCTTATAGGAATCCCAGGAATCCCACCGTCATTCTTTGTATAAACATTGAATCATCTTAGTTATGTTCTAAAACATATATATGTTCTAAGTTCATCTTAGATTCTATGTTGACTAGAGTACATGTGATCAAATGGTCAACAAGTCTCAAGATTATTGATCAACGGTAACCATTGGTACAACTAGCTAGGTCATCCCTCAATGTCGCAGAAATATTTTTCAAACACCAAAAATATAAATTCATTCGCTACTCAACGTGACTGCTGGTGGTTGGTTACCCAGACAGAGTACCACTTAAACCAACTAATTTAGGTTCCCCCAAGCCGTTTTTGGTAATATTTTAGAAGGTCATAACTAAGTGACGGCTTATGCTACTGTCGTAAAGTAATATTTATGAAACTTCAGCGTGCTGCGCTCAATTTGCCAAACAAAACAAACAATTATTCATCACAATCAAAATGACGCATCGATGAACTCGGATACCTAAAAAAGCCAAATGGGTACCTTAAAAGTAGAACAACATACATAGTACATCCGAACACTAGTACATACACTTACTAAAAGAGAGGGAGAAATAAGTTTTTTTTAAAATTTTTTTTGGTTAATTAACCTCCCTAAGTACCTTCTTGTTAAAAAATCCACTGTGTCGGTGCCTTTTACAAAGATGGTCACTGTGCCAAAGTAAGCGCGTTTGCATCTAGTCATCCCGAAACAAGTTAAAAAATGCATTCCAAAAAGCTAAATGTCGACAATGACAAGTTACTGAGACGTGCACCGTGTAGTCGTAAGATTTTTGATGATGTGTCTATACCTGAAATATTGTTTTTCAATTGTATCATGTCCTAGGATATTTTAGTCAAGAACTGCCGAAGCAACCTTGTCCATGAGCTGTGCATTTATGCGATGGCCAGCTGCTTCTTCGAGTTGCTCTAGCTGCTTGCGATAATACTTTTGACCATCTGTATCGCTTTCGCCGCTTTCACCTGCAACAAGTTGGTAATGCGGTTCTGGTTGTGGTTGTAGAT